>NZ_JAWJBK010000001.1:0-48176 GCF_032842915.1 Oceanimonas sp. CAM02
TCAGCATCAGCATCCGCGTCGGCATCAGCATCGGCGTCAGCATCCGCATCGGCATCAGCATCAGCGTCTGCATCGGCATCCGCATCGGCATCCGCATCAGCGTCTGCATCGGCATCAGCGTCTGCATCGGCATCGGCATCGGCATCTGCATCAGCATCCGCATCCGCATCCGCATCGGCGTCTTCATCAGCATCTGCATCGGCATCCGCGTCGGCATCGGCGTCTGCATCCGCATCCGCATCCGCATCAGCGTCGGCATCCGCGTCAGCATCAGCGTCGGCGTCCGCATCCGCGTCAGCATCCGCGTCCGCATCGGCATCAGCGTCCGCATCAGCATCAGCATCCGCATCCGCGTCAGCGTCGGCGTCAGCATCGGCGTCCGCATCCGCGTCAGCATCCGCATCGGCGTCTGCATCCGCATCCGCATCCGCATCAGCGTCGGCATCCGCGTCAGCATCAGCGTCAGCATCCGCGTCGGCGTCCGCATCGGCATCCGCGTCAGCGTCAGCGTCGGCGTCGGCGTCCGCATCGGCATCAGCATCAGCATCCGCGTCGGCATCAGCATCCGCATCCGCGTCGGCGTCCGCATCGGCATCCGCGTCAGCATCGGCGTCAGCGTCAGCGTCGGCATCCGCGTCAGCATCGGCATCAGCATCAGCATCAGCATCGGCATCGGCATCAGCATCAGCATCGGCATCGGCGTCAGCATCGGCATCCGCGTCCGCATCAGCATCTGCATCCGCATCCGCGTCAGCATCGGCATCCGCGTCAGCATCGGCATCCGCGTCAGCATCCGCATCGGCGTCGGCATCGGCATCCGCATCAGCATCAGCATCCGCATCAGCGTCAGCATCAGCGTCCGCATCGGCATCCGCGTCAGCGTCGGCATCGGCGTCAGCATCAGCGTCCGCATCGGCATCAGCATCAGCATCAGCATCAGCATCAGCATCCGCATCGGCATCCGCATCAGCATCAGCATCGGCATCCGCGTCCGCATCAGCATCTGCATCCGCATCCGCGTCAGCATCGGCATCCGCGTCCGCATCAGCATCCGCATCCGCATCGGCATCAGCGTCCGCATCGGCATCCGCATCCGCGTCAGCATCCGCATCGGCATCCGCATCGGCATCCGCATCGGCATCCGCATCGGCATCGGCGTCTGCATCGGCATCGGCATCAGCGTCCGCATCAGCATCGGCATCGGCATCCGCATCCGCGTCCGCATCGGCATCAGCATCGGCATCAGCATCAGCATCGGCATCCGCGTCTGCATCAGCATCCGCATCCGCATCCGCATCCGCATCCGCGTCCGCATCCGCGTCGGCGTCAGCATCCGCGTCGGCGTCCGCATCCGCGTCAGCATCCGCGTCCGCATCGGCATCAGCATCAGCGTCAGCATCGGCATCAGCGTCCGCATCGGCATCCGCGTCAGCGTCGGCATCGGCGTCAGCATCAGCGTCCGCATCGGCATCAGCATCAGCATCCGCATCGGCATCCGCATCAGCATCAGCATCGGCATCTGCATCAGCATCTGCATCAGCATCTGCATCGGCATCCGCGTCCGCATCGGCATCCGCATCAGCATCAGCATCAGCATCAGCATCCGCATCAGCATCAGCATCAGCATCGGCATCGGCGTCCGCATCCGCGTCAGCATCCGCGTCGGCATCGGCATCAGCATCGGCGTCCGCATCGGCGTCAGCGTCGGCATCTGCATCAGCATCTGCATCGGCATCAGCATCTGCATCTGCATCTGCGTCCGCATCGGCATCCGCATCCGCATCGGCATCCGCATCCGCATCCGCATCAGCATCAGCATCCGCATCCGCGTCGGCATCCGCATCGGCGTCTGCATCCGCATCAGCATCGGCATCAGCGTCTGCATCGGCGTCGGCATCGGCATCGGCGTCAGCGTCTGCATCAGCATCCGCATCCGCGTCGGCATCAGCATCTGCGTCGGCGTCGGCGTCGGCATCGGCATCGGCATCGGCATCCGCATCAGGGGCCGCTGCACCGGCTTCAACTTCAAACGGATCTACAGGGGCTATACCAAACTCAAATGACTGAGGATCAACCTGCTCGGCTACTCGGGTTAGCGACACAAAAGAACCACCGCCACCAGAAGGCGCACCGGCAATACCCGCGGCAGGTGCTTCAAGCTCTTCTAAAATATCATCGCCGTTTTCCAGGGCAGCCAATACTGCTTCAACACTGGGATCAAGCAAGGCACTTTCTTGCGTAGCTGGCTCTGCGGCTGACTGCATGCTTGGCGTCATCTGAAGGGTCTGGTTTTCACCAAACAACATGGGCACGTTATCACCAAAATCCAGCGCCACTTCAGCGCCCTCTCCGGTAATTAACGTTTCGCCAGCGAACACAGTGTCGCCAACAGAAAGCTGACGAACAGAACCGTCAGCAGATTTCGCGGTTACCTGGCCAGAGGCCTCGGTGATCACAGCTATTGCTACGCTCATACCTTGCCAACCTTATAAAACCCTGATAATTGCTACATCTTATCGTTAAAGCAAACAAGAAAATATTGTCCTCTGGTACAGTATGTATCCACGTAAAGATGCTTAAGATAGGTTAGGGTTAAAGCTTCAACTGAAGCGCAAGGATATCAGTAAACAGAGCATCCACGTGCACGTGCTTTCGCTTCAATGGATGACTGTAGCTTTAACTAACTCTAATGGACTGGGTCATACATTATGAAATCATCAAAACCACGAGTACTATCTGTTCTTGCAGGAGCATGCTTACTGGCTTCAGCTGCGAATGCGCAGGAATCAGCTGCCAGCCCGGCAGGTATTGTAGAAAAAGCAATTGCAACCAATCCTGATGTTCAGGCCAGCTGGAGAATATTCAATGCCTCGGCATATGACATCGACTTTGCCAAAGGCGGATACAAGCCAACGGTGGATGTAACCGCTGGGTATGGTAAGGAATGGCGCAACTACACCAATCCGGAAGACTTTACCGGCAGTGCCGCAGAAATCTCCCTGGTACAAATGCTCTATGATGGCTTTAAAACCTCAAACGATGTCACTCGTTTTGAGAATGCGCAGCTGGTTCGTTACTTTGAATTACTGGAAACAATTGATGGCACTGCATTAGAAACCCTGAGAGCCTATCAGGATGTCATGCGCTATCGCGATCTGGTGCGTCAGGCGGAAGACAACTTAACCAGCCATGTAGATGTTTTTGAACAAATTGAAACCAGTGCCCGTGCCGGGGTAGCACGCAGAGCAGATCTTGAGCAGATAAGTGGCCGTGTTTCGCTTGCAGAGTCCAACCTGTTAACAGAAACCACCAACCTGCATGATGTCACCGCTCGCTACCTGCGCATTGTCGGAGAGCTGCCACCGGAAAACATGCCGGAGCTGGAGTTCAATAACAGCCAGTTACCGCTGACCTTGCGCGACGCCATGCAACTGGCCTATCAACACAGCCCTTCATTTCACGCCGCACTTCGAAATATCAGCGCCCAGGAAGCTGCTGTAGAAAGCCAGCAGGCGGCGTTTCATCCGGAACTTAACCTTAATGCCAGATACGGCACTCAGGATTATGTAGATGGCACTATCGATGAACGGCGCACCGAAGGGCGTGTTGGTCTGGATGTTCGCTACAACCTGTATCGCGGAGGCCGTGATCAGGCAAATGTTGATAAAGCCTATGAAGAAGTAGACAGAGCCAAGGATCAGCGCAACAAAGCCTGTGTTGATATGCGCCAGACCCTGCAAATTGCATACAACGATGTACAAAAGCTTGATCAGCAGCTGCCCATTCTTAATCAGCACCGGCTGTCCTCAGACAGGGTAAGAGCTGCCTATCAAGGGCAATTTAACATCAGTGAAAGAACGCTGCTTGACGTGCTCGACGCCCAAAACGAATATTTTCAGGCGAGCCGGGCTTATACCAATGCGCTTTACGACAGGGGCACCGCCATTGCACGCACCCTTGCGGCCATGGGCCAGCTGCTGCCAGCGCTGAGCGTAGTTAATGATAAGTTACCCTCGCTCAGTGATCTGGGAGCAGAGCCGGTTACTGTAGATGCAGACTCAGCCTGCCCTGCCGAAGAAATCCGTTCCGCCATCAGCCAGGTCAGAATATTACGCTAATAGCAGGTAATTCATCACAGCCCCGGCATCTTGCCGGGGAATATACGGAAGCTTGAATGCCACAAACAAAACACCATACCCAACAAGCTGATCCCTTGCTCGGGTGTTTGCTCATTTTATGCCGTTTGCACCAGCGAAAGCTTACCAGCGACATCGCACTGGCAGGTTTGCCACTGGCAGATGGCATGTTAACACCGTCTGTGTTTCACCGGGCCGCACGCCGGGCCGGGCTTGCCAGCCAAGTTTCTGTTTACACACTGTCCGACATAAATACATCATTACTTCCCGCCACGCTTTTACTGAATAATAACAATGCCTGTGTTATTACAGGCATTGATCAGCAGCAAAAAACTGCCAGCGTTATCTGGCCCGACCTGCCGGATGCTGAAGTGACCGTCTCTCTTGATACACTTGAACCACAGTATTCCGGAAACCTTATTTATGCTCATCCTCTGTTTCATTTTGATGAGCGCGGAACCAGCGGAAATTTCCGTACCGAAGGACACTGGTTCTGGAGCGTTATAAAGCAAAACCGCCCTCTTTACCGTGACATTATTATTGCCGCCATTCTGATCAATCTGCTGGCGGTCACCATGCCGCTGTTTGTGATGAATGTATATGACAGGGTGGTACCCAATCACGCAACACATACGCTCTGGGTGCTGGCTGCCGGCGTGTTTATTGTGCTATGTGCCGACTTGGGTCTGCGTCTGATGCGAGGCTGGTTTGTTGATATGGGAGCAAATCGTGCCGATATAACGCTCTCTGCGTCCATTATGGAGCACATTCTCAACATGAAGCTGTCACAGCGCCCGGCGTCTGCTGGTTCTTTTGCCAGTAATGTGCAGTCTTTTGAATCAGTGCGCAGCTTTATTGGCTCAGTCACCCTGGTTACATTGGTCGATCTTCCTTTTATTTTATTATTTTGCTCCATTATTGCCATTATTAACTGGCTGATGGTTATTCCCATTATAATAGGCGCATTAATCGTCTTACTGTATGCCATTATTGCCCAGCGCCGTATGCAGCGCCTTTCTGAAAAAATGATGCAGGCAAGCGCCATGCGCAACGCCACCCTGGTAGAGTGCCTGAGTAATCTTGAAACCATTAAAATTACCGGTGCAGCCAGCAAAATGCAGGGCACCTGGGAAAGCACTATTTTATTTCTCTCCAAGCTGACCGCTCGCATGAGACTGCTGGCTTCGTCGGTCAGTAATGGTGCCAACTGGACGCAACAAGTGGTTGCCGTCAGCCTGATTATTCTGGGCGTTTATCTCATTCGTGACGGTCAGCTTACGCAAGGCGGACTTATCGCCTGCTACCTGCTGTCTTCTCGGGCCATGGGGCCGGTAGGCCATGCGGCGTCCTTGCTGTCTCAATATCATCATGCGGTAGCCGCCATGAATACGCTGAACCGGATTATGGACACGCCCACCGAGCGTGCAGAGGGGCAGCATAAAGTCAGCCGTCCTGTGGTAGCAGGAGATATCGAGTTCCGTCAGGTCAGCTTCAGTTATCCCAATGCCGAAAAGCAGGCACTGCAAAATATCAGTTTCAAAATCCAGTCAGGAGAGCATGTGGCTATTCTCGGGCGTAACGGCTCAGGAAAAAGCACCATAGAGCGCATGATCATGGGGCTTTATGAGCCCAGTGCCGGCACTATCCTGATAGACGGCGTTGATATTCGCCAGCTGGATCCGGCCGAATTGCGCAGAGCCATGGGCTATGTGCCACAGGATGTATCACTGTTTTACGGCACTCTGCGCGATAACCTGGTGATGGGCATGTCGCAGGTTGATGATGCCCGTATTGTTCATGCCACCAACCAGAGTGGCCTGGCCGACTTCGTCGACACTCATCCCTCTGGCTTTGATATGCAGGTGGGTGAGCGGGGCGAGCTGTTATCTGGCGGGCAACGTCAGTCCATCGCCATTGCCAGAGCACTGATAAAAGACGCGCCCATTTTACTTCTTGATGAGCCCACAGGATCACTTGATCAACGCAATGAGCAACAGATAAAACAAAGTCTGCAACACTGTGCCCACGGCAAAACCATGGTGCTGGTAACTCACCGGAGTTCACTGCTGTCTTTGGTAGACAGGATCATTGTGGTTGATAATGGCCAGATTGTTGCCAACGGGCCAAAAGAAGAAGTGCTCGAGGCATTAAGGCAAGGCAAAATCGGGAGTGCGGCATGACCCCAAACAGCAAACAGCCTCACACCAACAAAAACTGGGATCTTGATGCCCAATGGGCCCGCCTGCAGCAGGAACCCGTTCGCGCCAGAGCCTTGCTCTATTCCATGGGTCTGGTACTGATTGCTTTGCTGGTCTGGTCTGCTTTTGCTTCTCTTGATGAAGTAACACGGGGAGAGGGCCGGGTGATCCCCTCACGGCAGCTGCAGATAATACAATCGCTGGATGGCGGTATTGTGCAGCAGATCCTGGTGAAAGAAGGCCAAACCGTAGAGGCCGGTGAAGTACTGCTGCGTATCGATCCAACCCGCTCCATGTCCAACCTGCGTGAGAGCCAGGTTCAATATCTGTCGGCCAGTGCTGAAGTGACACGCCTGCAGGCGCTGATTGATCAAACCGAGCCGGTGTTTGCCGATGAGCTGCATGAACAGGCTCCCGATCTTATCAGCCGGGAACTGCGCTTGTATCGCGCCAGCCAGGAAGAGCTGCAAGAGCAAATTGCCATTTATAATCATCAGCTCAGCCAGCGCCAGCAGGATCTGGTTGAAGCGCAGGCTGAACTCAGGCAACACACTCAGTCTTTGGCGCTCAGTCAGCAAGAGCTGAAAGTGACCCGTCCGCTGCTGCAGCTGGGGGCCGTTTCCGATGTAGATATACTGCGCATCCAGCGCGAGATCAGTCGTTCACGTGGTGAAGCCGAGCGGGCAAGAGCCGCCATCAGCCGAAGCGAAGCCGCCATAGAAGAAGCTCAGAACAAACTCAGAGAAGTAGAACTTAATGTGACCAATCAATGGCGGCGTGACTATCTGGCAGCAAAAGCCAGGCTGGATGCACTGGGTGAGGCAGAATCTGCACTGGAAGACAGAGTACAGCAAACCGAGATTCGCGCGCCGGTAAGAGGCACGGTGCAACGGCTGTTTGCCAATACCGTGGGCGGCGTGGTGTCACCGGGCCGGGAAGTGATTGAACTGATCCCGCTGGATGATGAGCTCATCATTGAAGCCAGAATTCAGCCCAAAGACATCGCCTTTATTCGCCCGGGGCAAGACGCCATGATTAAATTCACTGCTTACGATTTTGCCATTTATGGCGGTTTAAATGCGGAAGTCAGACATATCAGTGCCGATACCATCAAGGATGATCAGGGCAGCAGTTACTATCTGGTGCGCCTGGCCACTGAACGAACCAACCTTGCTGCCGATCTTACCATTATTCCCGGCATGGTCACTGAAGTTGATATTCTTACAGGCAAAAAAACCGTACTGGAATACCTGCTGAAACCCGTCCTCAGAGCCACTTCAAAAGCGATGACAGAAAGATGATAAATTCAGTATTTATTACCGAAAAAGGATTTTACAGTCCGCGCTGGCATCAGGCTTTTCCGAATGTAAACCTGGTCGAGGCCAGTGATCAGGCAGCGTTATCTGTTCCTGCCGGACTGATATGGGTTCTTACCGGCGTTGCGGGCTGGGAAGCACAAATCAGGCATCAGACAGCACAAGGAAATACCGTTGTTGCCATTACCCGCAACCCTCAGATAAATGAGCTGCGCCAGGCACTGACCGCAGGAGCCCGAGGCTATCTTGAGGCCTTGTCCAGTCAGCAGATCCTGACTCAGGCAGCCCAAACTGTCTGTGCCGGGGGCATGTGGTTACCTGCCGAGCTGGTCACTCATATGATAGGCCTGCTCTCCCCCATGCTTGAAAACACTGGCAGCGCAGCAGGTGATAAAGAATCGCTGCTCAGCAAATTAACCACACGCGAACGTCAGGTTGCCGCTGAGGTCATAAAAGGCAGCAGTAATAAACGCATTGCCATCACACTGAATATTACCGAGCGTACCGTCAAAGCACATTTAAGCTCTGTATTTGAGAAACTGGGAGCCAGAGATCGCATGCACCTGGTATTACTGGCACGTGAACAGGGACTATGCTGATGTTTGTAAAAAGAGACAAAGACGGGCGTATTTGTGCGGTCAGCCGTGAACAAATCGCGGATATCAGTGAGCCTGTAGAAGACCAATCACCGGAGCTTGCCCGGTTTATTAACGCAGCGGCAGAGCCCGGATCAGATCCGCTCAAAGCGTCTGATCTGGCCATGTCGCGGGTGCTGGAAGACTTGATAGACTTACTGATAGACAAGCAACTGATTCAGTTCACCGAGCTGCCGTCCATGGCTCAGCAAAAACTGCTCACCAGACAAAGCCTGCGCAAGCAATACCGGCTGGATTTATTCAGTGACCATGATAATGATGACGACGAACAAATCCCCATGATCTGATTATTTATATCACAGCGGCCGGATCCCCGGCCCGCCGGCAGCATCAAACCCAAGAGCCCGCAGCAAATCACGCTGCTGTGCATCCTGCACACCGTCTGCAATCATGCACAACCCAATGCTGTGCCCCAGACTGCAAAAACCACGCAAGAACCCCTGGTTGCCTTCATTCTCTTCAAGCCCGGCCAGCAAAGAGCCATCAACCTTAAGATAATCCAGCCCAAGCTCTTCCAGATGCGCAATTTTTGCAAAATCCCGCCCGGCTCGTTCTATACCAAGATGACACCCTGTTGCTTTCACTTCAGTACAAAACGCACGAAATAATTCCAGCTCGGCAATCACATGTCGCTCAGCAAACTCCAGCCAGAGCAAAGGCGCAAAGCCACCGGCATTGCTCAGCAAGCTAACCAGACGCCGCCGGCCTGCCACATCGCGTAATGTATCTACAGACACATTCACTGCCACTGGTTTTTGCTCATTATGTTTCAGCCCGTCAATAACGTGCTCCACCATGGCCAGATCAAGCTCTGCAAGCCGGCCCAGGCGACGGGCCCAGGGCGTAATATCACCGGCCCGCCAGGTGCTGCCCTGCCAGTGCACACGCATCATGGCCTCTTCATGCAAACAGTCATTATCAGCCAGCGTTAATACCGGAAAGCGTGCGGAAACAACCGCATGGGCCGTGGTCACGTTATTCAGCAGCTCACGCCACTCACCTTCACTCCAGTGATGACGCGACGATACCGTTTCCATTACGGCTGTGCCTGTCGCGCCTCCTTGCTCCGCCACGGCCAGCATACTGTCTATCCGGCTCATGACGTCTCCCCGGCTTTCACCGGCGGTGAAATAACAGGCTCCCTGAGGCAACACAGGCTGCACGTCAGCCACCCCCTGGCTCCATTCCCGCAAACGCTGATCAAGCGCGGCACTCAACGCCGGCAAGGCGTCAGTGTCTGTCAGTAATAACAAAAAATCACTGCCATTCAGCCTGCCAGCATTCATGCCGGCAAACAAGGCGCGCTCCTGCTCCGGCCAGCGCTGTAATATGCCTGCCAGCTCAGCCAGCAGCGCATTTGTCTGCCCGTGCCCCAGCATGCGGTTAATACCGGCGAGATCAGCAATACGCACCAGAATCATGCCATGATGGCCGTCATCTTCACTCAGCAGCGCATCAAGCTGGCTGTTAATGGTTTCCCGGTTGGCCAGCCCGGTTACCGCATCATGCTGGTGTTGATAACGTAATGCCTCAAGCCGGCGAGACTCATTTTCCAGCATGTCACGCACCCGGCCCGACAACAGGTTCATGGCTCGCACCAAACGGCCAAACTCCAGGGTTCTGGGCTCGTTGGAGGTAATAAAGCGGCGTCCGCCAATGGCTTCTGCCTGTTTCACCACATCTTCCAGCGGCCGGGTTATTCGTTTTAACAACCAGCTGCCCAGCACACCACATAACACCGCAACCAGCATCAGCCATGCGGTCAGCCGCAGCGTGGTCTGCCACAAGGCGGCATAAGCCACCTGAGTCTGGCTTTCAACATACAAGGTGCCGTATTGATGCCAGCCATCCTGTACCTGAGCAACGCCGGCCGGCACAGACAAGGCTGCCATCTTCTCAAACCAGGCCGGCACAGTATGCTGCTGTGCCGCTGATGCCGACACCTTCTGCTGCCGCACCTCACCGGATGGCGCTATCAGCTCAATACGACGATAGTGGCCGGTATCAAACTGGGCCGATACCAATAATTCCACGGTAACATCATCTTTTTCCACCTGAGATAATGTCAGTGCCAGTGAATTGGCATTATCAATATTCTTCTGCTGCAGCTGTTCCTGATAATAATTACGGGCACTCATGGTGCTGATAGTAAAGCTGCTGATAAAAGCCAATAACATCAGTACCAGGATCGCCAACCACAATTGTTTATTCAGCGACATAGCACTTTCTCCCTGCGGCCATAAACAAATACTGTGTACTTCACCAGCTCACTCCTTCTTGTCGAATTTTTTCCAGCACTTGTCGCCAGCGCGATAACCGCGCCACCGGATTGGCGGCTGATGAAGCTGCGCCCGGTGTCCACAAGCCTTCACTGTTAAAACTAAAAACCGGCGTTAAATCGGTACGCTGAGAGCCGGCCAGAATATTGGAAGTTAAACTGTCCAGCAGCAGCGGATCGGAAGAAGGAGTCGCATAATAACCCAGCACCATATGCGCTTGCGAAATAGAACTGCGAGGCCCGCCAATTTTTGCCCGGACATAAATAAGGCGCAGGCGATCGTCGCTGATCCCCGCCATACGTAAACTCAGATACTGCGCAATGGCGTAATCTTCACAATCACCCAGGCCACGACCCAGGGTTTCTACCGGCGTGGCCCAATAATCTTCCTGCCCCCATAAGTCCTGATCCAGCTGATAGCGCAGATGACGGTGAAAAAAGCGGTTTACCCGGCTTAACCGCTCCTGCTCGGGCAAAGCGCTGATGTCATTCAGCATGCTCTCCCATTCGCGGGAAATATCTGCACGCCCGTAGCGTGCTTCCATCAACTGATGCACACGGGGAAAATCAACATGAATGGTGCCGGCACCGTAAGAAAGCGGCAGATCACGGAAAAGCCATCCCAAAAGCAATAGCAAGGTCATGCTTATGGTTACTTTACGCATTCCGTGAGCCCTGAAGGAGATGATGAATCATCCTAACATAGCGGACTCACTCTGGGCAGTTTCTGAGCATTCCTCGCCACAAAATCATCTTAAAACTGCCGCCTGAATGTCATAAAGCCCCCCTACCATGGGCGCGCATTTTGTTTTAAACACAAGGACATCACGCTCATGAAACAGCTGTTCACCGCAAGTCTGCTTACCCTGGCCCTGGGCACCACCTCCCAGGCCGCCGATCTCAGCGAATTGGAAGCCAGGGCCCGGGCCGAAGGCCAGGTCAACAGCGTCGGCATGCCCGACAGCTGGGCCAACTGGAAGGATACCTGGCGGGATCTGGGTAGCCAGTACGGCCTGAAGCACCAGGACACCGACATGAGCTCGGCCCAGGAAATCGCCAAGTTCGCCGCCGAAAAAGAGGATGCCACCGCCGACATCGGTGACGTGGGTGCCGCCTTTGCCCCTATCGCCGTACAGCAGGGCGTCACTCAGCCCTACAAGCCGTCCACCTGGAGCGAGATCCCCGACTGGGCCAAGGATGCAGACGGCCACTGGATGCTGGGCTACACCGGCACCATCGCCTTTATCGTCAACAACGAGCTGGTGAAAAAAGTGCCCACCTCCTGGGCCGATCTGCGCGACGGCGACTACCAGGTCACAGTGGGGGATGTGGGCGTGGCCGCTCAGGCCAACAGCGCCATTCTGGCCGCCGCCTTTGCTCTGGGCGGAGACGAGTCCAACCTGAGCCCGGCGCTGGATCTATTCGCGGATCTGGCCCGTCAGGGCCGGCTGTCGCCGGTGGACACCAATATCGCCAACCTGGAAAAAGGCGAAATTGAAATGGCGGTGCTGTGGGACTTCAACGCCCTCAACTACCGGGATCAAATCGACCGGGAGCGCTTTACCGTGGTGATCCCCTCAGACGGCTCGCTGATCTCCGGCTATGCCACCATCATCAACAAGTACGCCAAGCACCCCAATGCCGCCAAGCTGGCGCGGGAATACATTCTCAGCGACGCCGGCCAGATCAACCTGGCCCGGGGCTATGCCCGTCCCATTCGCAGTAACGTGACCCTGCCCGACGACGTGCAGGCCAGGCTGCTGCCCAACGAGATGTACGCCAATGCCCGCCCCATTGCCGACTTCGGCACCTGGGAGCAAAGCACCAAGCGCCTGCCCCGCCAGTGGCAGACCGAGGTGCTGGTGCACCAGCAGAGGTAAGCATGCACAAGGTCATACTGATCATCATTGACGGTTTGGCCCATGAGGTAGCCCGGCACAGCCTGGGCTACCTGCTGGCCATGACCGAAGCGGGCCGCGCCACCGGCTACAAGCTACAGTGCGAGCTGCCGGCCCTGTCGCGCCCGCTGTACGAAACCATTCTCACCGGCACCCGGCCGGTGGATCACGACGTGGTGCACAACGGCGTGGTGCGTTTGAGCAACGAAACCAGCCTGTTTCACCTGGCTCAGGGTGCCGGCCTCACCACGGCGGCGGCGGCCTACCACTGGATGAGCGAGCTGTACAACCGCGCGCCCTACGATCCACTGCGGGATCGCTTTACCCAGGACCCACAGCTGCCCATTCAGCACGGCATTTTCTACCACCAGGACGACTACCCCGACAGCCACCTGCTGCTCGACGCCGAGTGGCTGCGATGTAATGCCGATCCGAGTCTGCTGCTGATCCACCCGATGAACGTGGATCATGCCGGCCACCAGTTTGGCCTGGACTCCTCCCAGTACCGCAACAGCGCCCGTCGCTTCGATCTGCTGCTGGCCGATTATGTGCCGCGCTGGCTGCAGCAAGGCTATCAGCTGATGATCACCAGTGATCACGGCATGAACCGGGATCGCAGCCACAGCGGTGCCCTGCCGGAAGAGCGGGAAGTGCCGCTGTTTGTGCTGGGCTCGGCGTTCAGTCACGACCGCCACGCCCACCCGCGCCAGACCGAGCTGTGCGGCACCCTGGCCAGCCTGCTCGGCCTGGATCACCACAAACCCCAGTGCCGGGAGCTGCTGATATGACCGATCTTGCCCTGACCACCGACCGGCCCTCACGCACCGCGGCTCCCGTGAACACCGGCAGCGTTCCGGCCGCTCGCCCTTCGGCCTGGCGACGCCGGCTGCCGCTGCTGTTGCTGCTGCCCTTTGGCCTGGTGTTTACCCTGTTTCAGCTGGCGCCCATTGCCTGGGTGGCGATCAACGCCTTTCAGGCGGGCGGCGACTGGAGCCTGGCCAACTTTCGCGAGATCCTCGGCTCCCCCTGGTATCACCAGTCCTTTAGCAACAGCCTGGATCTGGCGTTCTGGTCCAGCCTGGCGGGACTGATCATCGCCACCCTGGGCACGGCGGCACTGCGGCGGGTGCCGGGCCGGCTGCAAAACGCCGTGGTAGCCTTTACCACCATGGCCAGCAACTTTTCCGGCGTGCCCCTGGCCTTTGCCTTTATCGTGCTGCTGGGCATGAACGGCGCCCTGACCCTGTTGCTGCAGCAGCTGGGGCTGGCCGAGCAGTTCAATCTCTATTCCCGTGGCGGCCTGCTGGTGCTCTACACCTACTTTCAGGTGCCGCTGGCGGTGCTGTTGCTGTACCCGGCCTTTGACGCCGTGCGCGACGACTGGCGCGACGCCGCCGCCCTGCTGGGGGCCGGCCCGGTGCGCTACTGGCTGCGGGTGGTGCTGCCGGTGCTGAGCCCGGCCCTGCTCGGTACCTTTATCATACTGCTGGCCAACGCCCTCGGCGCCTACGCCAGCACCTATGCGCTGATGACCAGCAACTACAACCTGGTGACCATCCAAATTGCCGGCCTGGTGGCGGGAGACATCTTCCTCGAGCCCCAGCTGGCGGCGGCGCTGTCGCTGCTGCTGATGGCCCTGCTGGTGCTGGTCACCGTCGTTAACCAGTGGCTTGTTGCCCGGAGTCGTCATGTCTAAGCCCCCCCTGTCCGCCCGCCTCACGGTCTGGGCCCTGGTCACTCTTCTGGCCGCCCCCATCGTCATTACCCTGGCCTATTCCCTGGCCGAGAGCTGGGGCGCTCACATTCTGCCGCAAGGGTTCAGCACCGAGTGGTATGCCAAACTGTGGACCGACCAGCGCTTTCTGGCCGCCTTTGGCCGTTCGCTGCTGGTGTGCCTGGCGGCGCTCGCGCTCAGCCTGGTGCTGATATTGCCGGCGCTGTTTGTGGTGTTTTACCACTTTCCCCGGCTCAAAGGGCTGATGAACCTGCTGGTGCTGCTGCCCTTTGCAGTGCCGCCGGTGGTGTCGTCGGTAGGCCTGCTGCAACTGTACGCCGGCGGCCCCCTTCCGCTGGTGGGCACGCCCTGGATCCTGGTGCTGTGCTACTTCACCCTGAGCCTGCCCTTTATGTACCGGGCCCTGGCCAACAATCTGGAGGCGGTGAACCTGCCCGACCTGATGGACGCCGCCCACCTGCTGGGTGCCGGCACCACCCGCGCCTTTTTGCAGGTGGTGCTGCCCAACCTGCGCAACGGCCTGCTCAGCGCCCTGTTTCTGGCGTTTTCCTTCCTGTTCGGGGAGTTCGTGTTTGCCAACCTGCTGGTGGGCACCCGCTTTGAAACCCTGCAGGTCTACCTGTACAGCCAGCGCACCACCAGCGGCCACTTCACCAGTGCCATGGTGATGTCCTATTTCCTGTTTATCGGCCTCGCCACCTGGGTGGCGCTGCGCCTGCAATCCCGGAGCGCCTGATGTTTTATCTGGAAGTTGCCCATCTCGCCAAATCCTTTGGCGACACCCGCGTGTTCAGCGACATTCACTTCGATATTAGCCGGGGCGAGCTGGTCACCCTGCTCGGCCCTTCGGGCTGTGGCAAGTCGACCCTGCTGCGCAGCCTGGCCGGGCTGGTCAGCCCGGATCATGGCCATATTCGCGTAGCCGGTGAAGACATTACCCATCTCAAGCCCCAGAAGCGGGGCATTGGCATGGTGTTTCAAAGCTATGCCCTGTTTCCCAACCTGACGGTGGCCGGCAACATCGCCTTTGGCCTGAGTATGCAAAGGCTGAACAAGGCCGAGCTGAATCGCCGGGTGGCGGAAGCCGTGGAGCTGGTAGGCCTGGAAGGCCGGGAAAAGCACTACCCCGCCCAGCTGTCCGGCGGCCAGCGCCAGCGGGTGGCCCTGGCCCGGGCATTGGTGGTGCAGCCGCGCATTCTGCTGCTGGACGAGCCGCTGTCGGCGCTGGATGCGCCCATTCGCAAGCGGCTGCGCGAGCAGATCCGGCGTATTCAGCAACAGCTTGAACTGACCACGGTATTCGTGACCCACGATCAGGAAGAAGCCCTGACCCTGTCGGATCGCATTTTTGTGATGAACCAGGGCAGCATAGTGCAGGCCGACACCGCCGAGGGCGTTTACACGCGCCCCGCCAACGACTTTGTGGCGGGCTTTATGGGCAGCTACAACCTGCTTGGCCCCGAACAGGCCGCCGCCCTGTTCGGCCTGCGCATTCGCGGCCGGCTGGCCATTCGCCCCGAGACCATTTACATTCACGAGCCGGGTCGCGATTATAGTATGCCGATGACAACGCCTTTACCCGCCCACGTGGAGCACCACCAGCTGCTGGGCAACGTGATCCGTTATCGCATGAGACTGGCCCACGCCACCCTGGAGGTGGATACGCTAAACCGGGGCCCGGCCTCATTACTGTCTGCCGGAAGCCGGGTCGAGCTGCTGCTCCCCAAAAATGAACTGAAAGAGGTTGCCTGATGAAGCTGGCCATATTTGATCTGGACGAAACCCTGATTGCCGGTGACTCTGCCACTTTGTGGCTGGAGTTTCTGGCCAAGCGTGGCCTGGTCAGCGACGCCCTGCTGGCCGAAGAGCAGCGGTTAATGGAAGACTATTACGCCGGCACCCTCGATATGAACGCCTACATGGCGCTGACCCTGGCACCGCTGGAAGGCCGGTGTCCCGAAGAGGTGGCCCCACTGGTAACGAAGTTTATCAGCCAGCACATTGCCCCCATCGTTTATCCGCAGGCTCGGGAACGTCTGGACTGGCATCGCACCCAGGGCCACCGCTGCCTGATCATTTCCGCCACCGGCGAGCACCTGGTCAGGCCCATCGCGCATTATCTGGGGGTGGAAGACGCCATTGGTGTACAGGTGGAAGTCGTGAACGGCCGCTACAGCGGCCGGCCGGAAGGTGTTTTCAGTTTTCAGCAGGGAAAGGTAGTGCGCCTGGGTCACTGGCTGCGGGAACACAATGTTGAGCCGGACTTTTGCTACGGCTACAGCGACTCCCACAACGATCTGGCGCTGCTGGAATACGTGGATAAAGCCGTGGTGATCAACGGTGACGAGGCGCTGAACGCCATCGCCGCCGAGCGAGGCTGGCAACAGCTGAACTGGACGCTGAAAAAACAGCCGTAAGCGATCAGCTATAAAAGCATAAACAGACAACGCCGATATTGCCCGAAGCAGCAGTGGGGATTGCCGGAGCCGACTATAAAATGCCAGGGAGGCATTTTCGAGCGTCACATGGGGCGAACCTGCTCGCCGTGACGAAATAAAAAGCCTGACCGAACATTGAGTATGTTCGCAGCAGGCTTTTTAATGAGTGGCATTCAACGAATGCGTGTCGTGAAATCGATTCTTTTCCCGACTTAGCAGCCGTCAGGCGAATTCTTTCACCATTTCCAGCACATCCAGCTCGATACCATCAAGCTCTTCGTTCCAGTTGGGGCCAATGCGTACGCCGTCTTCCGACAGGTCTTCCACCCAAATTTCCAGAAACTCGGCCAGCGTGATCTCAAACGGCTCATACTGGGCCCACTCATCCATGCACTGGGCCTGGGCCTCAGCTTTGGTAGACCACACCGGCATCACTTCGGTATCCTCAAACTCGGTGGAGTCACACACCACCCACTCGTCTCCGAAGCGAAGCCCCCACATCACATTGTCGGCTTTAACCTGATCGATAAAACGCTGATATTCTGTCTGGTGGAGCTGGCTCATTACGGTCACCTTTGGCTTAATGAGGGGAGAACACCCCGAATGGGGGCGATACTGAACCAAATTAACATTAGACTCAATCAAAACAATATTAAAAAACAGTGCTATGCAGTGCCCTTTGCCACACATAACAAACAGGAGACGGCCTTGATGAAATTGCCCGCCAAACACAGGGTAGCCAGTCTGGACGTAGATGCCCAGTATACTTTCACTCCCGCCTGCCCCGAAGAGCTGCCGGTAGCCGGTGGCGATACCATTGCCGAAGAGCTTAACCGCCAGGCCGCCTTTGCCGGCCTGCGCCTGGGCTCCAAAGACGCTCACTCACCGCAAGCTGTCTGGGTAGCCAGTGATGACAAGCCCGCGTTCAGTCCGGTGGAAGGTGACAACGTCGATATTCGCTGGCCCCTGCACGCCGTGCCCGGCACCCGAGGCTTTGAGCTGCTAGACGGCCTGCCCCACCCGGCCGATTATGACTTTTTTGTATGGAAAGGCGTGGAGCCCGACATGCACCCCTACGGTGCCTGCTATCACGACATGGCAGAGCGCCAAAGCACCGGCCTGATTGAATACTTGCGCGGTAACCGCATCAGCACCGTCATCATTGGCGGCCTGGCCACCGATTATTGTGTGTTTCACACTGTCAGGCAGCTGCTGGCCGCCGGCTTTACTGTCATTGTAAACCGTGCCGCCACCCGGGGCGTGGCCGATGACACAACGGAGAGGGCCATTGCCGAGATGATTCAGCTGGGCGCGCACTTTGTGCAGCATGCCAGCGAGCTGGAGCAGGCCCATGACTGAGCCCGTGATCACTACCCTGCTCGACACCGACCTCTATAAATACACCATGATGCAGGCGGTGCTGCATCAGCATCCGGCCGCCGAAGTGGAATACAGGTTTCGCTGCCGCACCCCAAATGTGGACTTTTCAGCCTGCTTTAACGACATCAGCCGGGAAATTGACCACTTATGCACACTGCAGCTCAGCGATGACGAGCTGAATTATCTGGCCGGTCTCGATTACATCAAGCCCGACTTTATTCACTTTTTACGGCTGTTCCGGCTCGACCGGCGCTTTGTGCACCTTGAATGCGTTAACGGCCGGCTGGAACTCAGCATTCGCGGCCCCTGGCTGCACACCATTCTGTTTGAAGTGCCGCTGCTGGCCATTATCAGCGAGGTGTATTGCCGCCATCATTATCCTCAGCCCGACTGGGAGCAGGCACGGGCGCGCACGCAACACAAAATGGACCTGCTGGCACCGGCAGAGGGCTTTCGCTTTTCCGACTTCGGCACCCGCCGGCGCTTTTCTGCCAGATGGCAACAGGAAGTGGTGCAAACCCTGGCCGCCGGCCTGCCCACACAGTTTTCCGGCACCAGCAACCTGGCGCTGTCACGGCTGATTGACCGCCCGCCCATGGGCACCATGGCCCATGAATTTTTGCAGGCCTTTCAGGCGCTGGGCCCGCGCCTGATAGACAGCCAGAAAGCAGCACTCGACGCCTGGGTGAGTGAATATCGCGGCCGGCTGGGCATTGCCCTGACCGATGTGGTGGGCATGGATGCATTTTTGCAGGACTTTGATCTCTACTACGCCAAGCTGTTCGACGGCCTGCGCCACGACTCGGGCGATCCGGTTATCTGGACCGAAAAAGCCCTGGCCCACTACCGCAAGCTGAAAATCGACCCCAACGGCAAGCGGCTGGTCTACAGTGACTCACTCACGGTCAGCAAGGCACTGGAGCTGTATCAGCGCTTTGCCGGCCAGTGCCGGCCGGCCTTTGGCATTGGCACCCACCTGACCAACGACGTTACCAACACGCCGCCGCTCAGCATGGTGATTAAAATGACCCGCTGTAACGGCCAGGCGGTGGCCAAACTGTCCGACAGCCCGGGCAAGGCCATGTGTGAAGACGCCGGTTATCTGGCTTATCTGTCTCAGGTATTTGGCGTGCAGCCGCCATCCGTAAACAAAAACTGACACCCCTGTAACGTCACAGTGCCGCCCTGCCCTTTTCACTCATGGCCGCTGTCTCTACAGTAAAGGCATTATCACTGACAAAGGGCAAGGCTGAATGAACGCCTCCACCTACGTGGCCCGCACACCCGGGCCTGACGGCCATATTCATTATCCGGAGGAAGAAAACGCCATCTGGCAGACGCTTATCACCCGCCAGCTGGATTGTGTGCAGCAAACGGCCTGTAACGAATATCTGACAGGGCTTAAGCAGTTAAATCTGCCACAAGACCACATTCCACAATTGGCAGACATTAACCGGGTGCTGCAGCCCGCCACCGGCTGGCAAGTGGCCAGAGTGCCGGCGCTGATTTCCTTTGATCGCTTTTTTGAACTGCTGGCCAGCCGGCAGTTTCCGGTGGCCACCTTTATTCGCCGGCGTGAGCACCTGGACTATTTACAGGAGCCGGATATTTTTCATGAGCTGTTTGGCCACTGCGCCATGCTCACTCACCCGGCCTTTGCCCGCTTTACTCATACTTATGGCAGGCTTGGCGAAAAAGCCACGCCCAAAGAGCGGGGGTTTCTGGCGCGGCTATACTGGTTTACCGTGGAGTTTGGTTTGCTGAACACGCCTCGGGGCCGGCGCATTTACGGCGGTGGCATACTGTCATCACCCGGTGAGACGCAATATGCTTTTGGGTCGGGCGAGCCCGAGTTTCGCCCCTTTAACCTGCTGGATGTGCTGCGCACCCCCTATCGCATCGACATTATGCAGCCCATTTATTATGTACTGGACAGCCTGGATCAGCTGTTCGCCATTGCCGATATGGATATTATGGCCGAAGTGCACAAGGCACAGCAGCTGGGGCTGTTTGCACCTGCTTTTCCACCCAAGAAAACCGCCATTTAAGGAGACACCATGAGCCAACTGGCCCAACAAGAATGCGAGGCCTGCCGCGCCGATGCGCCCAGAGTCAGCGATGCCGAGCTGGCCGGACTGATGACGCAGATCCCCGACTGGACACCCCAGTCCCGGAACGGTGTGCTGCAGCTGGAGCGGGAGTTTACCTTCAAGAACTTTAAACAGGCCTGGGCCTTTGCGGATAAAGTGGCAGAACTGGCCGAGAGCGAGTTTCATCACCCGGCCATTTTGCTGGAATGGGGCAAGGTCACCGTGACCTGGTGGACTCATGCCATTCATGGGCTGCACCGCAACGACTTTATTATGGCGGCACGGACGGATCAGCTGCTCCCTTCGTAATCCCTTAACCCCCTCCCAGCCTCCCCCTTAAAAAGGGGGAGGTGCAAAAAAGCTCCCTCCTCCTTTTTAAGGGGGAGGTGCATAAAGGCTCCCTCCCCTTTTTAAGGGGGAGGTGCATAAAGGCTCCCTCCCCTTTTTAAGGGGAGGGTTGGGGTGGGGTTGGGTCAAACCCCGAGCTTGTCCCGCAGGCTGTAGTAAACCGCGCCCATGGCGCTGAAAGGCACCTGGAAGCGGCGGCCGCCAAAAAATGGCAGATGCGGCAGGCCGGCAAAGGCGTCAAAACGCTCAGCCTGGCCTTTCAGCACTTCCGACAATAACCGCCCCGCCAGGTGAGTGCAGGTTACCCCGTGGCCGCTGTAGCCCTGCATGTAATACACATTGGGCTCCAGCCGGCCAAACTGGGGCAAACGCGACAGGGTCAGCAAAAAGTTGCCGGTCCAGCGATAATCCACCTTAATGCCTTCCAGCTGTGGAAAGGTCTTCAGCAGTTTGGGCAGCACCAGCCGGTCAATGTCGTCCGGATCCCGGGCACCGTAGACCACACCACCGCCATACAGCAGCCGGTTGTCGCCGGTTACCCGGTAATAATCCAGCAAATAGTTACAGTCTTCCACGCAATACTGATTGGCAATCAGGCTGTGCGCCTGCTCGTCGCTCAGCGGCTCAGTGGTCACAATCTGAGTGCCGCAGGGCATGGCTTTGGCCGAGAGCTTTGGCTCCAGGTTGCCAAGATAGGCATTGCCCGCCAGCACCATAAATTTTGCACTGACGCTGCCCTTATCGGTTGTGGCCAGGGCCGGATCGCCGTATTTGAGCCCGGTGACCGCCGACTGCTCAAAAATGCGTCCGCCCAGTTTGCGAATGGCTTCTGCCTCGCCCAGCGCCAGATTCAGCGGATGAATATGCCCGCCTCTGTGATCCAGCAAACCGCCCACATAGTTCTTGCTGTCAATTTCCTGGGTAATACGCTCAGCATCCAGCAGCTCCAGGCCGTCATGGCCATATCGCTCCCAGTTGCCCTTCTGGCTTTCCAGTTCATGCAACTGGCGGCTGTTCAGCGCCGCAAAAATACCACCGGGTTTAAAGTCGCACTGAATATCGTACTGCTGAATGCGTTCACGAATAATATCGCCGCCTTCAAACATCATGCTGCCCAGCATGCGCGCGGTATCGTGGCCATAGCGGGATTCAATCACGTCTATGTCCCGGCTGTAGGAGTTGACCAGCTGGCCGCCGTTGCGGCCACTGGCACCAAAGCCGATACGACCGGCTTCCAGCAGCACCACATCAAAGCCGGCTTCACACAGAAACAAGGCAGTAGACAGGCCGGTGTAGCCGCCGCCCACCACACATACATCGCACTGAATGTTCTCGGTCAGTTGCGGCCAGGGCGCATGCTCGTTGGCAGTGGCCGCATAATAGCTGTTAACGTGCTCCATGGTTCTGTTCTCCCTTAATCCAGTGCCAGCCAGGTGGTTTTTAGTTCGGTAAACTTATCAAAGGCATGCAGCGACTTGTCGCGGCCGTTGCCGCTTTGCTTCACGCCGCCAAAGGGCACCGTCATGTCACCGTCGTTATAGTTATTAATAAACACGGAGCCGGCTTTCAGCTGCCGTGCCAGCCGGTGGGCCCGGCGCAAATCCGAGGTCCACAGCCCCGCTCCCAGACCATACTGGCTGTCATTGGCCAGACGCACGGCTTCGCTTTCATGCTCAAAGGCAGTAACGGCCAGCACGGGGCCGAAAATTTCTTCCCGCGACACCGTCATATGAGGGTTCACCTGCTCCAGCACAGTCGGCCCGATAAAATTGCCCGCCTGATCCCGGCCATCCAGGCCCAGCACAGCGCCGTCTTTCAGACCTTCGGCAATATAGCGGCACACGCTGCCGTGATGATCGCTGTCGATCAGGGTGCCCATGGCAGAAGACGGATCCAGCGGATCCTTGGGCTTGAACGCTTCGGCGGCTTTTTTCAGCTCCGCCATAAAGGCGTCCTTGATGCTGCTTTCTACCAGCAGCCGGGTGCCGGCAATGCACACCTGCCCCTGGTTGTAGAAAATACCGGCGGCAGAAGCCCGGGCCGCTTTGGCCAGATCCGGGCAGTCGGCAAACACAATGTTGGCACTCTTGCCGCCGGCTTCCAGCCACACCCGCTTCATGTTGGAGCGGCCGGCATATTCCAGCAGCAACCGCCCCACGCCGGTAGAGCCGGTAAAGGTCAGGCAGTCCACGTCCTCATGCAGCGCCAGCGCCTTGCCCGCCTCATGGCCAAAACCGGGCAGCACATTAAGCACGCCATCGGGCAGGCCTGCTCCTTTAGCCAGTGCCGCCAGGCGAATGGCCGACAGCGGTGACTTCTCGGAAGGTTTTAAAATCACCGAGTTGCCCGCTGCCAGCGCCGGCCCCAGCTTCCAGCAGGCCAGCAGCAGCGGAAAGTTCCAGGGCACGATGGCCGCCACCACGCCAATGGGCTCACGGCTGACCAGCGCCAGCGCATCGGGGCCGGTGGGCGCAATTTCGCCATAAATTTTATCAACCGCTTCCGCATACCAGCGTATGCAGCGCACCGCCCCGGGAATATCATCCCGCAGGCTGTGGCGAATGGGCTTACCGGTGTCCAGGGTTTCCAGCAGTGCCAGCTCTTCACTGTGCTGCTCCATCAGGCTCGCCAGCTTCAGCAACACCGCCTTGCGTGCAGCAGGCGATTGCTGTGACCACACCCCTGCCTCAAAGCTGGCCCTGGCGGCCACTACCGCCATGTTCACATCGGCGTCTCTGGCACGACTCACCTCTGCCAGGGTGGCATTGGTGGCGGGATTAATGCTCGCAAAGCGCTCGCCGGCCACGGCCTCGCGATAGTCACCTTCAATAAACAGCCGGGTTTCAGGTTTCAGCTGGTGTGCTTCGGCCTGCCAGTGGGCCTGAGTTCTGAATTCCATCATGTGTCTCCGCTTTGCATTACAGGTTGGCCGGCGTATGCGCACTGATAATGCGGCATTCCCGGCTCGATGAATTGGTAAAGGTATGGGGCAGGCCAGTGTCTATTACATAACTCTGACCGGCGCTCAGCTGGTAGCGCTCACCGTCCACCGTCAGCTCAATGTCGCCTTCCAGCACAGTGCCCACTTCTTCTCCCGTGTGTTTAATATGGCCGCCGGTACTGGTGCCCGGGGCATAGCATTCAATTAAAAACCCTAATGTGCGCCTGGGGTTGCCGTTGTGCACCAGTTTGAACGACACGCCCCGGCTGCCAATCTCCACCAGCTCGCTTTCGTTAATCACTACCTTGTTGCGGACAGCGGGTTGCTGCTCGGCAAAAAACGCTGACAGCGACATGTCATATACCTTGAGCAGTTTTTGCAGGCTGCTCACCGCCGGGCTCACCTTGTCCTGCTCTATGGTGCAAATGGCACCATGCGTCAGGCCCGATAACTCCGCCACCCGGCGCTGGCTCAGCCCCAGCTGCCGGCGAATGCTGGCCAGCCGGCTGCCCAGTGCCAGCTCATGCCCGCGGCTCACCCCCGGCTCCTTTGCCCGGCATAGTCATGGCAGGCCGCCACAAAGCCGTCAAACAGCGCGCGAGACAGCGGGTTTTCCCGGCTTTGCCACTCGGGGTGCCACTGCACCCCCAGCGCAAAAGGATGATTCACAAGGCTGATGGCTTCTACCAGACCGTCGGGTGCGGTGGCTTCCACCTGCACACCGGGCCCTATGCTTTTGGCACCCTGCATGTGCAGCGAGTTCACGTTAAGCTCAGCGTCACCGGCCAGCCGGGCCAGCACACCACCCACCACCGGAGTAATGCTGTGGGCCGGCGCATATTGTTGCTCCAGCGGTAATTCCTTGTTCTCACGGTGCTCGGCAAACAGACCGGTTTCATGCAACCGACGGTGCAGGCTGCCGCCACTGGCCACCACCATTTCCTGAAAACCGCGACAAATGCCAAACAGTGGCATTTTCATGCTCTGTGCCGCGGCAATCAGCCGCAGGCTGAGCCTGTCACGGCCTTTGTCGGTGTGCGCTTCTTCGCCGGTTTCACCGTAATGATGCGGCTCCATATTGCTGTAGCTGCCGGTCAGCAAAATGCCGTCAAGGCGCGCCAGCATGGCATCAAGGCTTTGCTCGTCTGCACCCAGCTGGTGCACCAGAGGCACAGGCACAGCACCGGCAGCCACAATGGCATCCAGGTATTTCTGCTGCACGGTCAACCCCACATGAGGCCCCAGCTGCTGCTGACAAAGGATCACGCCCACCCAAGGCTTGTTAAATATATAAACCATCGACATAAGCATCCACCCGCTCTAAATTTTGAACACTTCGCCTCTGAGACGAGGAAACCGTAAAAAATATAGTCAAAACCCTAGCATCACCGTTTTGAAACCACAATAATTTTTAACACTTGCAAAACAAATTAAACAATCCTAAGTTATCACCGTAAATTATATTTAACGGTCACATGGTGGTGAAATCATGCAAGCAAACACAACGGTTACAGCCCTTCCTTCTGCCGGCGAGCCGGCCTTAACCCCCTTTGAACAGGAGGTAGCCGCTTACCTTGCCCGCTATCCCGACACTCAGTATGTGGACGTATTACTCACCGATCTTAACGGTATCTTTCGCGGCAAGCGGCTGCCGGTAACTGCCCTCGACAAGCTGGAAAACGGCTGTTTTTTCCCCGCGTCCATGTTTGCCATGGACTTTCGCGGCAACGTAGTGGAAGAAACCGGCGTCGGGCAGGACATCGGCGAGCCGGATCTGCCCTGCTACCCCATTGCCGGCACCCTGGTGCCCTCAGCCGCCGACTCCGACAGCGTAGCCCAGCTGCTGCTAACCATGGTGGATGAAGACGAGCAGCCTTTTGCGCTGGAGCCGCGCAATGTGCTTAACCGGGTCTGGCAGGAAGTCAAAGCCAGAGGCCTGACGCCGGTCATTGCGCTGGAGCTGGAGTTTTATCTGGTAGACAGAGACAGAGACGAACAGGGTCGGCTGCAGCCTCCCCGCTCCCCCCTCACCCAAAAGCGCGACACCTACAGCCAGGTATATTCGGTCGATAACCTTAATAACTTTGCCGACATTCTTGCCGACATAGACACCATTGCCGAGCGGCAGAAGCTGCCTGCCGACGGGGCCGTGGCCGAGGCCGCGCCGGGCCAGTTCGAGATCAATATGCATCACGGCAGTGATGTGCTGGCCGCCTGCGATCAGGCACTGGCACTGAAACGGCTGATCAAGCTGGTGGCGGAGCAATATGAAATGGACGCCACCTTTATGGCCAAGCCCTATGAAGAGCACGCCGGCAGCGGCCTGCATGTGCACATCAGCGTGACCGATGAGCAGGGGGTGAACCTGTTTTCCGATGATCAGGGCGAAGACACTGCGCTGCTCAAGCGCTCACTGGCAGGCATGCTCGATTTAATGCCCGACAGCATGGCGCTGCTGGCCCCCAACGTGAACTCCTTCCGTCGTTTTCAGCCGGGTATGTATGTGCCGGTGCAGGCCTCATGGGGTCACAACAACCGCACTGTGGCCCTGCGCATTCCCGCCGGCGACGACGAGGCCCGCCGCATTGAATACCGGGTGCCCGGTGCCGATGCCAACCCTTATCTGGTGGTGGCCACCATACTGGCCGGTCTGCTGCACGGGCTGGATAACCCGGAGCTGCCGCTGCCGGCCCCTGTGGTGGGTAACGGTCTGGAGCAGCAAGGTCTGCCTCTTCCCACCCGCCAGAGCAGTGCCCTGGCCAGGCTGGAAGGCAAGACCCCGCTCAAGCACTACCTGGGGAAAGACTTTATCGAGGTATACCGTATCTGCAAAAACGACGAGCAGCTGGAATTTGAAAAGCGCATCACCGACATAGAGCTGGAATGGATGCTGAAAAACGCCTGATGCCGGAACATATCTGAAGAGCGCCCCAAGGTGCCGACCTCACGACCAGAAGGAAAATGATGATGGAACATCCCGACACCCTTGCAATGACCCCCAGTGTAAAATGGCCACCACTCTGGCGTGGCCTGGCGGTGGCCAGCCTTGCTGCCATGGTCTTTGCCTGGCTGGGCTTTACCCATGAACAAGGCAGTGACTATGGCGCGCTCAGCTTGTTGCCTGCCGCCCTGGTGATCACCATGGCGGTCATCACCCGTAAAACCGTGGAGTCTTTGCTGGCAGGCAGCCTGCTGGGGCTCTTGCTGATCAACCCGGGCGATTTGATCAGTCCGCTGGCAGACGTGACCCTGGCAGTGATGATGGATGAAACCATCGCCTGGCTTATTCTGGTCTGCGGCATGATGGGCGGCCTGATTAACCTGCTGGCCCGGGGCGGCGGCGTGCACAGCTTTGGTGCTGTCATGACCCGCATTATCAAAACCCCGAAAAGCGCCATGGCCGGCACAGTGGGCCTGGGGCTGGTGGTGTTTATTGACGACTACCTCAACTCGCTGGCGGTATCGTCCTCCATGAAGCGCATTACCGACAGCTTTAATATCTCCCGGGAAAAACTGGCCTACATCGTCGACTCCACCGCCGCGCCCATCTGCATTCTGGTGCCGGTCTCTACCTGGGCGGTGTTTTTTGCCTCGCTGCTGGAAGACTCGGGCGCAGCAGAAGGCGGCAAGGGCATGTCGCTCTATGTCGCCAGCATTCCTTACATGCTGTACGGCTGGGCCGCGCTGGCGGTAGTGGCGCTGGTGGCAGCAAACAAACTGCCGGATCTGGGTGCCATGAAAAAGGCCGAAGCCCGGGCCAGAGCCGGCCAGCCGGTACCGGAAGGCTGGCAGGATGAAGTCACCGCTGAGCCCGCCAACGCCGTGCCAGGCTGGCTGGGACTGACCAACTTTCTGCTGCCCATGGTGGTGCTGGTGCTGGCGAGCGTGTATTACGACATTGATCTGCTCAAAGGCGTACTGGTGGCACTGGGCGTCACCATGGTGCTGTATTCGGTACAGCGGCTGCTGTCGTTTCAGCAGCAGGTGGATGCCACTCTGGACGGCTTCAAGGTCATGCTGTATCCGCTGGCCACCGTCTGTGCCGGTTTTATTCTGAAAGAAGTGAATGATCAGCTGGGCATGACCCGCTACATCATCGATACGGCCACACCGCTGATCACACCGGCGCTGCTGCCTGCCATCGTGTTTCTGGTGATGGCAGCGGTGGTGTTCAGCACGGCATCAAGCTGGGGCGTGTTTGTGATTTCGCTGCCCATCGTCGTGCCCCTGGGCCAGGCCATGAACGTGCCCATGCCGCTGGTGGTGGGCGCCCTGCTGTCGGCCTCGGCCTTTGGCAGCCACGCCTGCTTTTTCAGTGACTCCACCGTGCTCTCGGCTCAGGGGGCCGGTTGCGACACCATGGATCACGCCATGACCCAGCTGCCCTACGCCCTGATTGGCGGTGCCATCACGCTCGCTGCCCTGCTGGCCGCCGGCTTCTGGATGATGTAACAACACCAAGCTGTAAGCCATCAGCGATCAGCTGTAAGCCGCCCAATGTAACCTGCAGGCACCCTATCATGCCTGCAGGTTATGGGGTTGACTTATGGCTGACAGCTTAAAACTTACAGCTTCCGAAGGGGATTAGATTCCCAGCAGCCACCTCAGGGCCATGCCCACCACAGTGAGCACTGCAACCCCGGCAAGGTAAAGCCCGGCAAACCACAGCCAGCTTTTCTTGCCGGCCATCAGTAACCTTCCTCAAAGTCTTCTACCTTGCCCGAGAAGATGCGGTAACCCCACAGGGTATAGGCACAGATCAGCGGCAGAAAAATAAGCACGCCCGGCAGCAGGAACTTAAGGCTGGTATCAGGCGCACTGGCCTGGGCAAAGGTCAGCTGATGAGGAATAAGATACGGGAACAGGCTCACCACCAGCCCCGCAAAGCCCATCACAAACAGGCCGCAGGCCAGCCAGAACGGCCGGGTTTCATGGGGTTTACCGTCAAGATCCCGGTACAGCAGCACACCCAGCAGCGCACTCAGCAGCGGCAGCGGAGACAGCCACAACAGGTTAAGGCCGTCAAACCAGCGAGCGCTCACTTCCTCGTTGGCCAGCACCATCCACAGGCTCAGCACCAGCAGTATGGCCATAATCATGATCACCAGCCTGCGTCCCAGATGCGCCGCCCGGGCCAGCATTTGCCCGCGGCTTTTCAGCACCAGATAACAACAGGCCAGCAGCGCATAAGCCACCATCAGTGCAAAACCGGTAAAAATGCTGAACGGACTGAGCCAGGCCAGGGCGCTCAGCTCGGCGGGTGCGGCATCTACGCCCTGCACCACAGAGCCCAGAATGGCCCCCTGACAAAAGGTGGCTACCGTAGAGCCCAGCCAGAACGACTTGTCCCACCAGGGCTTGGAGCGATTCGATTTAAAGCGGTATTCAAAGGCCACCCCACGAAATATCAGGCCAATCAGCATAATAATAATGGGTGTATACAGGGTAGACAGCACCCCCGCATAAGCGGCAGGAAACGCCGCAAACAGCACCACGCCGCCAAACACCAGCCAGGTTTCGTTGCCGTCCCACACATGAGAGATGGAGCGCATCATATGATCCCGCTCGTTTTCGCTGCGAAACCAGGGATACAAAATGCCCAGGCCCAGATCAAAGCCGTCCAGCACCACATACATGAGGACGGCAAAGCCCAGCAGCAAATAATAAAACAGCGCCAGATCCATATCAGTTCTCCACCACGTCACGTTGCAGTTTCTTCACCCACTCCAGGGCAAAGCCGGGGGCATTTACGCCTATCATGTGCTGCTCCAGGCGCGCCATGTCCGGCGGCCCCTTGCGTATCAGCTTGGCCATAAAATAGAGATACACGCAAAGCAGCAGGCTGTAGGTCAATACAAACAGGGTCAGCGAGAACAGAATACGCTCCGGCGGCAACGGCGACACCACATCCATGGTGCGCACCAGACCGTGCACCAGCCAGGGCTGACGGCCCACCTCGGCCACATACCAGCCGGCCAGGGTAGAAATCACGCCAGAGGGAATCATCAGCATCATCAGCCACTGAAAGGGCCGGCTCTGAAAGTTGCCATTGCTGCGGCGCAGCCACAGGCCCCACAAGGCGGCCACTATCATCAGCACACCCAGCCCCACCATAATGCGGAACGAAAAGAACACCAGCGGCACATGGGGTCTGTCTTCGGCGGCCACCGACTTGAGCCCCTGCAGCTCGCCGTCGGCATCATGAGTGAGGATCAAGGACGCCAGCTTGGGAATTTTAATCTCAAAGTGGTTGGTCTCGGCTTCCATATCAGGCCAGGCAAACAGCAGCAAGGGCGCGCCGGTTTCGGTCTCGGGCCAGATGCCCTCCATGGCCGCCAGTTTAATGGGCTGATGCTCTTTTACATTCAAACCGTGAAAATCACCCACCACCGCCTGCACCGGAGCCAGCAGCAGCGCCGCCCACAGCGCCATGGACAGGCCCTTGCGGCCAAAGGCCAGATCCCGCTTTTTAAACAGATACCAGGCACTGACACCACCAATCACAAAAGTGGCGGTCAGCATGGATGCCAGCAGCATATGAGACAGCCGGTACGGCATGGACGGGTTAAAAATCACCTCCATCCAGCTGGCCACCTCAAAACGACCATCTACCAGCTCATAGCCGGCCGGCGTCTGCATCCAGGAGTTGGCCACAATAATCCAGAAGGCCGAGATCCAGGTGCCCACCGCCACCACACAGGTGGCAAAAAAGTGCAGTTTTTCTCCTACCCGCTGCCAGCCAAACAGCATAATGCCGAGAAACCCCGCCTCCAGAAAAAAGGCGGTCAGCACTTCATAGGCCATTAACGGCCCCAGCACGGCACCGGTAATTTCGGAGAAGCGGGAAAAGTTGGTCCCGAATTCATAAGACAGCACGATGCCGCTCACGACCCCCATGCCAAAGGTAATGGCAAAGGGTTTAATCCAGAACTTGGCTAATTGAAAGTAAACCGGGTTGCGGGTTTTCAGCCAGAGCCCTTCCCAGATGGCAATGGCCGTGGCCAGACCAATGGTAATGGCAGGAAAAATAATGTGAAAACTGACAGTAAAGGCGAACTGTATTCGCGACAGTATGGCGGCATCAAGCTCCATGGATCCTCCTTATCGGACCAGCTGGCGGCGAACCAGTGCAGGCAGGCCCGCCATAAGAAGAACGATAACAATAGCGGAAAATTCCATTATCAGGGTGATCAGGCTCATAATTATAATGCTCACTCGTTAGTCTGGTTACTCTAATCAGGCACAAATCATGCCAACATCATAGCTACTTACTCCCTCCTTGCTCTGAATCAATAAAACGCGCAAAATTTGTGTTAACCGACAACAAGGTTTACAGTTTTTCACGCCCCAAGTGTCAACCTTATTTACACCGGACTTGCTGTTATGCCGCTGGAATTTGCCTTTGAACTCATGATGATGCTCACCAGCGGCTGCGCCCTGCTGGTGTCGGCCTGGTTGTTCTGGCGGGCCCGCCGGCAGCGCAGCATGAAGGCGCTGGCCGGCTTTGGCGTTATGATGGCGCTCTGGTGCGCCGGCCATGTGGCGGTGTTTTATGGCTGGCATACCACCGGCATGGCGCTGATCCTGGCCAACCCGCTCATGCCCACCTTTTTTCTCGACTTTGCCATTGGCTTTGTTAATCAGGGGCCGGCCCGGCGCGTCTGGCTGAGCCGGCTGGCCCGCTTTCGCGCGCTGCTTTATGTCACCGCCGTGCTGGTCAGCCTCGGCACCCTGTGGCTGGGGGGCGGCAGCATTATCGCCTTTGGCCCCTTTGAGCATTATTTTGTATTTCACGGCAGTGGCTGGTTCAACATTGGCTACACCATTTTTATCGGCATGCTGGCCCATGCCCTGCTGCTGTGGGGATTTATGCGCCAGCAGGGCAACCGCCGCCGCTCCATTGCTGCCATGTTTGCCGCTGGTGCCTGGGGCCTGTTGTTGGCCACCAGCTTTATCTTTCCGTCGCTGGGGCTGCTCTGGTATCCCTGGCCCATGCTGCTGTTGCCAAGCTATGTGCTGCTGCTGGTGTATGGGGTGGTGCGCTACCAGATGCTGGAGGTGAACGCCTGGGCCAACCGCGCCCTGCTGTGGATTTTAATGACAGCTCTGCTGCTGGGGCTGATGGCGCTGTTCAGTGCCATGGCCGGCCAGCTGGGCATGCAGGCGCTGGCGGCGGTGCCGCAGTGGCAGCTGTGGCTGTATTCGGTGTTGCTGCTGATGCTGGCACTGACCCTTTACCGGCCGGTCAGTGCGCTGGTGGAGCGGTTAATTTATCCGGGCAGCCGGCTCGATGAACAATTGCTCGACACCTGGCTGGCACAGTTAAGAGACACCGACAGCTGGCACTCGCTGGCACAGGAAGCCGAGCAGCTGCTGGCCCGGCAAATGGGCCAGCCGGTTACCGTGCGGCTGCTCACCACAGCCCCCCGCTTTGAGCCCGGCCCGGGGCTGGAGCTGTGGTGCCTGCATCATAAGCAAGACTGGCAGTTCCGGCTTAAAGGCTTTGATGATGTCACACCGGGCATGCGTCTTACCGCCGAAGTGTTCGGCTCCTTGCTGGCCACCCGCTGTGGCCTGCTGGAACGCTCGCTGCAGCTGGCCGAAGCCGAGCGCAAGCGGGTATCAGAGCAGCATCTGGTGGAGCTGGGCGGTCTGTCAGCGGCCATGGCCCATGAGCTGCGCAACCCGCTTAATATTATTTCCATGGCCACTGCCGGCCTGGAAGCCGAGCGCAAAGCCATGATTCAGGATCAGCTCAAACGCGCCGACCGGCTGATAGTAGACATGCTGGCCTATTCCGGTCAGCTGCATATTCAGCCCAGAGCCGTGCCGCTGCTGCCGCTGCTGCACAGCCTCAGGCCCCAGTTCAACTGGCAAGACGTGCAGCTTGAGCTGACGCTGCCCGATGACTATCAGGTGTTTGCCGATCCCTATCGTCTGCAACAGGTGCTGACCAACCTGCTGGATAACGCCCTGTCGTTTGTGCGCAACCAGCCGGATGGCCGCATTGTGCTGGCGGCCGGCACGTCGGCGGGCGAGCTGTGGCTGCATAACAACGGCCCGGCCATTCCCCCCGATATGCAGGCCAGACTGTTCCGGCCTTTTGTCAGCCACCGCCCCGGCGGCAGCGGTCTGGGGCTGGCCATAGTGCAGCGCATTATGGAGGCTCACGGCGGTCATATTCAGTTTGATAACAACGCCGGCTGGCCGGTGAGCTTTATGCTTTATTTTCCCGAGGAGCCCGCATCATGAGCAACGCCCGCATTGTGGTAATTGACGACGAACCCGCCTTTCGCACTCTGAGCAGCCAGTGGCTGCAGGCTGAGGGCTATGAAGTGCACACCGGGGCCTGCCTGGATGATCTGCGTGAGCTGCTCACCAGGGTGGATGCCGATCTGATCCTGCTGGATCTTTCCATGCCACCGGCCTTTGATCCGCGCCAGACGCTGGCCGCGCTGCCGGAATTTACCGACAGACCGGTGATCATTTTAACCGGCCATGGCGAGCGCGAACTGGCACTGGAAGCCCTGCGCCAGGGTGCCTGGGATCTGCTGGCCAAACCCATGGATCCGGATTTGCTGGCAGTGGTGATCCGCCGGGCCATTACCAAGCATCAGCTGGTGCGCGAACTCAACAGCCTGAAAACCCGCATCAGCAAACAGCACCCCATCACCACCCTGATTGGGGCTTCACCGGCCATGAACAACACACGGGCGCTGGTCAGCCGCATTGCTCCCACCGATGTACGGGTGCTGGTCACCGGCCCGTCCGGCACCGGCAAGGAAGTGATCTCCCGCGCCATTCATGATCTCAGCAGCCGGGCTCATGGTCCTTTTATCTCGGTGCACTGCGGGGCCATTCCTGCCGAGCTGCTGGAAAGCGAGCTGTTCGGCCATACCAAAGGGGCCTTTACCGGGGCCGATCGCAACAAGGCCGGCCTGCTCAAGCTGGCCGACGGCGGCACCTTGTTTCTGGATGAAATTGGCGATATGCCCCTGGCCATGCAGGTAAAACTGCTGAGAGTACTGCAGGAAGGCAGCTTTTATCCGGTGGGCGGGCGTGAGCTTGAAACCATTAACGTGCGGCTTATTTCCGCCACCAACGCCAGCCTGCCCGATAAAGTGGCCAGCGGCGAATTCCGGGAAGACTTGTTCTACCGCATCAAGGGCGTGACCATAGAAACTCAGGCGCTGGATCAGCGCCCGGAAGACATTCCGCTGCTGATCAGCCACTTTCTGGAACTGCAGGCCCAGGGCAACGGCCGGCCACCGCTGCACCCCGACACCGCCGCCTTTAACTGGTTTATTCAGCGGCGCTGGCCGGGCAATGTGCGCGAGCTGAAAAGCACCCTGGACAGCGTGGCCGCCATCGCTCAGGGCGGCATTATCACACTCGACGACATTGCCCTGCTCTACCCCGACGCCAAAGACAGCCACCAGGCGCTGCCGGCGGCCACCGGAGACACCCTGGATGCCCAGGTGCGGGCACTGGAAATATCACTGATTAGCAGCGCCCTGGCCAGCCACGACAACAACCGCACTCACGCCGCCCTGGCGCTGGGCCTGTCTCGCCAGGGCCTGCTCAAAAAAATAGAAAGATACGGATTATAGGCCCGCGTTTATCAAACGGGGCCTTCACCATTAACCGCTGCAGCTGGCGTTGGCCGCGGCTTGCTGCGCTTTTTCAATACGGGTTTGAGTGGCCGGGTGGCTGGAGAACAGGCCGCCGCCATTACCGCCGTGCTTCATCAGCTTTTGCTGAGCGCGCACCGCCGCATAGGGGTCCATCCCCTGCTGGCACAGCACTTCCACACCGTAGGCATCCGACTCCAGCTCATCTTTCTGAGAAAACTGAGCGCTGAGGAACTTGGTACCAATATCACCATACTGGGAAGCCGCCAGCTGTCCAACGGTGCCACCGGCTGCCACCGCTGCCTTCTTGGCCGCTTCAGTCAGGTAAGCGGTTTTAAACTGGTTCAGGGAGTGCTCAAACTTAACGTGACCAATTTCATGACCAATCACCGCCATCAGCTCGCCGTCGTCCATAATATCCATCAGGCCGGAATAAACACGCACCGTGCCATCGGGCATGGCAAAGGCGTTAATTTCGTCAGCCTCATACACTGCAAAGTTCAGCGGCGTGCCATCGACACTGGTCAACCCCTTGGTCAGGCGGGCCAGACGCTGGCTGTAACGGCTGTTTTTGGCAGACAGTTTATTTTGCGAATCCATCTGCCTGGCAGACAGACTGGCCTGAGCCTGCAGCTCCTGCTTGGACAAAGTCATGCCTTTAAACGCTGTTAAGCCGGCATCCATATAGCCGCCACCATTAGACACACAGCCAGACAGGCCGGCCACTGCAACCAGGGCGGCAATCACGGTTTTTTTCATATAAATGCTCTCTTATTAATTGTCAGCAACTGAAGCGTTATCACTTCGTTTTTCAACGTGGGCAATGTAAATAACTATAGATTCAATCGCAACCGTCACATTCAGTAAATAAGTTTCTTCTGAATCTGATTTAACTGCCTATACTGCCTTTATTGATCCTTCGCAAAAAGACAGTTCAACAGCACTGTCATGATGCGCGCCATTATCAAATAAAGAGGCAACACCATGCTGAGAAAACTGAAAATTGGCCCCCGTTCGGTTCTGTCGTTCAGCGCCCTGGGTCTTGTTACCCTGCTGCTCGGGTTAACCGCCATACTGCAATTCAGCCGTGTAGGCGATGAAGTCAACATCATGGCCGACCGGCGCATTCCCGCCGCCATCAAGGTGGGTGAAATACGCCGGGACTTTCTGCTCATTCGGCTTTATACCCTGAATGCCCTGTATGCCGACACGTCTCAGCGCAGGCAGAATGCCCTTTCCCGGCTGCAGGAGCTGGAGTCCAGTTTTCAAAGCAATATGCAGGAAATGAGCGGTTATATCGAGTCGGAAACAGGCAGCCGGCTGATGGCCGATATCAGCGCCAGCAAAGAAAAATATGATCAGCTGCAACAACGGCTTATCGGCATGATCAACGCCGGTCAGCTGGAGCTGGCAGAGCAGTTCCGTTATCAGGACTTTGACGGCACCGGACTGCAGGTTACCAATTATCTGAATGAGCTGGGCGCAGATCAGAAAACCCGGGCCAACACCGCCGCCGCCGTTACCAATAACATGATTTCTTCGTCCAGCACCATTATGGTGGTCGCCATTCTGGTGGCCATTGTCCTGGTGATAGTGCTGGCCCTGTTGTTCAGCCGCAGCCTGCTGCTGCCCATTCGCAAGGCGGTAGAGGTGAGCCGCACCATCGCATCCGGCAACCTCACCAGCCAGTTTAATGACGATGCCAACGACGAAGCCGGCGACATGATTCGTGCCCTGCGGGACATGCAGCAACGGCTCAAGCAGACCATAGTGGAAATTAATGACTCATCCAACCAGCTGGCCTCCACCGCCGAAGAGCTCAATGTGGTAACGGATCAGTCTACCCGCACCCTGCAGCAACAAAGCGATGAACTGGAGCAGGCCGCCACCGCCGTTAACGAAATGACCTCAGCGGTAGAAGAAGTGGCCCGCAATGCCGCCGCTACCTCACAGAACTCAGACACCGCCGACGACAAGGCCCGCATTGGCCGCGACAAGGTTTCTCACACCATTAATACGGTGGCAGAGCTGGAGCAGGAAATTACCAATACCCGCCATGGGGTAGAAAGCCTGGCAACCCGGGTGCGCGACATTGGCACCGTGCTGGATGTGATCCGCGGCATTGCCGAGCAAACCAACCTGCTGGCGCTGAACGCCGCCATTGAAGCCGCCCGTGCCGGTGAATCGGGCCGCGGCTTTGCCGTGGTGGCCGACGAAGTACGCGCACTGGCGCACCGCACTCAGGACTCCACCAAAGAAATTGAGGCCATGATGCACGCCATTCAGGGCGAAACCAACGACACCGTAAACGCCATTCAGGTCAGCACCGAGCGCAGCGCCCAGACCCGGCAAATTGCACTGGAAGCCGGCGACGCCCTGGAGCTGATTGCCGAAGCCATTATGCAGATAAACGAACAAAACCAGACCATTGCCAGCGCCGCCGAAGAGCAGGCCTCGGTCTCGCGGGAAGTAGACCGCAACCTGGTCAATATTCGGGATCTGTCGGTGCAAACAGCAGCCGGTGCCAACCAGACCAACGCCTCCAGCAACGATCTGGCCCGTCTGGCCGAACAGCTCAACCAGCTGGTGAAGAAGTTTCAGGTTTAAAGAGATAGGGAGTGGTGAGTGGGGATTAGTGAATGGTGAAAAGGGAGTCGTGAATGGGAAGAGAGTGGGGGCAGTATGCAGAATCATAAGAGTCTGGAGGCATGGCAGCAGTCTATGCTGCTGGTCAAACTGACATACCTGGTTTCCGCCTCTTTTCCCAGAACAGAGCAATTTGGCTTAACCTCACAAATGCGGCGTGCAGCCGTATCCATTCCGTCAAACATTGCAGAGGGGGCAGCAAGAGGAACAAGCAGAGAATACCTCTACTTTTTAAGTGTTGCCCGAGGCTCATTAAGTGAGCTTGATACTCAGTTTGAAATAGCCAGGATGCTTAACTTTATTGAAAGCAAGCATCCTGCATTTCAACAGCTTGATACCGTATCGCGGCTGTTGACAGGTCTGCACCGTGCAATGCACAAGAAAGTAAAAGCAGGGCGCTAACCCATTCCCCCTTCACACATCCCTGCTCACTACCCTGCCCCTTCACTATTCCCTCTTCACACCTCCCCTACTCGTCACTACTCCCTCTTCACACCTCCCCAGCTCACCCCAAATTGGTATAAAACACGATCAGCACTGCAATGGGAGTAAGATAGCGCATCACGCCATACCAGATGCCGTGCCAGCGCTGGCCAAGCTCGGCGGCGGAGTGCGCCGGCTTCATTACCCAGCCGGCGAAGATGGCGGTAAGAAACGCGCACAGCGGCATCATGATGTTGGCGGTAAAATAGTCGTACAAATCAAACAGGGTCTTGCCTTCAAAGCGCTCAAACATGCTGAGCGGCGCAAAGTCAGACCACATATTCAACGACAGTAGTGTAGTAATACCAATCAGCCAGGCTACAAAGCCACCACCAATGGCTGCTTTCACCCGGCTGATGCCCCGCTCATGCAAATGACTGACCATCGACTCCAGCATGGAGATAGACGAACTCCAGGCCGCAAACAACAGCAGCACAAAAAACAGCAGGGCAAAAAAGCTGCCGCCGGGCATCTGGCCAAAGGCCACCGGCAGAGTCACAAAAATCAAACCTGGCCCCGCACCTGCTTCAAGACCGTTAGCAAACACCACCGGAAAAATGGCCAGGCCTGCCAGCAGAGCCACACAGGTATCAAGAATAGCCACGGTAAAGGAAGTGCGCACAATCGACACATTTTTGTTGAGATAAGCGCCGTAAGCCATCATGGCACCGCTGGCCAGACTAAGGGTAAAAAAGGCATGGCCCAGCGCCACCAGCACCGCCTCGGCGGTCAGGCTGGAAAAGTCGGGCCGGAACAAAAAGCTCACCGCCTCACCAAAATGCCCGGTAGTGGTGGCATAACCCACCAGGATCAGCAGCAGCACAAACAACGCCGGCATCAGCTTGGTTACCGCCCGCTCCAGACCATGGCGCACACCGCCCGCCGACACCAGCACGGTTAACCCCATAAATACCGAGTGCCACAGCAACAGCTGCCCCGGCGACGCCAGCAGGTTATCAAACAAGGTACCCGAGCGCTCGGCACTGATATTGCTCAGCTCACCGCTGGCCGCCGACACAATATAGGGCATGGTCCAGCCGGCAATCACGCTGTAAAACGACAGGATCAAAAACGAGGCCACAGTGGCCAGAATGCCAATGCCCACCCAGCCACGAGACTTGCCCTCGGCCCGGGTCAGCACCTGCATGGTGCCAATGGGGCTTTTGCCGCCGCGCCGGCCCAGCATCACCTCTGCCATCATGATGGGAATGCCGATAACAGCAATACAGGCCAGATATACCAGCACAAAGGCACCGCCGCCGTTTTCGCCGGTGATGTAAGGAAACTTCCAGATATTGCCAAGCCCCACGGCCGAGCCCACCGCCGCCATAATAAAAGCGAACCGGCTGGACCACTGAGCCGGACTGGCACCGGCTCCCTTTACACTGTTAACCACACCCACTCCGTTTTTCGTTTTAGCCTGTTGGCATCATCAGCCACCCCGGCTAAAGGTGTAAAGAATGGCTGACAGCATGTCCTGCTATTTTGCCACCTTACGTTCAAATAAAAAACGGCTCGGATTAAAAAATGAAGACTAATCCGCCTTCAGCACGCCTCTGCGTATCTGATCCTCCTCAATAGACTCAAAAAGCGCCTGAAAATTACCTTCGCCAAAGCCCTCGTTGCCCTTGCGCTGAATAATTTCAAAGAAAATGGGGCCAATCACGGTATCGGTAAAAATCTGCAGCAAGAGCCCCTGCCCCTGAGTAGGCGCACCGTCCATTAAAATGCGATTGCGTTGCAAGCGCGCCACATCCTCACCATGGCCGGGCAGGCGATCATTCAGACGCTCATAGTAAGTGTCGGGCGTGCTCATAAAGCTCATGCCGCCGGCGCGCAGCTGCTCTACCGTGCGATAAATATCCCCGGTGCCCAGAGCAATATGCTGAATGCCCTCGCCTTTATACTGGCGCAAAAATTCCTCAATCTGGCTGTGCTCGTCGGAAGACTCATTAATGGGAATACGAATTTTGCCGCAGGGGCTGGTCATGGCCCGGGAGCGCAGCCCGGTAAGCTTGCCTTCAATATCGAAATAACGAATTTCGCGAAAATTAAACAGCCGCTGATAAAACCCGGACCAAGTGTCCATATGGCCGCGGGCCACATTATGAGTAAGGTGATCAATGCAGGTCAGCCCCACGCCCTTCGGGTGGTGCTCCACGCCCTCAATGGGGCGAAAATCCACATCATAAATGCTGTGATCACCGTATCTGTCTACCAGATAGATAAGCGAGCCGCCTATGCCTTCAATGGCCGGGATCTGCAACTCCATGGGCCCGGCACCGGACGGCACCACTTTGGCTCCGTCGGCCTGCAGCCGGCGAATGGCCGCCGCTGCATCTTTCACACGAAAGGCCATGGCATTGGCACAAGGGCCATGCTCCCGCGCAAAGCGCGCCGCCTGGCTGTCGGGCTCGGCATTCAGAATAAAGTTGATATCGCCCTGACGATACAGGGTCACATTTTTGCTGCGATGGCGCGACACCGCCGCAAACCCGAGCCGCTCAAACAACTGCGCCAGCCGCTCGGGCTCGGTGGAGGCATATTCCACAAACTCAAAGCCGTCAGTGCCCAGCGGGTTTTCCCACAAATTATTGTTACTCGCCGCCATAACGCCCTCCTCACCCGAACATGGCGGATTAAGTATAGAGGCGGGGATGAAGAATGAAGCCGGAGCGAAAGGAGAGGTGTAAAGAAATGATTACAGAGACCCCCTCCCTGCCTCCCCCTTAACAAGGGGGAGGAGCACATACTGTTCCCTCCCCTTTTCAAGGGGAGGGCTAGGGTGGGGTTTGCTTCAGGTTCCACTACACTATTCCCATGAGCACCACCTTCAACCGCAAATCCCAGCTGCCCTTTCGCAGGGCACTGCGGCAAGAAATGACAGCACCGGAACGAATACTCTGGCAGCAACTCAGAGCCGGGCAAACCGGCGTAAAATTCCGGCGGCAGCACGGCATTGGCCCCTATATCGTTGATTTTTACTGCCCAAGCTTAAAACTGGTACTGGAAATTGATGGTGACAGCCACTTTTTGAATGAAGCAGCGCTGGCCTACGATCAGCAGAGAACGTTGTATTTATCCCGCTTGAGTATTGATGTGCTTCGGTTTACCAATCTGGAAGTCATGCAGAATCTGGATGGCGTGATGGCCGTGATTATGGAATATGTGCGTTCTTCAACAACCCCCTAAGAGAGAAAACCCCCTCCCACCCTCCCCCTTGAAAGGGAGAGGAGCAAAACAGCGGCATCCCCTTAAAAGGGAGAGGAGCACATACTGTTCCCTCCCCTTTTCAAGGGGAGGGCTAGGGTGGGGTTTGCTTTCAACCCCCTCCCACCCTCCCCCTTGAAAGGGAGAGGAGCAAAACAGCGGCCCCCCTTAAAAGGGAGAGGAGCACATCTCTGTTCCCTCCCCTTTTTAAGGTGAAGGGCCAGGGTGGGGCTTGCTTTCAACCCTCTCCCAACCTCTCCCTTAAAAGGGAGAGGAGCAAGACAGCGGCATCCCCTTGAAAGGGAGAGGAGCACATTCTGTTCCCTCCCCTTTTTAAGGTGAAGGGCTAGGGGGGTTAGCTCCGCCACCGGCTCACGCCAGAATATCCGCCTTCCAGCAGCTCCTTTACAAAAGGTGACGGCAGTTGGCTGTCGGCCAGCAGAAACACCTGCTCGCGGGCGCGGGTCAGGCCCACATAAAACAGCCTGCGCTCTTCTGCGTGAGGAAAGTCTTCTTTGGCGGGCAGCAGTGCATCCAGCAAAGATGCCTGCTTTTTCTCAGGCGGAAAGCCATAATGGCCGCGGGCAAGGCCCAGCATAATCACACAGTCGGCCTCTTTGCCCTTGGCACCGTGCAGGGTCTGGGCGTTCAGGGTCAGGCCGGCAAAGCGTTTGCGCCAGCCGGCCAGCAAATCATCATCGGGCAGGCTAAAGCGAAAGCGAGACAGCACATACACACTCGCCTCGGGCCGCTGCGCCGCAATTTGCCCCAACAAGCGGGCCACGGTGTCCATGGTGTTATCAGACGTAACCGGCAGCACATGCACACAGGGGCCTTCGGAGCGGGTAAGGGTGCTTAAGGTTTTGGGCAACTGCTGCGGATTGCGGGTAACAAAGCGGCTGGCTACCTTTTCAATCACGTTATTAAAACGAAAGGTAGTATCAAGGGCCGTTACCGCACTGGCTCCAAAAAAGTCGGCAAAGCCGGTGGTCACAGACACATCCGCCCCGGTGAAGCGATAAATGGCCTGCCAGTCGTCGCCCACGCAAAACAGTGCCAGCCCGGGGGCAGCCTTGCGCAGTGCCAGCAGCAGGCCGGCCCTGTGCTCAGAAATATCCTGAAACTCATCCACCAGCACATGCCGCCAGGGCACCACAAAACGGCCGCTGTACACCAGCTCGGCGGCCTGCTCTATCATGTCATCAAAGTCAATTTCGTTATGCTCGCACAAATACTGCTGATAGCGCGCCAGCAAGGGCCGCACCAGTGCCAGCTGCTCAGCCTGCTCCGGGGTTAACTGCTCGGGCGCGCCATACAATTTAAGCGCCGCCACCAGCGGTGCCCACTCTCGGGCCAGGCGGGCAAAATCGGGGGTTGGCACCGTCTGAAAACGATGCTGGCGCAGCCAGGCCAGCAGGCGCACGCCATAGCTTTCATCCCCGGCCAGCTGTTCCAGCCAGCGGGCAAACATGCGCTGTTTGTGCTGCTCATTACCGGCCAGCTCGCTCAGTGCCGGAGCCCGCCCCGTGGCCTGCGTAATAATATTCAGCCCAAGGGCATGAAAGGTGCTTACCTGCACATCACGGGCATTATCGGGCAGGCGCTGGCGCATTTCTGCCGCCGCCTCATTGCCAAAGGCCAGCAGCAGCACCTCATGAGCATCGGCCTGGCCTGATGCCAGCAAAAACGCGGTGCGCGCCGCCATCACGCTGGTTTTGCCGCAGCCGGCGCCGGCCAGCACCAGGTTATGATCTTCATCGGTCACGCAGGCCAGACGCTGGGCCACCGTCAGCGGATGGGCCTCCAGGGTATCAAACAGCGTTTTATGCTCTCTCAGCGCCTGCTGGCAATATTCCTCTGTGCACTGCTCACGCCAGTCGTCATTTGCCTGCTGCAAGGTGGCCACCAGCTCAAAGGCCGCATACACACGGTCACTCAGGCCCTCGGGCAGGGTAAAGGCATGCCACTGCACCGGCTCGTCTTCAAGCCACAGCTTCAGCTGCTGCCAGCGGGAATAGCGCAAATAACCCATTTCCAGCAGCGCCAGGCAGCGCTCCGCCAGCGGCAGCACCCGCGCCCCGTGAAACTCAAACCAACCCAGCGCCAGCTGTTGTGCCAGCGCACCGGCCCGGGCAGCAGGCAGCCAGGCGCACACCAGCTGGCCGTCGTGGCAGTCCAGCACCAGCTGGCGAAATAACCGCCCCTGCTCCAGCTGCGGCGGGGCCAGCAGCTCATGCCAGCCCAGTGCATGCTGCTCATCCTTAAGATGTAACACCGGACCGTGCGCCGAAGCAGTTACCGCCACAAACGGATGGTTAAACAGCTGGCCCAGCCAATGGGCTTTGCAAATGAACATAAATAAGCCTTAAGACAGGGTATTAATCACTTCGCCCAATATCATGTGAGTGCGCACCGTTTTAATATGAGGTGTGTGCTCAATAATATGGCGAATGGCATCCAGCCGCTCCATTGACTCGGCTTCCACATAGACCAGCATGTCGGTTTCGCCGCTGATGGTATAGCACAGCTTAATTTCGGGCACGGCCCGCAGTGGCTCGGCATATTGCTCGCACTGGCGCACATGATAACAAAGGGCAAAATAGGCACGCACCACGCCCTTGGGCTGCCCCACCCGGGCATGATACCCCTTGATAACGCCCCGCTCTTCCAGGCTCTTGATGCGCTCCGACACCGCCGAACGCGACAGGTTTACCTCACGGGCAATGCTGGCCACCGCCATACGAGCGTTTTCCGTGAGCAAAGACAGAATTTTCTGGTCGAACTTGTCCACTGTTACCTCATTTTCACGCTGCCGGACAAACGCCGGGTAAAAGCGACGTTTTGCCGACTGAAAGCATCATAGTGCCAAGTGGGGTTGAAAGAATGTGGCGGTAATATATCAGAATTACTGAATACGGATTTAAAACTCGATGGGACGATTACATAAAGAGCTGGGCCTGGGCTACGGCACCGGCATGATGGCCACCTCGCTGCTGGGCAGCGGCATTTTTGTGGTGCCGGCAGTGGCAGCCAGCCTGGCCGGGGCCGACTCACTCTGGGCCTGGCTGTTACTCATGGTGCTGGTGCTGCCGGTAGCCTTTACCTTTGCCCGCCTGGGCCGCGCCTTTCCCCATGCCGGCGGCGCACCGCACCTTATTGGCCGGGCGCTGGGGCTGCCCATGGAAAAACTCGCCGCCTTTTTATTTCTGGCGGTGCTGCCCGTGGGCCTGCCCGCCATGCTCACCCTCACCACCGGCTTCTGGCATGCCCTGTTTCCGCTGAACAGCACGGGTGATCTGCTTATTCAGCTGGGCACCCTTGGTCTGGTGCTGGTGCTGGGCAGCCGCCCCAGCGGAGCCTCGGGCCTGGTGCAGTTATTAATTGCCGTGACCATTGTCAGCCTGCTGGTGGCAGTGTGGCTGGCAGGCGATCTGGCCACCAGTGCCGCCACCACTCTGCCGGCGGCATCGTCAGTAAGCTGGAGCGCCCTGCCCGCCGTGCTGGCAGTGATGTTCTGGTGCTTTGTGGGTCTGGAAGCCTTTACCCACATGGGCGAGGAATTTCGCCGGCCCGAGCGGGACTTTCCGCTGGCGCTGCTGTTTGGTGTGCTGCTGGCGGGTTTTATCTACTTCGCCTACGCCATGGCGGTAGTAAAATTTGGCCTGTTTGGCGACGAGCGCACCAACACCACGTCATTCCCGGTGCTGCTGGCCATGCTGTTTGGTGAAAAAGGCCGCTGGGCCGCCGCCCTGGTGGGCTACGCCGCCTGCTTTGCCAGCCTCAACCTCTATGTGCAGGGCTTTGGCCGCCTGCTGTGGAGCATGGCCGACGAAGGCAAACTGCCCGCCTCGTTAAGCAAACTTAACCGCCACGGCGCACCCTTTGCCGCCCTGTGCTGGGTGGTGGCAGCCAGCGTCATTTGTGTGCTCGCCGCCTGGCTGTTCAGGCTGCCGCTGGAAACCTTAATGCGCTACGCCAACGGCAACTTCGTGCTGGTGTATCTGCTGGCCATGGTGGCCGGAGTAAAACTGCTGCAGGGGTTCTGGCGCGCCCTGGCCGTGGTGGCCACCCTGCTGTGCGCCGGCGTATTTATTTATCTGGGGCTGGAAGCCGGCTACGCCCTGGCCATGGGCGCAGGCTTTGTGCTGCTGCGGCGGTTCCGGCAACCCCAACCTGGCGTAACTGCTCCTCCCCCAGCCAAATAAACCCCACCCTAACCCTTCACCTTACAAAGGGGAGGGAATCAATCCGCTCCTCCCCCTTTTTAAGGCGGAGGTCGGGAGGGGGTTAAAGGCCAACCCCACCCTAACCCTCCCCTTATAAAGGGGAGGGAATAATTGCTCTGTGCCCCTCTCCCTTTTAAGGGAGAGGCTGGGAGAGGGTTAAAGGCCAACCCCTTTTTCTCCTCCGTCGCCAATAATTTCAATTTACTGTACCCTATGCGCGCCCCATCCAGCTCAGGAACAACGGATTGACCGCCATTAAACAACGCCAGGTATTTTATCTTCACGGCTTTGACCCTCGCGGAGCCGCCCACTATCACCGGCTCTATCGCGAGCAGGCAGCGCAGCAAAGCAAGGTAACCGGCCTGAATATTAACGTGGCTGACCGCAAACGCCACAGCAGCCACAGCCACCAGTGGCAGCTGAATGCCAGCGGCACGCAAAGCAACTACTGCTTTTTAAGCTGGGACGACATAGTGCGCCGGCACTGGGCCAAAGGCTGGCGGCAAATAGTAAGTGATGCCCTGTATTTTGTTAGCGCGTATTTACTTTCCGGAAAAATATTCCGCTTTGCCAAAGCCTCTCCCAAGCAGCTGATGGCAGGGCTTTATCCGCTTATTTTTTTACTGCTGAGTGTGTTTGCGTCTTTGTGGCTGTCGGGTATGGCCGCCGCCCAGCTACCCTGGCAAATGGCGCAGTGGCCCGCCGGGCTGGTGCTGTTTGCAGCCCTCATGCACGGCAGCAAATGGCTGGGCAACAAAATGGCGGTGTTCTGGCTGTTGCGCATTTATGCGTTCTCGGCGCGCTGGGCCAACGGCAGGGTGCCGGAGCTTGAAGCCCGCATTAATCACTTTGCCGGCCAGATTGCCAATGCCATTAACGATGAGCGTAACCAGGAAGTGGTGGTCATCGCCCACAGCGTGGGCACCATGGTGGCCATGCCCGCCATGGCCCGGGCGCTGGAGCTGATTAGCAACAAAGCCAGGCTGGCCAACCAACGCGTGGTGCTGATCACGCTTGGGCACTGCATTCCGCTGGTAAGCTTTCATCGCAAGGCCAGCGCCTTTCGTGCCGACATGCGCGCACTGGGGCACACGCCCGAGCTGCTGTGGCTGGACTACACAGCCCCCACAGACGGAGCCTGCTTTCCGCTGCTGAACCCGGTAACGTCCTGCGGCGAAACCTGCGCCCCCAATGCCGGGCCGCGCATGCTCTCTCCGCGCTTTTTTACGCTATTTCATCCGCCGCATTATAAAAAACTGCGGCGCGCCTGGTATACCATGCACTTTTTATACTTAATGGCCACCGACAAGCCCGGCCCTTACGACTTTTTTGCCTTTACTGCAGGGCCTCTCGCCATTGCCAGCCAACTGAAGGAGCGAACATGAGCTGCCCGGTATTTCCCAAACCCGCCAAAAGCAAAGCCTCGCTGTGGAAAGTGTTTTTCACCAAGCGCCACTCCTGGCTGGATGCACTCTATGAGCGCAGCTACGGCATGAAAATGGGCGAATACAAACTGCCCGGCCTTACCCTGTATATGGTGAACCAGCCCGAACTGGTAAGAAACGTCATGGTGCAAAACATGGCCAACTTTCCTAAAAACCAGATGCTGGGCGATATTTTAGAGCCGCTGCTGGGCGAAAGCATTTTCACCACCAACGGTGAGCAATGGCAAAAACAGCGAGACATGCTCGATCCGGCCTTTAAACACGCACGGGTGCAGCAGGTATTCGGGCTGATGCAAAACGCCGCTCAAGACATGCTGGCACGGCTTAAAAACCACCAGCCCGGGCAAGATATAGATCCGGAAATGACCTTTGTCACCGCCGACATTATTTTTCGTACCATAATGTCGGCCAAACTGAACGAAGCGCAGGCCAACCGCATCCTTGAGGCGTTTGTGCGCTTTCAGGCCGAGTCGCCCAAACTGGCCTTAAAAAAAATGTTCCGTCTGCCCGGCTTTATGCAGCGTGGTGCCAGTGAGCGCCAGCGCATGGCCGCCGCCAAAGAAATTCGCGGCACCATAGAAGACATTATTCGCCCGCGCTATGAGCAGGCCGAGGCCGCCCGCGCCGGCTGCCCCAACGCCAGGGCAGAGCTGGAAAACCAGCAGGATATTCTCTCTTCCCTGCTGCTCACCACAGACCAGACCACCGGCCAGCCCTTTAACTTCAACGAAATAGTGGATCAAATATCCATGCTGTTTCTGGCAGGCCACGAAACCACCGCCAGCTCACTCACCTGGTCTCTCTATTTGCTGGCCCTGCACCCGCAGGTGCAGCAAGACGCCTATGAAGAAGTAGCCAGAGTGCTGGCAGAGCAACCCATGAGCGTGGCAGCCATTCGCAAAATGGTGCTGGTGCGGGACGTCTTCCGGGAAGCCTTGCGGCTCTATCCGCCGGTCGGGTTTTTATCGCGCGAGTGCGCTCACGCCACCGAAATGCGAGACAAACAAATGAAAGCCGGCAGCACCGTTATGGTTTCGCCCTGGCTTATTCACCGCCATAAAGACTACTGGCACAACCCGCACAGCTTTGACCCCTATCGCTTTACCAGCAAAGAGCTGAAAACGCCGCTCAGCAAATCTTACCTGCCCTTTGGTGCCGGCCCGCGAGTGTGCATTGGTGCCGCCTTTGCCCAGCAGGAATCCAGCCTGATACTGGCCAGCATTTTGCAGCACTACCACATATCCATGCCACCAGGCTTTGAGCCCCAGCCCGTGGGCCGGCTCACCATTCGATCCGAAAACGGGCTGCAGCTAATTCTTACACCAAGGAACAAGCAAGAACCTTGACTGCTCCCCTCCCTAAAGGAAGGGGATTCCCAATTCATCGAGAACAGGACACGGAGACTAACCCCATGCCACTTACATTCTCTCCAAGGGCTAACACCGCCAGCCCGGCGGCTTTAATGTTGGTCGCGGCGTTAATGTCGCGGTCATGGTCTGCGCCACATTCGGGGCAGCTCCATTTCCTGACCGACAGCGGCAGCGACGACAAGGTATGTCCGCAACCCGAACAGCGTTTGGAGCTGGGGAACCACTGGTCAATGGCGGCCAGTGAACGCCCGGCCCATTCCGCCTTGTACGCCAGTTGGCGCACGAACTCGCCCCAACCGGCGTCGGCAATGGCTTTGCTCAGTTTCGGGTTGCGGATCATGTTTTTCACTTTCAGGGATTCGACGCAGATCACTTGGTTCTCGTTAATCAGTCTGCGGGACAGCTTGTGCAAGTTGTCCTGTCGGCAATCGGAGATTTTGGCGTGAAGTTTCGCCACCTTCTGCCGGGCCTTGGCACGGTTGGCCGAGCCGAGCTTTTTCTTGCTCAGCCGGCGCTGTGCCTTGGCCAGTCTGGCGGCGTATTTCGCGGTATGGCGGGGATTGCCGATCCGTTCACCCTTGTCGGTGATAAACAGATCTGTCAGGCCCAGATCAATGCCGGTCATGTTCGGTGTGACAGGCAATTTTCTGGGTTCGAACTCACACAGGCAGCTCACGAAGTAACGGCCTGCCGAGTCCTTGGAAACGGTCACGGTACTGGGCTCGCCGGGCAGTTCACGGCTCCAGCGAAT
>NZ_JAWJBK010000002.1:0-2287 GCF_032842915.1 Oceanimonas sp. CAM02
TAACAAATAAGGATAAGTGTCGCGCAGCCGACACTTCATCCGGGTGTTGAACAAGCCCGAAGCTGCCTTATTAAGTAAATTGCTCGGTTGAGCATGAGGTGGACGGTGAGGCTACTATTTTCTGCAGGCATAGCTAGCCGCTAAGCGATTAGAAGACTAATAACTTCAGCTAGTTACTGTGTTCGGTGAGTGACGGTCGTGCTTCTCCTGCTGTTGTTGAGGTCATTATCCTTATTGTGCACGCCTTTCGGCTATCCCGTTCGGATGATGCCGGTGCACACCATGCTTTGTGCGCAGTGCGGGCAGCGGCGGCTGGCTTTGGTCATCGTGGCCGGCTTCCCTGGCAGCCCTCGCCATCCCAGTCGCACCAACAACAACTGGATAATCAAGCGCACCGCCCTGGCGCTACCGTGCAGCAGCCCGTAGTCCCGTACTCGTTGTAGCCCCTTGGGCAAGGCGTGTTGCAGTATCAGCCCCAGGAACCTGACGATGGGTAAGGTGCGATGTTGCCAGTGATTGGTTTTCCCCTCGCGGTAGCGGAAGGTCACCCGGTCACCGTCTATACCGATAATATCCCGGTCGGGCAGTACCCCGCGGTATAGATAGCGGGACAGGTATTTCAGGGCGGGTAGGCCCCGGCCCACAGGGCGGCAGTCCACCACCCATTGCGCCGGTAGTCTGGCTGGCAGGTAGAGCTAGGGGTGCTGGTGAATGGCGGCCAGTAGCCGGCCCCGCCATACTTTGGCCAGTGCGACAGCAGGGTAGAGGTAACGCTTGGGGCCCTTGTGCCACTGGCGCCGTGCGGGATTGTAGTAGCCTGCCGGGACCATGACATGCAGATGAGGATGCAGATCCCGTCGTCGGCTGTGGGTATGCAGTACCGCGGTAAAGCCGCTGCGACCCCCATGGTGACGCTGGGCGAAGTCCTTGAGTAGCGAGGCGGCAACCGAGAACATGATGCGATACAGCGCCTTGGGTTGCGCGCGGGCGAGGCCACGCAGTTCGGCTGGCAAGGTAAAGGTGATCATGAAGTAATGAACCGGCAGTAACTTGGCCTGCTGACGGGCGAGCCAAGTGGCGCTGGTTCGGTGTTGGCACTGCGGGCAGAGCCGATGCCCGCAGGAGAGCGGGGATTGGTCGTGATGGTGGCAATGCCGGCAGTACCACTGTGACCAGCCGGCGGCCTCGGTTTGACAGCTTTCCATCGCCGCAATCGCCCGTTTCATGTCGGGCGACACCGGCGTGTGGCTGGCCGTCATCAACGCATCATGGTGCGCACGCAGCAGCGAGATAAAAGTACTCATGACACCTCCCACATGACCGCCAGCGAGTCAGCCAATTGATTGACCGCGGTCATGGCACACGACCGTTTGGCCGCCGTAAGCTGGGTGTAACGAGCAGTGGTATTGAGGCTGGCATGACCGAGCAGCGTTTGCAGTGAACGCAGATCCAACCCCTGTTGCAGCAGGTGGGTAGCATAGCAGTGGCGCTGGGTAAGCGGGCTGACGGATTTGCGGATCCCACAGTCGCGGCAGACCTGTTTCATGGCTTTTTGCCCCCCGCCTCGGTCCATTGGTGACTCGGCCCCTTTTCTTGTGCCGGGGAACAGCAGCCGTGGATGATGGTGGGATTGCCAATGTGAACGCAAGGCACGCAATGTTCTGTTGGGCAAGGGCACCAGGCGGTCTTTGCCGCCCTTGGCATTGCGGATATGTACTTGCTGCTGAGCGCTGTCAATATCGGCCACGGTCAGCGACAGTCCTTCGCCAAGCCGCAGCCCCAGGCTGTAGAGGGTATAGAAGAACATCTGGTAGCGACGTTGTCGGGTCATGCTGATCAGCAGGCCGACTTCGGCGGGTGAGAGAATATCGGGCAAGGTGCTGAGCTGCGGCGGTTTGACGATGTCGAGCCACTGCCATTGTTTATCGAGCGTATGGCGATAAAAAAACTGCAGGCCATTGCGGTCGAGCTTGACGGTACTCCAGGAATGGCTGTCAATCAGGCTGACGAAGTACTGTTTAAGTTGGGCAGTCGTCAGGTTGTCCGGCGGGCAGTCAAAAAATGCGGCGATCCGCCTCACGGCTCGGGCATAGGCGTCAATGGTCGCGGGTCGTTTGCCCTGCAGGGTTAAATTATTGAGATGCTGCTGATACAGCGCATCGAAGTGGCGTTGCTGTTGGCTATTCATCATACTATCTCCAGTCCGCTACCCCTCTGGTAGGGCTCTGAGATCAGTATGATGTGCAGCGCCATTGTTCTGCCGCGCAGCGGCTTAGTTCAACAAGGC
>NZ_JAWJBK010000003.1:0-29711 GCF_032842915.1 Oceanimonas sp. CAM02
CCCCATGCACAAGTAAAAAGTATTACGCGGGAATAGCTCAGCTGGTAGAGCACAACCTTGCCAAGGTTGGGGTCGCGAGTTCGAATCTCGTTTCCCGCTCCAAGTTACAACGATGTCGTCTCACCAGAACGGTATCTAAAAGTTTTGCGGGAATAGCTCAGCTGGTAGAGCACAACCTTGCCAAGGTTGGGGTCGCGAGTTCGAATCTCGTTTCCCGCTCCAAATTGAAAAGCCGGCCTAGTGTCGGCTTTTTGCTATTCGGGATTAGCATAAGCTCATGCACAACCTTGCCGAGGCCTCACCCTCAGCGCGCATGCACAGGCATGCCCTTGTCCACAGCGCGAATAAGGCGGGCGGTTTTACGGTTTTGCTGTTCCAGCTTGCCGCTCTGTTGCGCCAGCGCCCAGTCAATGTGCTCGCGCACCATATCGTCCACGTTATCACGCTTTTCCTCGAGCGCCTGCACCACCATGGGGCTGGCGGGCGCATTGCCCAGTGCCACGGCAATATTACGCAGCCAGCGGCGATGTCCAATGCGGCGAATGGGGCTGCCTTCGGTTACTTTCAGAAAATGGGTTTCGTTCCAGCTGAACAGCTCCAGCAGTTGGGGCGCATGCAGCTGCTTCCTGGGCGCAAAGTCCGGCTCCTGGCTGGCGCCGGCAAAGCGGTTCCAGGGGCAGATTAACTGGCAGTCGTCACAGCCGTAGATACGGTTACCCATCAGTGCGCGAAACTCTTGCGGAATGGGGCCGTCCAGTTCAATGGTGAGGTAGGAAATACAGCGGCGGGCATCCACTACATAGGGCTCTACAATGGCCTGGGTAGGGCAAATGGTCAGGCAGGCCACACAATTGCCGCAGCCTTCTTCCACCGGCGAGTCTACCGGCAGCGGCAAATTTACCAGCAGCTCACCCAGAAAGAAAAAAGAGCCCTGCTCCCGGTTGATCAGCAGCGAATGTTTGCCGGTCCAGCCCAGGCCGGCATTGACCGCCAAGGGGCGCTCCAGTACTGGGGCCGAGTCGACAAAGGGACGGGCCACCAGCTGCTCTGCCCGGCTCTGAATTTTTTCTGCCAGTTTTTTTAGCCGGTTACGTAATACCTTGTGATAATCCCGGCCAAGGGCGTAACGGCTGATGTAACCTTTCTCAGGATCGCTCAGAACATGGGCGATGGCAGCGTGCTCGGGCAAATAACTCATGCGTACCGAAATTACCCGCAGAGTGCCCGGCAGCAGCTCATGGGGGCGGGCGCGCATCATGCCATGGCGCTCCATATACTCCATGTCACCGTGATAGCCCTTTGCCAGCCAGCTGCCGAGCAGGGGCTCTTCACCGGACAAATCGGTCCCGGTAATGCCGGCCTGGTCAAAGCCTAGCTCTGCTGCCCAGAGCTTGATATCGTGAGCCAATGCATCTAAGTCGGGAGTGGTCATGAGCATTACCGGTCTGGAAAAGCCCCATATTCTAACACAAGGGCTCTGGCTGCCGGAGCAGATCCAACAAGGAGAGCGTCAGGCGGCTGCCGCCATGGGCATGGCCATGTTTGAGCTGATGTCCCGGGCCGGGCTGGCGGCCTTTGAACTGGCCCGCCGGCAATGGCCTCAGGCCCGGCACTGGTGGGTATTTTGTGGTGGTGGTAATAACGGCGGAGACGGCTATGTGGTGGCCCGGCTGGCCCGTGCCGCCGGCATTCATGTGCAGCTGGTGCAGATGGGCGATGCCGAAGCCCTCAGCGGAGATGCCGCCACCGCGCGGGATCATTACCGGGCTGACGGCGGTGCCATCGAGCAGCTGGGGGCGCTGCAGGGAACACCCGATCTGGTGATCGACGCCTTGCTCGGCACCGGCCTCAGCGGAACGCCCAGGGGCGCAGCCCTGCAGCATATTGCGGCCATTAACCGGCTGAATGTGCCCGTGCTGGCCATGGATGTGCCATCCGGTCTGTGTGCCGGCACCGGCTGTATTCCTGCCATGGCGGTATCCGCTCATACCACCATCAGCTTTGTGGGTCTGAAAACCGGCCTGCTGACTGGGCGCGGACCAGACGTGTGCGGACATGTTTGCCTGGCGGACCTGGGTATTCAGCACCGGCTGCCGTCAATGCCGGTTGTTGAACTGTTACACTGGCATACCCAGCGAAAGGCACTGCCAGCGCGCCGCCGGGGAGCGCACAAAGGAGAAACCGGCCGCTTGCTGGTGGCTGGCGGTTATGCTGGTATGAGCGGAGCTATTCGCCTGGCCGGTGAAGCGGCGCTGCGCTGTGGCACCGGTCTGGTGCGGCTGGTGAGCCATGCCAGCCATGTGCACTGGCTGAACCTGACCCGGCCCGAGCTGATGACCGCCACCTTTCCGGAGTTTAGCCAGTGGCATTGGTGCGATGCGCTGGTGACAGGCCCGGGGCTTGGCCGCAATGACTGGAGCCGGGCATTGATGGCGGCAGCGCTGAATGCCGGCAAACCCATGGTGATCGATGCCGATGCCCTGCATTTGCTGCAGGGCAAAGCACCGGTACAGGCAGTATTAACCCCTCACTCCGGTGAGGCCGCCGCTTTGCTGGGGTGTACGGCTGCTGAAATAGAAACCAACCGATTGGCGGCGGTGCAAGAGCTGCGGGAACAAACCGGAGCCGTTGTGGTCCTGAAAGGTGCAGGAACCCTGATTGCCGGCCCCAGTGGCACAGCACTGTGCCCTCATGGTAATCCGGGCATGGCATCAGGGGGTATGGGAGACCTGTTATCTGGTATAATCGGCGCTTTTCTGGCCCAGGGGCTTGCGCCGGAAAGTGCCGCCCGTCTGGGGGTATGTCTGCATGCCTGTGCCGGCGACATGGCCGCCGCACAGGGCATGACCGGCATGCTGGCATCAGATTTGCTTTACCCTGTAAGAAGCCTTATCAATCAAACGGATGATTATGACAACAATAAGCCTGACACTGGCCGATGAGGCCGCCACTCTGGCTTTGGGCAAGGCCCTTGCCCAAAGCAGTGATACTGCCTGTGTCATTTTTCTGCATGGTGAACTGGGAGCGGGAAAAACAACCTTCAGCCGGGGAGTGATTCAGGCGCTGGGGCATACCGGCAAGGTAAAAAGTCCTACTTACACTCTGGTGGAGCCTTATCAGTGCGGTGAACGTGCCGTCTATCATTTTGATCTCTATCGTCTGGCGGATCCGGAAGAGCTGGAGTACATGGGCATTCGTGATTACTTTACCGGCAACAGCCTGTGTCTGGTGGAGTGGCCGGAGCGGGGCGCAGGGATGCTGCCTCAGGCCGATCTGGATATTACTCTCAGCTATGACGGTGATGGCCGTGTGGCAATGCTCACCGCCCATACCGACACCGGCCGCGCCGTGCTCAAGGCGGTATCATGATGAGAACCCTGCTGACGCTGTTTATGGTACTTTGCTCTGTCAGTGTCTGGGCCAATCAGCTGGAAGGTATTCGTATCTGGCCGTCACCGAACAATACCCGCATTGTGCTTGATATGCAGGCCAGCCCCCGTTTTGATCATTTTATGCTGAATGGTCCGCACCGGCTGGTGGTGGATCTGGAGCAAACACAGAACCGGGTAAACTTTTCTGCCATTAAAAACAGCAGTGAGCTGATCACCCGGATTCGCGATAGCAAGCCGCCCAGGGCGGGCAGTTACCGGCTGGTATTTGAGCTGACGTCATCAGCCAGCCCGGTGGTGTTTCCGCTGGCTCCCGCCGGTAACTACGGACACCGGCTGGTGATCGACTTGCCGTATCAGGATCAAAGCAGAAAGCCCGAGCCTCCTGAGCGTAAAATGGCTCCGGCGGGCTTGCGTGAGCTGGTGGTGGCCATAGATGCTGGCCACGGCGGTGAAGATCCCGGTGCGGTTGGCCCCAAAAAGAACCATGAGAAGCACATTACCCTGGCTATCTCCCGCAAGCTGGCGGATCTTATCAACAAGGAGCCGGGCATGCGTGCAGTACTGACCCGCACCGGTGACTATTATGTGAACCTGAACCAGCGTTCCGAAATTGCCCGCAAGGCCCGGGCCGATCTGCTGCTGTCCATTCATGCCGACAGCGTGGCAAATCAGGGCCCTCGTGGCGCATCGGTCTGGTTGCTGTCATCCAACCGCGCCAACCGGGAAATGGCCGGCTGGCTGGAAAAACAGGAGCGTCAGTCCGAGCTGCTGGGCGGTGTGGGGGAAGTGATTTCCCAGACCGATGGAAATCCTTATCTCACCCGCACCTTTCTTGATCTGTCCATGGACCGCTCCCGCGCCGACAGTTATGCCATCAGTGAACACATATTGGCGGAAATGGCCAAGGTGGTGCGCCTGCATAAACGCAAGCCCGAACACGCCAGCCTGGCGGTGCTCAAGTCGCCGGATATACCGTCTTTGCTGATTGAAGCCGGGTTTATTTCGAACCCCCATGAAGAGCAGTTATTGCTGACGTCGTCCCATCAGCAAAAAATTGCGCAGGCGCTGCTCAATGGCGTTAAATCCTATTATCGGCAAAACCCGCCCAACGGCACCATGATGGCGGCCAAGGCGGCACCGGGCTCATCCATTCGCCATACGGTAAAAAGCGGTGAAAGCCTGTCGATCATCGCCCGCCGGTATGGCGTCTCGGTCAGCCGCATCAAGGGTCACAACGATCTAAATACCGATGTGGTTCGGGTAGGGCAGGTGCTGAATATTCCGGGTAGTTAAAATGGCAATACAAATATTACCGGCCCGTCTTGCCAATCAGATTGCCGCCGGTGAAGTGGTGGAGCGGCCGGCCTCTGTGGTGAAAGAGCTGGTGGAAAACAGCCTGGATGCGGGGGCTACCCGCATTGAGGTAGATATTGAAAAAGGCGGGGCCAAGCTGATCCGTATTCGTGATAACGGCTGTGGTATCGGCAAAGACGAACTCACCCTGGCCTTGTCACGCCATGCTACTTCCAAGGTCAGCACCCTTGACGACCTGGAGGCCATTGTCAGCCTGGGCTTTCGCGGTGAGGCACTGGCGTCAATCAGTTCGGTATCAAGGCTGTTGCTGACGTCCCGCACCGCGGCTCAGGAAGAAGCCTGGCAGGCCATGGCAGAAGGCCGTGATATGGCGGTGCAGCTGCAGCCGGCCTCTCACCCTCAGGGCACCACGGTAGAGGTAAGTGATCTGTTCTTTAATACGCCGGCCCGCCGGCGCTTTCTGCGTACCGAGAAAACCGAGTTTGGTCATATCGATGAAGTGTTGCGGCGTATTGCGCTCAGTCGCTTTGATGTGAATATGACACTGCGGCACAATGGCAAGCCGGTGCGTCAGTACCGCTCCGGCAAGTTGCCGTCACAGCATGACAAACGGCTGGCAGCGGTGTGTGGCCAGGCTTTTGTGGGGCCGGCGCTTAAATTTGACAGCGAGCATCATGGTTTGCGGCTGTGGGGCTGGCTGGCACCACCGTCTGCGGCCCGCAACCAGCCTGATTTGCAGTATACCTATGTGAACGGTCGCATGATGCGTGACAAGTTGTTTAATCATGCGGTGCGTCAGGCCTATGGAGACAGACTGCCGCCCGAAGGTCATGCTGCTTTTGTGCTCTATCTGGAGCTGGACGCTCACGAAGTGGATGTCAACGTGCACCCGGCCAAACATGAGGTGCGGTTTCATCAGGCCCGGCTGGTGCATGACTTTATTTTTCAGGTGCTGCAGCAAACCCTGGAGCAGGAGCGCGCACCGGCTGCAGAGCCGCAGCAAGGCTTTTCCGGTGAACCCGATGCCAGCTACGACGCTCAGTATGATGAAGCTGCAGTGTCACCGGCCCCCCGCTATACACCTGCAAGTCATGGCTACGGCCGGCAAACCGAGCGCAGTGACAGTGGTCTGAGCCGCCAGCAGTGGCAGGGGCTTGACAGCCTGCTGACCACGCTGCCCCGTGCTGATACGTCTGTACCGGTATCCACAGAAACCCCAGCAGATGCCATGCCACTGACATTGGAGCAGCAGCGGGCACTGGTGGTGTTTTACCGGAAGCAGCTATGGCTGTGTGAACTGAATCTGGCCCAGGCCTGGCTTAATGGGCGATCCCTGTTTGCTGTCTGGCAACAAGGACTGACGCCTCAGCCTCTGTTGCTGCCAATACGACTGGCGCTGAGCACGGAGCAAAAAGCACAGACTCATGCTCATCAGGCGCTGCTGCAAAAGCTGGGGCTGGAGTTGAAAAGCGGCCCCGGTGACACCATTATTCTCGTCCGGGTGCCACAACCTCTGCGTCATGCGGATCTGGCCCGCTTGTTTCCCGAGCTGCTGGCTCGGCTGGAGCAGGAAACGGCCAGTCAGCCGCAGGCCTTGTGTCAGTGGCTGGCGCAGCAGGCCATTGCCGATAACGAATGGAACTGGCAAAAAGCCACGGCGTTGTGGCAGCAGCTGCTGCCTGAACTGGCTGATCCATTACCGGAATTTATGTGTCCGGTGGATGTTACTGAGCAACTTAACAGGTGGACATATGGGCACTAAGCCCCTGGCAATATTCCTGATGGGGCCAACTGCCTCGGGTAAAACCGGTCTGGCCACCGAGCTGTGCCGGGCATTGCCTTGCGAGGTGATCAGCGTCGATTCGGCGCTGGTCTATAAAGGCATGGATATCGGCACCGCCAAGCCTACTGCAGAAGAGCAGGCTATCACGCCGCACCGGCTGATTGATCTGATTGATCCGCTGGATGCCTACTCTGCCGCTGATTTTCGTCGCGACGCCCTGGCTGCCATGGCGGAGGTGACTCAGGCCGGGCGTATTCCGCTGCTGGTAGGCGGCACCATGCTGTATTTCAAGGCGCTGCTGGAAGGATTGTCCCCCTTGCCTTCGGCAGACTCTGCAGTGCGTGCCGGCATAGAAAGTGATGCTGCCGCGCGGGGCTGGACGGCATTGCATCATGAGCTTGCCCAAATCGATCCTGTCTCGGCGGCGCGTATTCATCCCAACGATCCTCAGCGCCTGTCCAGAGCATTGGAGGTTTTTCGAATTTCCGGTAAAACGCTCACAGAATTAACCCAAAGCAAGGGTGATCCCTTGCCTTACAAAGTGTTACAGTTTGCGATTGCACCGGCTGAGCGTGCCACGTTACACCGCCGCATTGCCGAGCGCTTTGAGCTGATGCTGAACCAGGGATTTGAGCAGGAAGTGCGGGCATTATATGAGCGGGGAGATCTGCACACCGAGCTGCCGTCTGTTCGCTGCGTAGGCTACCGGCAAATGTGGGATTACCTGGCCGGTAATGTTGGCTATGATGAAATGGTACAGCGTGGTATTGCCGCCACCCGTCAGCTGGCCAAGCGACAGCTGACCTGGCTGCGGGGCTGGCCTGAGCTGACCTGGCTCGATACCGACGACAAGGACGCCGGACGGCAACTGATTGAGCAGGTAATACTGGCCCAGTCAGTAAAACAATAATAAATTTCCACTATTACAAAAGATAAGGACAACAAAAATGGCTAAGGGGCAATCACTGCAGGATCCGTTTCTGAACGCACTGCGCCGGGAGCGGGTACCCGTCTCTATTTATCTGGTCAATGGCATCAAGCTGCAGGGCCAGATAGAGTCGTTTGACCAATTCGTTATTCTGCTGAAAAACACCGTCAGTCAAATGGTGTACAAGCATGCCATCTCTACCGTGGTACCGGCCCGTCCGGTGCAGCACCTGAGTGTACCGTCAGGCAGCCATCAGGAACAGGCCGACAGTGAGCAGGATCAAGATTGAGTTACGCTGAATTAGTGATGGCCGGCAGACGGAGGACCCCCTATGTTTGAACGTTATCAGGGTGGTGAGTCCGCCATTTTGGTGCATATTAATTTCACTGACGACAGTGAGCGGGAAGATCTTGAAGAGCTTGAACTGCTGACTGATTCAGCAGGAGTCACCACCTGTGCCGTGGTCACCTCGAGCCGGGCAGCTCCCCAGTCCAAGTTCTTTATCGGCACCGGCAAGGTAGAAGAGCTGGCGGCACTGGTGCAAATGCACCAGGCCGATGTGGTGATTTTCAATCACAGTCTGTCTCCTGCCCAGGAACGTAACCTGGAGCGGGAAGTCAAGTGCCGGGTACTGGATCGCACTGGTCTTATTCTCGATATTTTTGCTCAGCGTGCGCGTACCCATGAAGGCAAATTACAGGTAGAGCTGGCTCAGCTCAGCCATTTATCTACCCGGCTGGTGCGTGGCTGGACCCACCTGGAGCGACAGAAGGGCGGTATCGGCCTGCGTGGTCCGGGTGAAACCCAGCTGGAAACTGACCGCCGGCTGTTGCGAGAGCGCATCAAATATATTCGCAAGCGACTTGAAAAAGTATCCCGCCAGCGGGAGCAGGGCCGGCGTGCGCGTCAGCGCAACGAAATTCCTACCCTGTCTCTGGTAGGCTATACCAACGCCGGCAAGTCGACCCTGTTCAACCGGCTGACCCAGGCCGGGGTATACGCCGCGGATCAGCTGTTTGCCACTCTGGATCCGACCTTGCGAAAAATTGAGTTGCCCGATGCAGGGCCGGCTATTCTGGCTGATACAGTGGGTTTTATTCGTCATCTGCCGCACGATTTGGTGGCAGCCTTCAAGGCGACGCTGCAGGAAACCCGGGATGCTGACCTGTTGCTGCATGTGGTGGACTGTGCTGATGAACAGATGCGGGACAATATCGACGAGGTAAACTCGGTACTGGAACAGATCGAATCCGATGAAATTCCGGTACTCATGGTTTACAACAAAATCGATAAGCTTGATCAGCCGTTACCCCGTACCGAGCGGGATGACGAAGGCCGTCCGCGGGCAGTGTGGGTATCAGCGCAACAAGGTCTCGGTATTGATGGTCTGTTAGAAGCACTGAATGAGCGTCTGGCCGGCACCCTGATCGAACACAGACTGACGTTGCCGCCATCGGCCTCGCGGCTGCGCAGCCGGCTTTATGCGCTTAACGGCATAGTGGCAGAAGCTTTTGGCGAACAGGGTGAATACGTGGTGGATATTCGTTTGCAGCAAGCTGACTGGCACCGGCTGCTCAAACAGGAAGGTGAGCAACTGGAAAGCTTTATAAGCGATTGATTGCCTGAATGATCCATTGCTTGGTAGAGTTAATTTCATAAACCAGAAAGACGGAGATACAAATGGCTTGGAATGAGCCTGGAAATGGTGGCAAAGACCGTGATCCCTGGGGGAATGACGGCAAGCATCAGGGCCCGCCGGATCTGGACAAGGTGATCCGCAACCTGAGCGGAAAACTGGGAGGAGTGCTGGGTGGTCGCGGCTCTGGTAATGGCGGCGGTGGTCTCGGCTCTTTTGGAGTGATAGTGGCGCTGGTGATAGCGGTGGCCGTGTGGGTAGTCAGTGGTTTCTACACCATTGGCGAAGCTCAGCGTGGCGTGGTGCTGCGTTTTGGCAAGTTCTATCAGACGGTAGAACCCGGCCTGAGCTGGAAAGCTACCTTCATTGATCGTGTCTATCCGGTAGATGTGGAAACCGTGCGTTCACTGCCGGCATCCGGCTTTATGCTGACCCGGGATGAAAACCTGGTTCGGGTAGAAATGGATGTGCAGTACCGCGTTATCGAACCCCGTGACTACCTGTTCAACGTCACCAATGCCGACGACAGTTTGCATCAGGCTCTCGACAGTGCCCTGCGCTATGTGGTGGGCCACAGCACCATGGACGACGTGCTGACCGTGGGTCGTGAACGGGTACGTCAGGAAACCCGGGAGTTGTTGCAAGAGATCATTGATCCCTATCAGCTCGGTTTGATGATCCTGGATCTGAACTTCCTGCCGGCCCGCCCGCCGGAAGAAGTGAAGGATGCTTTTGACGATGCCATCGCCGCTCAGGAAGACGAACAGCGCTTTATTCGTGAAGCAGAAGCCTATGCCCGGGAAATTGAGCCCAAGGCCCGTGGTCAGGCTCAGCGCCTGCTGCAGGAAGCCGAAGCTTACAAGCAGCAAATTGCATTGCGTGCTGAAGGTGAAGTGGCCCGCTTCCGTGAACTGCTGCCCCAGTATGAACTGCAGCCGGAGCTGACTCGTCAGCGTATTTACCTTGAAACCATGGAAGAAATTTACAGCAAGGTTAACAAGGTAGTGGTGGACACCCCGGAAGGCAGCAACAGCCTGATGTATCTGCCGCTGGATAAGCTGATGGAGCAACAGGCGACGCGTGAAGCCCGAGTGGATCCCAATGTGATCACGTCCGACTATCTGAACAACAACAATGTGCCTTCCGGACAGGACAGCGGTCAGCTCAGACCCGGCTCCGACCGAAGCAACATTCGTCCGACGTCAGGGAGAAACTAAGCGATGAAAAGAGTATTAATCGTGGTGCTGGCCCTGCTGGCGATACTGCTTTTCTCTTCGGTATTTGTGGTTGCCGAAGGGGAGCGGGGCATAGTACTGCAGTTTGGCAAGGTCAAGCGCGAGCAGGATTCCGAACTGCCGGTTATTTACCAGCCAGGTCTGCACTTCAAGGTGCCGATGATCGATCAGGTGCGCAAGCTGGATGCCCGCATTCAGACCCTGGATGATCAGGTGGATCGTTTCGTCACCTCAGAGAAAAAGGATCTGATCATCGATTCCTACGTGAAGTGGCGTATCGACAACTTTGCATCCTATTATCTGGCCACCGGTGGCGGCAATCGTCTGCAGGCAGAAAGCCTGCTGCGTCGTCGTATCAACAACAGTCTGCGTTCGGAGATCGGCAGCCGTACCATTCGTGACATTGTGTCCGGTGAGCGGGGTGATGTGATGGAAAGCGCGCTGAAAGGCTTGCTGGAGTCATCTTCCGAGCTGGGGATCAAAGTAGTGGATGTGCGCATCAAGCAGATCAACCTGCCTACCGAGGTGTCCAACTCCATCTATCAGCGTATGCGTGCCGAACGGACCGCTGTGGCCCGGGAGCATCGCTCTGAAGGCCGTGAACAGGCCGAGATCATCAAGGCCGAAGCGGATCGTCGGGTAACTATTATGATCGCTGATGCCCAGCGTAATTCCCGTACTCTGCGTGGTGAAGGGGACGCTGAGGCAGCCAGGATTTATGCTGATGCCTATGCCGCGGATCCGCAGTTCTTTACCTTTATCCGTAGCCTTGAAGCCTACCGCAAGAGCTTTGAGCAGGGTGGAGATATGATGATCCTGAAACCGGACGGCGACTTCTTCCGCTTCCTGAAGGATCCGCAAGGCAATTAATCAGTCTGCTGAATCAGTAAAAAGCCCGGGAAACCGGGCTTTTTTTTGAGCGTGATAATATTTTCAGCAATCCGGCCGTCCAGCAGTTCCGGCCTTGGTCAAAATTTGGTAGACTCCATTTTTAACAACTCGACAGTTAGAGAAAATGGGACAAAACGTTGTTGTACTAGGCACCCAGTGGGGTGACGAAGGCAAGGGCAAAGTTGTCGATCTGCTGACCGACAAGGCTCGTTATGTTGTACGTTATCAGGGCGGCCACAACGCCGGACACACCCTGGTTATCGACGGCAGAAAGACCGTCCTCCATCTCATTCCCTCAGGTATCCTGCGCGACAATTGCACCTGTATCATCGCCAACGGCGTTGTGCTGTCTCCTGACGCTTTGCTGAAGGAAATGGCCGGCCTGGAAGAAAGTGGTGTGCCGGTGCGGGAACGCCTGAAACTGAGCGAAGCCTGCCCGCTTATTCTGCCTTACCATGTTGCCATGGATCAGGCCCGCGAAAAGGCCCGTGGTAATAAAGCCATTGGCACCACCGGGCGTGGTATCGGCCCTGCTTATGAAGACAAAGTAGCCCGTCGCTGTCTGCGCGTGGGTGATTTGTTCGACATGAACACCTTTGCCCATAAGCTGAAAGAAGTAGTGGAATACTATAACTTCCAGCTCAAGGGTTTCTATGGCGTTGAAGAAGTATCTTACGATGAGATACTGGAGCAGGCCAAAGGCTACGCCGAGCTGCTGACCAGCATGGTGGTTGATGTAACCGACCTGCTCGACAAGGCCCGCCGCAGTGGTGAGCGCATCATGTTTGAAGGCGCTCAGGGCACTCTGCTCGACATCGATCACGGTACCTACCCTTACGTCACCTCATCCAACACCACCGCCGGCGGCGTGGCCACCGGCTCCGGTTTTGGCCCCTGCTATGTGGATTATGTGCTGGGCATTATCAAGGCCTACACCACTCGCGTGGGCTCTGGTCCGTTCCCTACAGAGCTGTTTGACGATGTCGGTCAGCACCTGGGTGTGAAGGGGCATGAGTTTGGTGCTACTACCGGCCGCAAACGTCGTACCGGCTGGCTCGATATGGTGGCCATGAAGCGCGCCATTCAGGTGAACTCCATTACCGGCTTCTGCCTGACCAAGCTTGATGTGCTCGACGGTCTTGACGAGATCAAGATCTGTACCGGTTACAAGATGCCTGATGGCTCGGTGCAGGATGTGCCGCCCATGGCTGCTGAAGGCTATGAGACAGTGACACCGGTATACGAGTCCATGCCCGGCTGGAGTGATAACACCTTCGGCGTGACCACGGTAGAAGGTCTGCCTCAGGCGGCGCGTGATTATATCAAACGCATTGAAGAGCTGACCGGTGTACCGGTAGATATTATTTCTACTGGCCCGGATCGTGCCGAAACCATGATACTGCGTCACCCGTTTGAAGCCTGAACTTTAAACTGCACGCAATAAAAAAAACGCCGGCTCACTGAGCCGGCGTTTTTGTTTGATTCACTTTGGTCATTCCGGCTAAGGCCGGAACCCATTCTGCAGACGTTGATGTCGTCAGTCATGGACTCCGGGTCAAGCCCGGAGTGACGATAGTCTGCAGATCAGCGGCTGCGCTCGACTGCCATATGGGCCAGATCAATCAGGGCGGCCTTGTGCTCGGAGTCGGGCAGTACATGCAGTGCATCAATGGCTTTCTGCGCTTCTTCCCGGGCGCGCCGGCGACAATATTCCAGGGCTTGGGTCTGCTCCAGAATCGCCATGATCTCATCCAGATGATCCATGCCGGTGCGGTTAGTGATGGCATCACGAATACGCTCACGCTGAGCCGGCGTGCCATTTTCCATGGCTCGCAGCAGGGGTAGCGTGGGCTTGCCCTCTGCCAGGTCATCGCCCACATTTTTGCCCATGTCACTGGCATCGGAGCAATAGTCCATCACATCGTCCATTAACTGAAACGCTGTGCCCAGATACTTGCCGTAATCCAGCATGGCCTGCTCGGTGGCTTCAGGCTGATGAGTCAGCACGGCTGCCAGGCGGGTGGCTGCCTCAAACAGCTTGGCGGTTTTGCAGTAGATCACCTGCATATAGCTGGCTTCGGTAGTATCCGGGTCATTGCAGTTCATTAACTGCAATACTTCCCCTTCAGCGATGACGTTGGTGGCTTCACTCAGCAGCTGCATAATGCGCATGCTGTTCAGCTCTGTCATCATCTGAAAGGAGCGGGTATAAAGAAAGTCGCCCACCAGCACGCTGGCAGCGTTACCGAACAGCGCATTGGCGGTATCCCGGCCCCGGCGCAGGTCCGATTCGTCTACCACATCGTCGTGCAGCAGGGTGGAGGTATGAATAAACTCCAGCAGGGCGGCCAGCTTGATGTGGTCAGTGCCTTCGTAGCCCAGTGCCCGGGCGCTGAGCACGGTGAGCATGGGGCGCATGCGTTTGCCGCCGGCGCTGACAATATAAAATCCCAGCTGATTGATCAGACCGACGTCTGACTGCAGGCGGGTCATGATGAGTTCGTTGACCGCTTGCATGTCCTGCTCGGTCAGTTGTTTGATCCTGTGAATATCTACCATAAAAGTTATAAGCCGGACGATGCAGTGTGAATTCAATAATGTTAGGATTTTACACGATTCGTCAAAGGGATAAACCTGTCCGGGCAGGCATGGTCTGCAATGCGGACGGGCATCATTTTTTTGCGCTCTCTCCCCTTGTCTCAGGGGATCAATTTGCGTACAATGCGCGACCATTGTAAAACAGTTTTAGTGCACAGCCCTTCAGCGGGCATAAGTGCCATATTCGGAGTTAAAATCATGTACGCGGTAATCCAAAGCGGCGGAAAACAGCACCGTGTAGCCGAAGGCCAGGTTGTTCGTCTGGAAAAACTGGACGTAGAAACCGGCGCTTCTGTCGAGTTCGACAAAGTGCTGATGGTAGCCCAAGGTGAAAACGTTAAAGTAGGTGTACCCTACGTTGATGGTGGCAAGGTAACTGCTGAAGTAGTTACTCACGGTCGTGGCAAAAAAGTCAAGATCGTTAAGTTCCGTCGTCGTAAGCACTCTCGCAAACAGCAGGGTCACCGTCAGTGGTTCACTGAGGTGAAAATCACTGGTATCAGCGCCTAAGAGAGGAGTTAAGTTCCATGGCACATAAAAAAGCAGGCGGCTCTACTCGTAACGGTCGCGACTCAGAAAGCAAACGTCTTGGTGTAAAGCGTTACGGTGGTGAATCTGTCCTGGCGGGCAACATCATCGTTCGTCAGCGCGGCACCAAATTCCATGCCGGCGACAACGTAGGCCTGGGCAAGGACCACACTCTGTTCGCCAAAGCCGACGGCAAGGTGAAGTTTGAAGTTAAAGGTCCTCAGAACCGTAAGTTCGTCAGCATTGTAGCCGAGTAAGCTACGATCAGGACTTTAAAAAGCCCCGCCAACCGGCGGGGCTTTTTGCTTTAATAAAGGCACGTTCGGCAAGAGCCGGATAGACAGGCTCAGAAAACGAATGGGAGAGCAGTGAAATGAAATTTGTCGATGAAGCGGAGATCCGCATCGAGGCGGGCGACGGCGGTAATGGTTGTGTAAGCTTTCGCCGGGAGAAGTATATTCCCAAAGGCGGCCCCGATGGTGGTGACGGCGGCGATGGCGGCGATGTGTATATGCTGGCCGACGAAAACCTCAACACCCTGATCGACTATCACTTCGAGCGCTTTCATCGTGCCGAACGTGGCGAGAATGGCCGGGGCGGCAATTGTACTGGCAAGCGCGGTAAGGATCTGGTGCTGACGGTGCCCGTGGGTACCCGTGCCAAGGATGAAATGACCGGCGAGATCCTCGGCGATCTGACCCGCCATGGCCAGAAATTACTGGTGGCCAAGGGCGGTTTTCACGGTCTGGGTAATACCCGCTTCAAAAGCTCGGTAAACCGGGCACCGCGGCAAAAGACCAACGGCACCCCGGGAGAAATCCGTAATGTGCTGCTGGAGCTGCTGCTGCTGGCTGATGTGGGTCTGCTGGGCCTGCCCAATGCCGGCAAATCCACCTTTATCCGTTCGGTATCGGCAGCCAAGCCCAAGGTGGCGGATTACCCCTTTACCACCCTGGTGCCCAACCTGGGGGTAGTGCGTTGTGACGGCCAGAAAAGCTTTGTCGTGGCAGATATTCCCGGTCTGATTGAAGGTGCTGCCGATGGTGCCGGCCTTGGCATTCGCTTTCTCAAGCATCTGGAACGCTGCCGTATACTGCTGCACATTATTGACGTGCTGCCCGTTGACGGCTCGGATCCTGCCGATAACGCCGACATCATTGTCAACGAGCTGAACCAATACAGCGAAGAGCTGGCTGCCAAACCACGCTGGCTGGTATTTAACAAGCTGGATCTGGTGGATGACGAGCAGGCCGAAGAAGTCATTGCCCGCGTCACCGAGCTGCTTGACTGGCAGGGGCCGGTACACCGCATGAGCGCCATCAGCAAGAGCGGTACCCGTGAGCTGACTCAGGCACTGATGGCCTTCCTGGACGAGCACCCGCGCACTCAGGAAGAGCTGGAAGCAGCCCGTGAGCCGGTCAGCTTCAAGTGGGATGAATATCATCAGTCAGCCATGCACGAAGCGGAAGATGAGGATGATGACTGGGACGATGAAGAAGATGACGGTCACGTTATCTACACCAAGGAGTAAGCGGACAGCATGATGTTATCCATGATAGTGGCCATGACTCGAAACGGTATTATCGGCAAGGATAATGACATGCCCTGGCACCTGCCGGCGGATCTGGCCTACTTCAAGCAAACCACCCTGGGCAAGCCGGTGATCATGGGACGTAACACACATGAGTCCATCGGCCGGCCGCTGCCCGGGCGGCGCAATGTGATTGTCAGCCGCTCGCTGAGAGAGGCACCGGCGGGTACCGAGCTGGTGTCGTCCCCCGAGGAAGCCATTGCGCTGCTGAATGGTTACGAAGAGGTCATGGTCATGGGCGGCGGCCAGCTCTATGCCGCCTTTCTGCCGCTGGCGGACCGGCTTTATATTACTCGTATAGAAGCCAATATTGACGGTGATACCCGTTTTCCTGCTCTGGATGAGCAAGCGTGGAAACTGATGCGTGAAGAGGTGCGTGCCGCCGATGAACGCAATGAGTACGACTGCCGGTTTCAGGTGCTGGAGCGGGGTTAATTACCACTCAGGCATGCACAGGGCAGGGCGTGCTGATGCGCTCACCGGTTTCCCAATGCAGCAGCGTCAGGCTGCCACCCCACACACAGCCGGTGTCCAGCGCATGGATGCCGGCTGTGTCACACTGGCCTTCCAGTGCCGCCCAGTGACCAAACACCAGCGGCGGATCCTGATGTTCACTGCGCAGCTCAAACCAGGGTTTAAGTGTTGCCGGCACCTTGTCCAGACCTTCCTTGAAGTCAAAGTCCAGCCGGCCATCGGCATAGCACAGCCGCATGCGGGTAAGGGCATTGATGGTAAAGCGCAGCCGGTCAAGTTCGTCCAGATCCTCACGCCAGCGGTCCGGCTGGTTGCCGTACATATCTCGTAATCGATCCAGATAGTGCTCAGAACGCAGTTCAGTTTCAGCGAATCGTGCCGCCGCACGCGCCTGTTCAACCGACCACTGGGGCGGAATACCGGCATGGGTCATTATAAAGCCATGTTCGCTGTGCTCTGCCAGCAGTGGCTGCTGCCGCAGCCAGAACAGTAAGTCAGTACTGTCGGCAGCCTGCAGAATGCGTTGAACTTTGTCTGCTTGCTTGGGCTTGCGCAGGCCGGCAGCAACCGCCAGCAGATGCAGATCGTGATTACCCAGTACTGTGGTGGCGGCATTGCCCAGGGCCATGACCCGGCGCAGACAACCCAGGGAGTCTGGCCCCCGTGCCACCAGATCACCGGTCAGCCAGAGCTGATCCCGGGACGGAGTAAAGCCCACGCCGGCCAGTAACTGGTTCAGCTCGCTCAGGCATCCCTGCAGATCGCCGACAATATAGGTGGCCATCAGTTGATCAGATTCGGCTGGGCCAGACGAAAGGGCGCTATGGGGGCCTCAAACTCGCTGCCGTCATCCCGGCGCAGGGTATAAAAGCCTTCCATCACGCCCACCGGTGTTTCCAGGCTCACACCACTGGTATAGGTATAATCATCCCCCGCTGCAATAGTAGGCTGCTCACCCACCACACCGCTGCCTTCCACTTCAATACGTTTGCCGTTGGCATCAGTGATCAACCAGCGCCGGCTGATCAGCGTAACGGTTTCATCACTTTGGTTGTCAATGGTGATGGTATAGGCAAACACATAATGCTCATCTTCCGGCGACGAACGATCCGCAAGATAGCGGGGCACCGGAGTAATATGAATGGCAGCAGCAGACATCAGGACTCCTTCTTTTGTGACAGGGCATTGGCCAGCGTAACGTATTGCGCCAGGGTCAGCTGCTCCGGACGAGTGGAAGGATCCAGGCCCAGGGCAGTGATCTCGTCCGCAGTAAACAGGTGGCTCAGGCTGTTACGAATGGTCTTGCGGCGCTGACCAAACGCATCTGCGGTGATCCGGGACAGATCCTTGAGGCTCTGAGCCGGATGCGGCGGTGTCTCAAATGGCAGCAGCCGCACTACCGCCGAGTCGACCTTGGGCGCAGGCTTGAAGGCCTCCGGTCCCACTTCCAGTACGGGGACGACTTCACAGTAATATTGCGCCATCACACTGAGGCGGCCATAGGCCTTGCTGCCCGGACCGGCAGCGAGCCGGTTCACCACTTCCTTTTGCAGCATAAAGTGCATGTCCTGCACCAGTGCCGAGAACTCAAATAAATGGAACATCAGCTGGGTGGAGATGTTGTAAGGCAGGTTACCGAAAATTTTCAGTTTTTTGCCGGGTTCGCACAGGCTGCTGAAGTCAAACTTCATGGCGTCGGCCTGATGAATATTGAGCTTATCTTTCAGAAAGGGGTGGGTTGCCAGACGGGCAGCCAGGTCCCGGTCCAGCTCGACAACATTCAGGCGTTCAATACGCTCGCACACCGGGCCGGTAAGCGCACCCAGACCAGGACCGATTTCGACCATGGTAAAGTCGTCGGACGGATGAATGGCATTGACTATCTGATCGATGGTGTAATCATCGTGCAAAAAGTTCTGACCAAAACGTTTACGGGCCTTGTGGCCTTGGTGGACCTTGCTATTCATCGCGTTTTTCTATCATCTCAATGGCTTGGTTTAGTGCGCACAGCATGCTGCCCGCGTCAATCTGGTCGGTGCCGGCCAGCTCCAGGGCAGTGCCGTGATCGACCGAAGTACGAATAAAGGGCAGTCCCAGGGTAATGTTAACGGCCTTGCCAAAGCCGATGTATTTCAGCACCGGCAGACCCTGGTCGTGATACATGGCGAGAAAGGCATCGGCATCTTTCATGTATTTTTCATTGAATACGGTATCGGCCGAGAGCGGGCCAACCAAATCCATGCCTTCTTCACGCAGTTCGTTCAGGGCAGGAATAATGACATCAATTTCTTCCCGCCCAAGGTGCCCGTCTTCTCCGGCGTGGGGGTTCAGGCCACACACATAAATACGCGGGCTTGCAATGCCAAATTTGCTTTTCAGCTCGGCATGCAGAATGCGGGTAATTTTGGTCAGACGCTCATGGGTAATGGCTTTTGACACATAAGCCAGCGGAATATGAGTAGTCACCTGGGCGACTCTCAGTCCGGGGGTGGCCAGCAGCATGACCACATCAGGCACATTGGCCTGCTGGGCAAAAAACTCGGTGTGGCCACTGAAAGACACGCCGGCCTTGTTGATAATACCCTTGTTGACCGGGCCGGTTACCACCGCATCAAACTCGCCGGTCATGTTGCCGTCGGATGCCCGTTTCAGGGTTTCCAGCACATAAAGGCCGTTGGCTTCATCCAGCACGCCAGGAGTGGCGGGTCTGGCCATTTTAACCGGTGCTACTGTCAGGGTGCCGGCCATTTGTGGCCTGGGTTCAGCCTGTGGATCATAGGTAAGCAGGGTGATATCCCGGCCCAACAGTTCAGCCCGGGCTTTAATCAGCTCCGGGTCGGCAATTACTACCAGCTCGGCCGGCCAGTCCAGGTCGGCCAGCGCCAGCATCAGCTCCGGGCCTATGCCAGCGGGCTCTCCGGGGGTGATGGCTATGCGTTTACAACTCACGAGTCACCATTAAGTTATTGAGTGTCGACAATACGTATATAAGCCTGATCCTTGAGCTCATCGAGCCAGGTCTGTACTTCTTCGTTAAAGCGACGATTGAAAATCAGTTGATAGGCCCGCTGTTCGGTGGCCTGCTCGGTGGCATCCTGCACACGCTTGTCTTCCAGACGCACCAGATGCCAGCCATGCTCAGAGCGAAACGGTGCGCTCAGCTCGCCAGGTTGCAGCTGAGTGACGGTGTCACGAAAGCTGCTGACATATAGCTCCGGAGAAGCCCAGCCGAGATCACCGCCATTCACGGCAGAGCCGGTATCATCAGAGTGTTGCTCGGCCAGCTGGGCCATGGTGGCATCACCATTGCGAATGGAGCGGGCAAAGTCTTCAAGCATGGATTGTGCTTTTTCTTCACTCAGAATAACCGATGGCTTGATCAGAATATGCCGGGCGCGCACTTCCAGTGCCTGCACCGTTTGTTGCTGGCTGCCTTCCATATCCAGAACTGTCAGAATATGCAGGCCGGCACCGGAACGGATGGGGCCGATAATATCACCTTTTGCATGATTTCTCACCGCTTCGCTGAACAGAGACGGCATTTCGCCCATGGTCATCATGCCCCAGTCGCCACCTTCAAGCGCTTTGGGACCGGCGCTGTGGGCGATGGCCAATTTACGAAAATCGGCACCATTTTTCAGTTGCGCCAGCAGCTGTTTTGCCTGGCTGTCGGCCTGACGCAGTTGTTCGCTGCTGGGATTGGCGGGCAGGGGCAGCAAAATGTTGCCCACCCGGTAGCGGGCATTGCTCTGGCCCTGCTCCCGAATCATTTGTACTACCTGTTTGACTTCCTGATCAGAGATATTAATTCGCCGGCGTACCTGATTACGGGCCAGCTCACTCATCAGAATTTCGTTACGGATCTGCTCTCTGAACGCAGGCCAGCTTTGGCCATTGGCCGCAGTGTCCGCTTGTAGCTGCTCAAGGGTTTTACCTTCACCTTTGGCAATATTTACCAATGCCTGCTCCAGCTGAGTATCGGTAATACGTAATCCCAGGCGCTCAGCCAGCTGTAGTTGCAGACTTTCCAGGATCAGGCGCTCAAGAGCCTGTTTACGTAAATTCTGCAGATCGGGCAGAGGCTGGCCAGCAGCGTTGGCACCGCTGCTAACCTGCTTTACCAGCGCATCAAGCTGGCTTTCCAGTACCACATCGTTATTGACCTGAGCCACGGTTTTGTCCAGTACCTGTGGCGCGGCATGACCGCTAAATGACAGCAAGCCCAGTCCGGCGGCCATCAGTAAATTCTTGCATCTTTGGTTCATGACAAATCCTGTGCGCAATGAAAATCAGTTGTTTAAGTTAAAGGGGCGATAATAGGGCAGCAGCTCGGTACCCGGCTCAAATTTACTGCCTGTGCCCAGCGAGCTGAAGCCTTTCAGCTCAAAGCGCAGTCCTATGCTGGTTTCCTGGTTGGCTTCAGCAGGAGTACGCAGTTTGTCTTCTTTCTGCCATTGCTCCCATACCAGGCTTACTGCCCAGCAGCAGGAGTCGTAGCGCAGTCCAATCAGACTATCGAGATTACGATGGAGTTCAATATCCCGGTAATAAGCGCCAATAAATCCCCATTGCGGTGCCAGTGGCCAGAATACAGTACCACCTATCTGGTTGAGATCCTGGCTAATACTATCGGAGAAGTAACCTGAACTCAGGTGACGAAAGCCCAGCTGGGCCAGTTTGCCCTGCTCGTTATATTCCAGGGTAATATTACCGGCCGCCAGCTGATGGTTGCGGGTGTCCTGCTGCGCCTCAGCGTGAACAAACCAGTTGTTGTCGAGGTTAAGATCACCTTCAAAGGTGAGAAAGGAGCGCTTGGTTTTATCCAGTTGTTCACTGGGAAACAGTTTCACTCGTGGCGCTGTGAAGTTAAAGGTCTGCGCCAGTGCCAGACGAAGGCGTTCGGTGCCGGCATTATCATAAATACGGCTGGTAAAGCCGGCGGTCAGCTGGTTGGCATCACTGATGCGGTCCAGGCCGGCAAAACGTCGATCGCTGAACAGGCTGTAATAGTCCTGGCGCATGGTGGTGCTGTCATACAGGCCAATATGATCCTGATCGTCGTAGGGCACATACAAATACTGAATTTGCGGCTCCAGGGTCTGCGTGAAATCCTGCTCAAACCAGCGTGCCCGGCGGTCAAACACCAGGCTGCCGTTCAGGCGCAGACGAGGTAACAGCCGGTCGGCACTGGAGTCCAGGCTGTTTTCATCAAATCCCCATGTATCGCGGTAATAAGCGCCAAGGGTATTGGGTATATCCTGCTCATAGTGAGTGTAATAGGCGCCTGCATCTGCCTTCAGCTGGACGCTGGGCTGATCAATCAATGAATAAATAATACGCGGTTCAATATGAAAGCGTGTGGCCTGGTAAGCTTGCTCATCGCTGTTTTCAAAGCGCGCCAGCTCGGCATCCAGTGCCGCGTCAAAATCGCCAAAACCACGGTAGCTGTTGAGTGTCAGTGACGGCATCAGCTGAAAGGGCTGAGTAGGCAGTTCCGATTTCAAAATCTGATAATCACGGACTTCTGTGGTCAGCTGCCAGTGCCGGTCATAATAACCGCCGTTGAGTGACTGCATCAGCTGATCATCCACCACTGTGCCTACTGGCGGATCAAAGTCATCCAGGTAGTTCTTATCCCAGCTGGCGACCTGAGTGTAGTTGACATTACCCCGCCAGTGGCCTGCTCTGTCAAAACGGGCATTATGCTGCCAGCTGAACAGCCAGCGAGCATCATTCTGCCATTCTTCAGCAGCCAGCGCCGGATCATTGGCCAGCTTTCTGTCTTCAGGCAGAAATTCGCCATAAAGCACACCACTCTGGCCCTGAGTGGGTAAATAGCGAAACTCCAGCTGCGCCATGGTGCCCCGCTTTTCCATATAGCGAGGTGTAACGGTGGCATCGTAGTTAGGCGCAATGTTCAGGTAATAAGGCAAACGGATATCGGTGCCATTACTGCTGCTGATATCGAAAGAGGGATACAGAAAACCGCTCTGACGTTCGTCTTTTACCGGAAACTTGATATAAGGAAAGTAAAAAACAGGCACATTACCTGCCCACAGCACGGCATTCCAGGCTTCACCAAAAACTTCATCCTGCTCCACAGAGACGGTGCTTGCTTTCAGCTGCCATGCTTCTTCACCGGGCGGGCAGGTGGTGTAACTGGCCCCTTGCAGATCAACTTCACCTTTTTGATTGTTCAATGTGACCTTGCGGGCTGTACCCCGGCCCGGGTCGCCGTGCAGCTGATAGCGAGCCTGATCAAGCTGGCTGTCTTTAGTGGTCAGATTACCGGTCAGGGTACTATCGCTTTTTACTGTGATGGTGCCGTCAGTCAGCTGAATATTGCCCGTCGCCATGACATCCCGGCTTTGCTGCTCCAGCTCCATATAATCACTGCTAAAGCGTCGCTGCCCCTGCAGCACCTCTACATTGCCCTGATAGAGAATTCTGCCGTCTCTGGTGGCATTAAGTACATCGGCAGTAACAGTAATGGGAGCATTGGCATCGGTTTGTCCTTCCACCCGCAGTGGCACATGGCTGAAACAACGGCTGAAAGAAATAGGATTGTCATCCTTGTTTTGCTCATCAAAAGGAGCCGTGCCGGCAACCTGTGCCTGAGCCAGACCGGATGCAAACAGCAGGGGAAGGCCGATAATCCGTTTTTTCATGAGGTGATGCTCTCGTTCCTGGTGTTGGCGACACCGCCCGTGATCCTGCGGGCTGGTTGAGCTTTTGGTGTCATTCTTTTATGGTAGCGGGCTATGATAAAGCATTCTCGCTGCCAGCTCTATGCCGGCCCCGACTACAAATATTTTTATCCGCCGACCTTATGACACTACCTTTGTTTGCCACCGCTATTGCTTTTGCCCGAACCCTGACCATTTTCCTGTGGGAGTCCCGCTGAATGCTTTCACATATTAAAGGTAAAATAATTGGCTGCCTGCTCGGGTTTTTGATTGGCAATGTACCCGGTGCCCTGTTGGGTTTGTGGCTGGGCCATCTGGCTGACAAAAAGCTGGCCAACGCCTGGGGCTTTGTAAAAGATGCCCAGCAGGAATTTCTTTATGCCACTTTTGCCACCATGGGGCATCTCGCCAAGTCCAGTGGTCGGGTGACCAGTGAAGAAATCCGGCTTGCCGAGCAGCTGATGGTACAGATGCGTCTGCGTCCGGATCAAAAAGCTGAGGCACAACAGGCTTTTCGTGACGGCAAGGAAAGCGACTTTCCGTTAACAGAAACCCTGCGTCGGTTTCGGGCGCGTACCCGGGACAGCCGCAATCTGCTGCGCTTTTTTATGGAAGTGCAGCTGCAGCTGGTGTTTGCCGACGGCGAGCTGCACCCGGCGGAGCGCCGGCTGCTGCACACCATTGCCACTGAACTTGGCTTTTCTGCTCAGGAACTGGAGCAGTTACTGGCCTTTGCTGAAGCCCAGCTGCATATGTATCGCGAAGGCCGTGCCGGCGGCCATGCCGGCGGCTTTACTCCGCCTCCGGCCAAGGACAGACTGCGCGATGCCTACCGTATTCTGGAAGTGGAAGACAGCGCGGACGATGCCACGGTAAAGCGCGCCTACCGCCGGCAAATGTCCAAACACCACCCCGACAAGCTGGTGGCTCAGGGGCTGCCCAAAGAAATGATGGAAATGGCCAAAGAAAAAGCCCAGGACATACAACAGGCCTGGGAAACCATTAAAACCGCCCGTAATATTCGCTGAAAAAGGGAATAGGGATTTGGGAGCAGGGGTTCGATTTCCCTAATCCCCGGTCCCTATTCACCAATTCCTGCTGTTAAACCAGCCTGTTCTGCTTCCGCCCTTGAGCAAATGCTTCGATATTATCAATCAGCTGATCTGCCAGTCGCTGCATGGAATCATGGCTGGCCCAGGCGATGTGCGGTGTCAGGATAAAGTTGGGGTATTGCAGCGCCTGCATCAGCGGATGATCGGCGGGCGGCGGCTCGGCGCTGACCACATCAAAGCCGGCACCGCCGATGCGCTGTTCCCGCAGTGCGTTCAGCAGCGCTTCTTCATCCACCAGGCCGCCGCGGCCCACGTTAATCAGCAGAGCATCAGGCTTCATCATGGCAAACTCCCGCTCGCTGATGACATGATGAGTATCCTTGTTCAGCGGGCAATGCAGGCTGATCACATCGGCCGTTTCAATGACCTGTTCAAACGGCAGGCGGCCATGGCCTGCCGGCTGACCCTTACGGGCGGCCACGATCACCTTCATACCCAGCGCCTTGGCCAGCCGCTCCAGATCTCTGGCAATCGTACCATAACCAATCAGTCCCAACGTCTGGCCTTTCAGATCACGAACTGAATAGTCGAAATAACAAAACTGTCCCGATTGCTGCCAACGACCATGCTCTACAGACTGACGATACGCATACAGGTTACGGCTGAGCGCCATCATCAGTGACAGTGCATGTTCAGGCACGGCGCTCTCGGAATAATTACGGATATTGCACACGGCAATGCCGGCGTTGCGGCAAGCGTTGAGATCGATATTATCACTGCCAGTGGCGGCCAGTGCCACCAGCTTTAATGAGGGCAATCTGGCAATGACATCGGCGCTGATATGCACTTTGTTTACGATGGCCACATCGGCGTGCTGCAATCGCTCAATCACCTGCTCGGGAGTGGTGTCGGCATAATCCTGCCAGTGATGATCAAGGTTTGGCCGGCGCAGCTTCACGTCCGGAGCCAGTGTCTTGCGATCGAGAAAGACCAGTTTCATTGGGGGTTACTCCTTTTAAAAAATCCGGTGCGCCCGGAGGCAGAGGCATCCAGCCATGACGCGTTATCCAGGCGGCCATAATACGGCTTGAAAAAAGCGGTGAGTGAATGGTAATCGATTCATAATCGGCTTGTTCGCGGGCACTGGCATGGCGGCGCAGCTTCTGATTAAGCAAAGAAACCGGCTGCCGTGTGCTGAACAAGTCCAGCACCGGCCAGTCGGAGCGTGACAGACTCATAGCCAGCATTTGCTGGGTGGCTTTATCAGAAGGAGTGGCATTCAATACCATAAGGCCGCTGGGAGCCGGCAGGGTGCCGGTTTGTATCAGTTGCTGATACCAGAGAGAAGCGCTGCCCTGGGTCAGCACCACCTGGGGAAGTTCGGGCTGGCGCTCAAATATGGGAGCCAGGCGTTCGCCCAGCGTGGTCACCCAGGTTTGCTGAGCGTCGGATACTTTCTCGGCAGCAGGATCAAAATAGCTCTGCTGAGGATCAGGCAGCAGCAGCACCAGCTCCCAGCCACGATCCTGCCACCATGGTGCCATGGCCAGCCACTGATGCAGTTGCTGTTGCTCTGGCCAGATCAGCAGCTGGCCCAATGGCTCGGGCCGTGCTGCAGCAAAGCGTAGCACGGCAGCTTGTGGCTGGTATTCCCGATATTCGCTCCAGTCAAAGCGCGCCATGGCTGTTGAGGTGAACAAGCAGCCTAACAAGCACCATGCTGCCCGTTTCATCAGCTCACCTCAAAAGGTGCCGGAGCGGTAAATTCCAGCCGGTGCTTATATCTGGGATGTTTGAATGCCAGATAGGCCGCATGCAGTTGCAGCTGAGAAGCCATGGCCAGCGCCTCACCCTCGGCATAGAGATTGTCGCCCAGTATGGGATGACCCAGGCTCAGCATATGCACCCGAAGCTGATGGGATCGACCGGTTACGGGAGTCAGTTCCATCAGGCTGCGGTGGTTTTCACGACGCAGGCAGCGCCAGTGCGTGAGCGCCGCCTTGCCCTGTTCATGATTCACCATATGCCGGGGGCGGTTGGGCCAGTCGCAGCACAGGGGCAGATCCACGCTGCCCTTGTCTTCGTCCGGCCGGCCATATACCCAGGCATAGTAGCGTTTTTCAGTTTCCCGCTCGCGAAACTGACGGCTCATCTCCCGGTGTGCCTTGGGGTTCAGCGCCATCACAATCACGCCCGATGTGGCCATATCCAGCCGGTGCACTACCTGCACCGTCGGAAACACGCGGGATACCCTGAGCGACAGGCTGTCAAAGTGCACCGGATCCCGTCCGGGAACACTCAGCAAACCACTGGGCTTGTTCAGTACAATAATGCTGTCGTCCCGGTACAATATTTCAAAAGGTGGATCCGCCGGCGGATCATAATGCAGCAATACCATGGTCTGACTCAGTATCCTTATTGATGACTTACCACAATAAACCGAATTGCATCCAGCTTTAAGCGGGTATGGCTGAGCAGATTATCCAGTTCGGCTTTCAGCTCCACAACATGATCAATTTCACTCTGCCGTACGTTCGGATTTACCTTGGCCAGCTGCTGAAGTCGGGTCAGTTCCTGTTCCATGGACTCATGCATGCGAGTGCGGGCGGCTTCTACCAGCTGCTCCATCTGTTGTTCGGCCACCGGTGTGGCCAGCTGCAGTTGCTGATGAATAAAGCTCTGTGATGCGTTCACCAGTTTGCTGCCCAGATGGCGGTTAATGGGGCTGAGTTGTTTGTCAAAGGCCTCAAAGTTGACTTTATCAGCCAGGTTATTACCGTTTTTATCCAGCAGCAGACGAATGGGAGCGGGCGGTAAAAAGCGGTAGAGCTGAGTATGATGAGCCGATTCGGCCACAAAAATCAGCTCTACAAACTGAGTGCCTACCGGCAGCGCCTTATTCTTGAGAATGGCCACAGAGGTGGTGCCTATTTCGGATCCCAGCACCAGATCGATGCCGCCGCGGATCATGGGATGATCCCAGCTTACAAATTGCAGATCGTCCCGGCCCAGAGCGGTATGCCGATCAAACGTGATGCTGGTGCCATCTTCGGGCAGGGCTGGGAAGCTAGGGATCAGCATCTGCTCGGTGGGGCGCAGCACAATGGCATTTTCACCCTTGTCGTCCTGATGAATGCCCACTTCATCAAACAGCTTGATGGCAAAAATGGCCAGCGTCGGATCGTCGTCTTTTTCGGCCAGTTGAGCCGCCAGATCCTGATGAGTAAAGGTGCCGCTGGAATTGAGCTCAAGCAGCCGGTCACGGCCTTGTTCCATCTGATCAATCAGCTTGCGTGTCATGATCTGAGTATCGGCAATCAACTGATTCAGGGCGTCGGTATCCTGACCATGACCAGCCAGAATTTCCAGCAAGCGCTCGGACATTTGCTGATAAACCGGCTGGCCTACGGCGTTGGGCTTGCTGAACGCATCCATACCCTGCTCATACCAGAGGGTCAGCGCCTGCTGGGCGGTGCCTTCCAGATAGGGCACATGAATATCGATATCATGCTGCTGGCCAATACGATCCAGACGACCGATACGCTGCTCCAGCAGATCCGGGTTCAGGGGCAGGTCAAACAGCACCAGCTGATGAGAGAACTGGAAATTACGGCCTTCCGAGCCAATTTCGGAGCAGATCATCACCTGAGCACCGCCTTCCTGCTGAGCAAAGTAGGCGGCTGCCTTATCCCGTTCCAGTAATGACATACCTTCATGGAATACGGTTCCGCGAATGCCTTCCTTGGTGCGCAGTATTTCTTCCAGTGCCAGCGCCACCCCCGCCTTGGCGGTGATAATCAGAATCTTGTTATTGCGGTTTTCCTTAAGAAACTCAAGCAGCCATTCAACCCGGCTGTCGAACTGGGTCCAGCTGCTGTCGCCGCCTTCAAACTGGCGGTAGATCTCTTCCGGATACAGGGCTTGTAACGCCTGAGCGGCATTATCCTGATGGCTTCCCATCATACTGGCCACGCGAATGGCAGTCTGATATTGGCTGGGCAGAGGCAGAGGATGCAAATGCAGCTGGCGCGCCGGAAAGCCCTTGATAGCCTGGCGGGTGTTACGGAACAACAGGCGACCGGTACCGTGATGATCAAGCAGCCGGGCCAGCAGCGCGCGGCGTTGCTCGGGGGTATTCAGGCTGGCGCTGTCTTCACCGTCCATAAAGGGAGCCAGTCGTTCCAGAGCGGTGGCATCCAGTGGTGTGTCACTCAGCAGTGCTTCTGCGGCCTCAGCCAGAGGCTGATATTCTTCTTCTTCCGCCAGAAAGGCGTTGTAATCATAAAAACGCTCGGGATCGAGCAGACGCAGCCGGGCAAAGTGACTTTCATGACCTTGCTGATCCGGAGTGGCGGTAAGCAGCAGTACGCCGGGAGTTTCTTCCGCCAGCGCTTCTACCACTTCGTAGGCACGGCTTGGGCGTTCGGCATCCCACACCAGGTGATGAGCTTCGTCTACCACCAGCAGATCCCAGTCGCTGTCGGCCAGCTGCTCAAAGCGCTTACGCTTTTTGGTAATAAAATCGAGGCTGCACAGCACCAGCTGCTCGGTATCAAACGGGTTGGCTGAATCGGCAAAGGCTTCCACGCAGCGTTCTTCGTCGAACAGTGCAAAGTGCAGGTTGAAACGGCGCAACATCTCTACCAGCCATTGGTGGATCAGGGCGTCGGGCACCAGGATCAGAATGCGCGCAGCACGGCCTGACAGCCATTGCTGCTGAATAATCATGCCTGCTTCAATGGTCTTGCCGAGGCCCACTTCATCGGCCAGCAATACCCGCGGGGCATGACGGTTACCCACTTCATGGGCAATATGCAGCTGATGCGGAATAAGACCAATACGGCCGCTGCCCAGACCACGCAGGGGAGAGCGACGTTGATTAAATTGATGCATCAGTGCCTGGTAACGCAGATTAAAACGGCCAATTTTGTCAATCTGGCCGGCAAACAGCCGCTCCTGAGGTTTGTTCAGCTTGATAAAGTGGTTGAGAAAGGTTTCCTTCAGACTGGTTTCTTCTTCCGTATCCAGGCGCTTGCCGTGATAAACCAGCAAACCATCCTGCTCCGATACCGACTCTACTTCCAGCTCCCAGTCTTCATGACTGCTAATTACGTCTCCGGGATTAAACATGACACGGGTAACAGGAGCATCATTAATGGCATACATGCGGTTTTCACCACAGGCAGGAAACAACATGGTGACCATGCGCACATCAATGGCGACCACGGTCCCCAGTCCCAGATCGGTTTCGGTATCACTGATCCAACGCTGGCCGAGGGAAAAAGGCATTCAATTCTCCAAGCTGAAGAGGGCTGTAAAAAAGGGGCGCTATCTTACCTTAAAGCATCAGATAGCTGCACCCGTGATTGATCCTGAACATGAGTATAAGAAACAGCATATAAAGAAGGAAAACAGGCTTTTGCATAAAAAACAAACGAACAGTATTGAAGTGATAAAAAACCTCAAAAAAGCCCTTGCGCAAAAATCGCGGCTCCCTATAATGCGCATCCACTGACACGGGGCAAGCGGCCTACGGTCACAAACGTTGAAAGACAACGAAACAAAGTTTGATTCAACGCTTGACGAACACCAAGAGTTGCGTA
>NZ_JAWJBK010000004.1:0-242635 GCF_032842915.1 Oceanimonas sp. CAM02
CGACGCGGACGCCGAAGCAGATGCGGATGCGGATGCGGATGCGGATGCAGACGCTGATGCCGATGCAGACGCTGATGCGGATGCCGATGCGGATGCCGATGCAGACGCTGATGCTGATGCCGATGCGGATGCTGACGCCGATGCTGATGCCGACGCGGATGCTGATGCTGATGCTGATGCTGATGCTGACGCGGATGCTGATGCTGATGCCGATGCGGACGCCGACGCCGACGCTGACGCGGATGCGGACGCCGACGCGGATGCTGATGCCGATGCTGACGCCGACGCGGACGCTGACGCGGATGCGGATGCGGATGCTGATGCGGATGCTGATGCTGATGCCGATGCGGATGCTGACGCCGACGCGGATGCCGACGCCGATGCGGATGCTGACGCGGATGCTGACGCCGATGCTGACGCTGACGCGGATGCGGATGCTGATGCTGATGCTGATGCGGACGCCGATGCCGATGCTGACGCTGACGCTGATGCCGATGCGGACGCGGATGCTGACGCGGATGCGGACGCCGACGCCGACGCCGATGCAGACGCCGACGCGGATGCTGATGCCGACGCGGACGCGGATGCGGACGCCGACGCGGATGCTGATGCCGATGCTGACGCCGACGCTGACGCAGACGCGGATGCCGATGCCGATGCCGATGCGGACGCTGATGCTGACGCTGATGCGGATGCCGATGCGGACGCCGATGCCGATGCGGACGCTGATGCCGATGCGGACGCTGATGCCGATGCGGACGCGGATGCGGATGCCGACGCGGATGCGGATGCCGATGCTGACGCCGACGCAGACGCCGACGCGGATGCTGATGCCGATGCTGACGCCGACGCGGATGCTGATGCCGATGCTGACGCCGACGCGGATGCCGACGCTGACGCGGACGCTGATGCCGATGCCGATGCCGATGCGGACGCCGACGCGGATGCCGATGCCGATGCGGATGCCGATGCCGACGCCGATGCAGACGCTGACGCAGATGCCGATGCTGACGCAGATGCCGATGCTGATGCCGATGCGGATGCTGACGCCGATGCTGATGCCGACGCGGATGCTGATGCGGACGCCGACGCGGATGCGGACGCCGACGCGGATGCAGACGCTGATGCTGATGCAGACGCGGATGCGGACGCCGATGCAGATGCCGATGCAGACGCCGATGCGGATGCCGATGCGGATGCGGATGCGGATGCCGATGCGGATGCTGACGCGGATGCGGATGCCGATGCTGACGCGGATGCCGATGCGGACGCCGATGCCGATGCAGATGCTGATGCGGACGCGGATGCCGATGCTGACGCCGATGCTGATGCCGACGCGGATGCGGATGCGGATGCGGATGCGGATGCGGATGCGGATGCGGATGCCGACGCCGATGCGGATGCTGACGCTGATGCCGATGCGGACGCGGATGCCGACGCTGACGCGGATGCTGACGCTGATGCCGATGCCGATGCCGATGCCGATGCGGACGCCGACGCGGATGCCGATGCCGATGCGGATGCCGATGCCGACGCCGATGCAGACGCTGACGCAGATGCCGATGCTGACGCAGATGCCGATGCTGACGCAGATGCCGATGCTGATGCCGATGCGGATGCTGACGCCGATGCTGATGCCGACGCGGATGCTGATGCGGACGCCGACGCGGATGCGGACGCCGACGCGGATGCTGACGCTGACGCGGATGCGGATGCTGATAGTGATACCGATGATGAAGGTGATACAGATCCTTCCACTGACGGTGAGTCAGACGGCGGCGAGTCGGACGATGACAAGTCAGACGGCGGCGAGTCGGACGATGACAAGTCAGACGGCGGCGAGTCGGACGATGACAAGTCGGACGATGACAAGTCGGACGATGACAAGTCAGACGGTGGTAAATCCGACGGCGGAAAATCCGACGATGACAAGTCAGACGGCGGTAAATCGGACGATGACAAATCGGACGGCGGTAAATCGGATGATGACAAATCGGACGGTGGTAAATCGGACGATGACAAGTCGGACGATGACAAGTCGGACGATGACAAATCGGACGATGACAAGTCAGACGGTGGCGAGTCGGATGATGATAAGTCAGACGGTGGTAAATCCGACGATGACAAATCGGACGGCGGAAAATCCGACGATGACAAATCGGACGGCGGAAAATCCGACGGCGGAAAATCCGACGATGACAAGTCAGACGGCGGTAAATCGGACGATGACAAATCGGACGGTGGTAAATCGGACGATGACAAGTCGGACGATGACAAATCGGACGATGACAAGTCGGACGATGACAAATCGGACGATGACAAATCGGACGATGACAAATCGGACGGCGGTAAATCGGACGATGACAAGTCGGACGGCGGTAAGTCGGATGATGACAAGTCGGACGGCGGTAAATCCGACGATGACAAGTCGGACGGCGGTAAATCGGACGATGACAAATCGGATGATGACAAGTCAGACGGTGGCGAGTCGGATGATGACAAGTCAGACGGTGGTAAATCGGACGATGACAAGTCGGACGGCGGAAAATCGGACGATGACAAGTCGGACGGCGGTAAATCGGATGATGACAAGTCAGACGGTGGCGAGTCGGATGATGACAAATCGGACGGCGGTAAATCGGACGATGACAAGTCGGACGGTGGTAAATCGGACGATGATAAGTCGGACGGCGGTAAATCGGATGATGACAAGTCGGACGGCGGTAAATCGGATGATGACAAGTCGGACGGCGGTAAATCGGATGATGACAAATCGGACGGCGGTAAATCGGACGATGACAAATCGGACGGCGGTAAATCGGACGATGACAAGTCAGATGGTGATAAGTCGGACAGTCACTCAGATCATTCCGATGGCGAACCGGACCATGAGTCAGGCAGTGAGGCTGGTGAAGACGATGCTGATGATGGCAAAGGACCTCAGGGCAACAATGGCCATGGTAATGGCGACCAGGATGCTCCCGGTAATTCTGGTGGTAACAACAACGCCGAAAATAGCAGTAACTCAGGTAAGGGGAACAGCGGTAACGGGAGCAGTAATGGCAAAGGGCCTCAGGGCAACAATGGCCATGGTAATGGTGACCAGGATGCCCCCGGTAATTCCGGTGGTAACAACAACGCTGAAAACAGCAGTAATTCAGGCAAAGGGAACAGCGGTAACGGTGCTGGCAAGGCTAAGGCACTGAGTCTTTTCTCCGATGGTGATGAGGAACTTGTTCCAATGCCGGCTGCAGATGACACTAAGCAACCGGTTTCCGGACAAGCCGAAGAGCAGAAAGGTCAAGCGCTGGATATAGACAGTGTGCTTTCTGTAGAGAAAGATGAGATTGATCTGGGAGAGAGTGATGATAACAACAGCTCAGCATCCTGGTCCGGCAGTGGCAGTTCACCGCAAGGGGATACAGGAGGTGATGCCTTTGGGGGGCAGCAAGAAGATCCCTTTGATCTTGCCAATAAACCAGGAGGGCTTGATCACTAACATGCCTTTGCGCTGTGGTAGCATTTAAAGCCTGAATCAAAGCCCTCTTTATATAGGGGGCTTTGTGTTTTATACGGTATTGGAGATAAACACATGCTGGATGTGTTACTTAATAAAGCTTATCAGGAGCTTGTTCATCTTTTAAGTGATGATCATGTATTAGCTCAAGAAGGTAATATTCAAAAAAATGAACTGCCTGGTTTTATCCTGTACTTGTCTTTAAGTAATGCCAGGGAGAAAGCCAAAGTTGTTACAATTTCAGGTGACGATTTTCAGAGTGTGTGGAGTAAAGCGGTTAGTGAATGTATCAGCATAACACCTGATAATACACATTCCGTTAAATGGCTTAGGGTTGACTGGGTCACTAAAGTTCAGGCTATAAGCTTTAAAAAATTTAATGACCTGCTGAGCAGAACAAAGCGTAATTATTTCAGGTATGGTATTTCATTCTCTAACAATTTTGAATGCTCCTTGCTCGAGCAAGAGCTGAATGCCAATGCTATTCTATACTCTGGCAGCCACATTCCACATGCCAGCCTTAATATTAAAAATCTTAATGCATACTTTAAAAAGCGCTTTGACCAGCCGTTTACACTAGATATTAAAGAGAATGATTTAATATATGTGCTCTCTACGGCAGGACGCTTTTACTCAATGGACGAGAGCATTAATGATCTTCCAGGTAGCAGTGATAAAGGTATCCCTTTAGCTGGCCCTGGTCGTAATGGTGGCCGGCGTCAGCCCGGGCCGCTGAATGCTGCTCAGGTCTTTAGCCTGGTGGATTATGGTGCTGCTTTTTTGTCTCGTCAGGTGATGCCAGATGGAAAATTTATATATGGTTACTTTCCCTGTTTTGGCCGAAAAATTGCCAATTACAATGCGCTGCGCCATGCCAGTACTACCTATGCCATGCTTGAAGCCTGGGAGCTGACCCAGAGTGCTGAACTGAAAAACGCCATTGATCGAGCCCTTGCATACCTTGTCAATGAACTGATCCATACTTACTCGCTGAATAGTGAACAGCAAGTAGCTTATCTGGTAGACACCGGAAACGAAATTAAGCTTGGAGGCAACGCCGTTTGTCTGCTGGCCATGGTGAAATATACCGAGTTGACCAATGATGAACGTTATCTGTCACTAATGGAATCATTGGCGGCGGGTATTGAATTGATGCAACAGCCTGACACAGGTCAGTTTGCGCATGTATTAAACTCAGATGATCTCTCCATTAAGGAGCAGTTTCGAATCATTTATTATGATGGTGAAGCAGCATTTGGTTTAATGAGATTGTATGGGTTAACAAAAAATGAGCGTTGGCTTAAGCTTGTTGAGCGTGCTTTTGACTATTTTATAGGTAATGGTCACTGGCAAGCCCATGATCACTGGCTTTCCTACTGTGTGAATGAACTGACTCATTACCGGCCTGAAGAAAAATACTTTCGCTTTGCTGTTAACAATATTTCCGGTTATCTCGACTTTATAAAAAACCGAAGAACCACTTACCCAACACTACTTGAACTCAGCATGGCTTTTCATCATACGCTGGGGCGCATCAAGCAGCTGCCTGAAATGCAGCACCTTCTTCAAGACTTTGATGAAAACGAGTTTTATACGGCCTTGCATGCCCGGGCAAACTATCTGATGAACGGTTTTTTCTGGCCTGAGTTCGCTATGTATTTTGCTGAACCTCATACTATATTAGGTAGTTTTTTTATACGCCATCATTCCTTTCGGGTAAGAATTGATGATGTTGAGCATTATCTGTCTGGGTATGTGGCTTATTGGGCCTTGCTCAGCAGTCTGGAGGAAAAGGAGCTAATTTCTTCCTCTCTGTCCGAATCTGAAAACGAGTCTGTACTGCTGGCCTGGGGGGGAGATGTCAATCTGGGGCGGCGACAACATTATCGCACTGCCGAACTGGGTGCTGAGAAAGTGCTGAATATCCCGGCACTAAAAGAGTCCCATCTGAGTGTTGTTAACCTGGAATGCGTGGTCACCACACAGGGAGAGCAGGGAGTAGATAAGGGGGAGGGTGGGCCTTACTACTATCGCGCTCGTCCCGAGATGCTGGAGGTTCTTGGGCTGGCTGGTGTTGATGTGGTGAGCACGGCCAATAACCACAGTGGTGACTATGGGGCGAGCGGACTGCTGGAGCAGCAGCGCTGGCTGGCTGCTGCTGACATTGATCAAATTGGTTCTGGGGATGGTCGAAAGGCGGCATTCCGGCCTGTGTTCAGGCAGTTGGGATCACTGAGGCTGGCTCTGATGGCAGTGGATGCAACTCAGCACCGTTTCGCCGCAACCGAAAACAATCCGGGTACGGCCTATCTTTCATTGATGGATATGGGGGCCTGGCAGCAAATGAAGCAGGATATTGATAGGGCACGGGAAACGGCAGACATTGTAGTGGTATGCGTGCATTGGGGGGAGAACCATGCTGTTCACCCCAGTGCGTCGCAAACAGCAGCAGGGCGAACGCTGATTGATGCCGGTGCAGATGCTGTATTGGGCGCATCTGCACATCGTTTGCAAGGGGTTGAGCTGTATCGTCAGAAACCGATAATCTACGATGCTGGCGATCTACTGTTTGACGCCGTTCGTTCTACTCCCAAGTATGGCGGTATCTTCCAGCTGGAGTTAAGCAAGAAAGGAGTTGAACGGATAATTTTTGTGCCGGTCGAGGTGGGCTTTGGTCGTTCATGGCAGGCTGAGGGAGGCAGAGCGCAGAATATACTGAACCTGTTTTCCCAAAGGTGTCGGCCTTTCAATACCCACTTTGTACAAAATGATGATGGCACTGCCGTGTTGGAACTTCACTCGACACCGCGGAACACACGTCTTGCACCTTTCCCTGTCAAAATTTTTCAGCCTTCTTCCAATCTTTGGGCTTCAGTGCTGGACTCTTCCTGGATGGTGAAAGAAGTGCCCTTGAAAGTAAAGATAGACCCAGTTGCTTTGGGGCCTTTTACTTTGTTAGGGCTTAAAGCAAGCCCCCGCTGGTTAGCTCAACGGCAGATGATCTGGGTGGAAAGTTTCTGGCGCATCAACGCACCAGTAGATGAAGACTTTCGGCTTGAAGTAACAGTGGTGCCAACCTGGGAAGAAAATATAAAGCCCTGGGGACTTGGGATGGATCATGACTTTTGTGACTGGTTGTTGCCCACCAGTCGCTGGTCTACCGGCCATGTCTATCGCGATTTCTATGGTATTCGTCCGCCAACAAGAAAAAATTGGGTCAATACTGAACTGCAGTTACAGCTCAGGCTGCTGTCCGGTGTGGGAGGTGAGCGTGTCTGCATCAGATTACCGGTATATTTTGGTTTGGGATTATCGGAAAAGCCACCTATGCGCTGGCCCTTTATTCAGCAGCATTACCGCAGTGATTTTTCCCGGTTGCCAGTGCCAAAAAGTCAAGAATATACTTGGAATGCAGCACAATTACAGGCGGTGACTGGTGGACAGTGGCTGTCGGAGCCTGATCTGGGTTGGGGTGTAAATTCTGTAATACGCGGCCGGAGTCATGCAGGAATGGTGAAGTCACCCAGTCTTTATGTGGCGTCTACCTCACTTGATCTGGCTCGCCATGAACAGTTTTCTGATATTGCCAGTTGCTATCAGCGCTGCTGGGATAGTCACCATGTGCTGACGGCGCTGCCCAGTGAGGTTGTGGGTGTAATCGTTAGCCGGCCGGTAGACTATTTGCCGAAGGGGATGCCAGTATTAATGGTGAAAGATCCTATAAAGGCATTGATTGAATTAGGCATTGCCGCCAGGCAAAGAATTTGTTGTCCTCTTGTGGCGGTCACCGGCAGTGCTGGTAAAACAACCCTTATCTCTATGATGCAGCAGTTATTTTCAAAGCATATTGAGGTGTACAGCAGCTACGATAATTACAACTCCCGTGTGGGTATTTTTGCTGCTATGGCCAATGTGTCTCCGTCTGCGGGGCTAGCCGTACTGGAGGTTGCTCTGTCTGCAATTAATGCTCCCAATTATCAAAACATCAAACTGCTTGCTCCTGATGTAGCCGTGATCACTAATATTGGACCGGCGCACCTACGTGACGGCGAGGATACTTCCGCCATTGCAATCAGAAAGGCTAATTTGTTTCAGGGAGTGCGTCGGGGAGGATTGGCTATCGTTTGCCGGGATACTGCCCACTATGATGAGATAGCAGTACGAGCACAGGCTGAAGGACTGGCGCTGATCACTTATGGGGAACATGAAGAGGCTGATTGCCGGTTGCTGACATTTGATGGCAAGTATGGCCTAGCAGCAGTCAGTTATCAGGGGGATGAGTTTGAATATTCACTGGGAATGGCTGGCCGTCACTTTGCGGTGAACAGCTTGGTATGCCTGATCTTGGCCCAACATCTTGGTATACCCTTTGGGGTGATTACGGAAGGTTTCACAGCAATAAAACCGGTAGAAGGGCGAGGGGAGCTGCTACCTTTAGATATTGATAACAAGCGTATCATGGTGCTCGATGATAGCTACAATGCCAATCCCTTGTCGATGGTGGCAGCGTTTCAACAGCTGACAGCACTTGCTCATCGTGGGCGCGTTTTGTTGGTAGTAGGAGACATGCTGGAGTTGGGGAAACGAGCACAGCAGTATCATCTTGAACTGGTGCCTGAGATTGTAAAAAGCTCACCCGACAAGGTTTATTTGGTTGGTACATTTATGAAAGCGCTGGCTGAGCAGTTGCGTGAACAGGGAATTTCATGCTGCTGGTTTGAGCGATCCGGAACCGTGATGAACAGACTTAGACAGGATTTGAAAGGTGGTGATTTGCTATTGGTGAAGTCTTCTAATGGTACCGGCCTGAGTGAAGTGGTTAATGCGCTAAAAAATTTGTCAAAACGGACTGACTAACAGAGCAGAAAACTAATATGTATAAAAAAGGTTCGGGTAAAAAGTCAATATCCAGAAGCTACCAAAACATTAACTGTGAAAGTAATAATGGCGAATGGGACTATAAACATAAAAAAATAAAATGGGGCTCTATTGAAGATTATGTTATTGGTAAAAAGCTGGGAGAGGGAACCTTTTCTCAGGCTTATAAAGGAACTTGTAAAAAGACAGGTATTAATGTAACCATAAGAAAGTTGATAAAAGACAGGCCTGAAAAAATAAAAAGAGAGATCTCTGTGCTCAGGCGCATTAAAGGCAGTGTGAATAACGCTCATATCTTTGATGCAGTTAAGGGAGATGATGATAAAAAATATATTATTATGCATTACTATATTAACGATGGTGTAATTAAAAAGGATACACCTCTTTCTGAAGTAGAGCTTAAAGGTTATATGCTTCAGTTGCTTAATGGGCTGGATGAGGCTCATAGCAGGGGAGTAATGCACAGAGATATCAAGCCTTCTAATGTTGTTATTAACAGGAAAAGAGAGCGACTTAAGATTATAGATTGGGGTATGGCTGATTTTTATCACCCTTATAAGGAATATCACCTTCGTGTAGGTTCTTATTATTACAAGGCTCCTGAGCTGTTGTTGGGTGTGAAACAGTATGACTACTCTCTTGATATGTGGTCGTTTGCCTGTTTATTTGCTGGCTTTGTTTTTGGTGATTTTCCTTTTGTTAAAGGTAAAGATAAGTCTGAAGTACAGTTGATTAGAAGTATTTCAGGGTTGTTCGGAGAAGGAGAACTTTGGGATTATATTGAAAAATATAATCTGAAGGGGCTTTCTGAAGATAAGCTGAAGGCCATTGTAAGCCCCAGCAAGAAGAGCAAAAGGATCATGAGCAAGGCAGAAACACCTTTCAAAACCGAGTTGGCGCTGGATTTGTTGAAAAAAACACTAAAAGTAGATCACCAGGAAAGGCTAACCGCCAAAGAAGCGATGGAGCACCCTTACTTTGATGAAGTACGTAACGCATAATTCATCGAATCTGTTTTTCTGTTACCGGAGCCTGTTATGACCACCCCATCCCCCCACACCGTCTGGCTGGCCGCCATGGAGTCCGGCTTTGTTGACGATGCGGCTCAGCGTTATGCGGTGGAGTGGCTGGAAAGCTGTTATCGCGGTGTGCTGGCTGAGCAGCCGAATACTCAAGGGGTGTATTTATGGGGGCCGGTGGGGCGGGGCAAAACCTGGCTGATGGACTGCTTTTTTGCCAGTTTGCAGAGCGCTGGCGTGCCGGCCCGGCGGCTGCATTTTCATCATTTTATGCAGCAACTGCACAAGCGGCTGTTTCAGCTTACCGGCACCGAAGATCCGTTAAAAATACTGGCACAGCAGCTGAGTGCCGAGGTGCGGGTGTTGTGCCTGGACGAGCTGTTTGTCAGTGATATTGGTGATGCCATGTTGCTGGGCCGGCTGCTGCGGCATTTGTTTGAACAGGGGTTGGTGCTGGTCACTACCTCCAACCAGCCGCCGGAAGGTCTGTATGAAGACGGCTTTAACCGGGAGCAGTTTCTGCCGGCACTGACGGCCATCACTGAGCATATGCAAATAGTGGCGGTGCACGGCGAGCAGGATCACCGCCTGCATCCGGGGCAGCGACAGCAGCGTTACTGGGTGAATGAGCCCGGCGCACTGGCTGCTGTGTTTGAGCAACTGACCGGCACTCCCAGAAACACCGAATCGCTTGTTCTGGGGAATCGCACCATCGCCTTGCTGGGCCGAGGCGAGCGGGTGCTCTGGTGCCGTTATGCCGATTTGTGCGAGCAGCCGCTGGCGGCGCAGGATTTTATTGCTCTTTGCGATCAGTTTGACCATGTGTTGCTGAGTGAGCTGCCCCGGCTCAGTTGCAACAGCCGGCAGGCGGTCATTGCCCGGGGGACGGAAGACGGCGCGGTGCGCGTGGCCGCCGGTGATCGTGTGTTGCCGGCGCTGTCTCGTCAGGACGACGGCGTGCGCCGCTTTATCGCCCTGGTGGATGAATGCTATGACCGTGGCATTCCGGTTTATATCGACGCTGCCGTGCCCATGGATGCACTCTATACCGATGGCGCGCTGGCGTTTCCGTTTCGCCGCACCCTGAGCCGGCTGAAGGAAATGCAATTAGCACGGTTTGGTGAAAAATAATGGCCATTGGTGGGTTGATTAGGCCTCTTGCACAGGCCCTGCCGGCTAAAGCGACAGCTACAAGATACTGTCACTCCGGCGCATGCCGGAGTCCAGGTCGGGTTGCACCTTTGCCTGCATAATGGATTCCGGCTCGGGGGCCGGAATGACCAAAGCTTCGGCAATCTCCGTTGCTGCTTCAGTCTTTATAATGCTTTCGCATTGCTGCCATGTAGCGCAGGCTGGCCTCGGTGGACGGGGTCAGAGCGCTGGTAGCTTGCGGGGTTACCAGCAGGTTGCCATTGGCTTCACGGGTAATAAAGCCCATATTTTCCAGCTTGTTCACTTTTCTGCGCACGGTTTCCCGGGCAATACCGCTGCATGCTGCTACTGACTGAATATTAATGGGTCTGCCAGCAGGCGTGGGTTTGTTTATTGCCATAAACTCACTGTAGGTCATGGCTTTGGCATGGCGTGCCGGCTGTGCCCGGGTACCAAGAATTGCCAGCACCAGCATCAGATCGAGATCGCCGTCAAATTGCTGGCGTAACTGAATTAATAACTCGGTCAGTGCTTCTACATGGGCCGGCCAGATGCGCCCGAAATGGGTGGTGAGGTGCTCGTCTTCTATCGCCATGGTTTTTATATCTTTATGAAAAAGAAGAAAAAAGTAATAACCCATTTTGGGCGACACCAGTGTTGTTAGCAAGCGGGCTTTGGCTGACACTAGACCATAGATAACACCATTTAAAACAAGAGTGACAAACTTATGGGATCGAAAAATGTCGTATTTGGCCTGTTGAGTGCCGCTGGCCTGCTGATCGGCCTGACCGCTTGTGATCAGGAAGCACCGCCGGCGAGCACCGAGGCAGTGGTGCGCCCGGCGCAAATTTTGCCGGTGGGGGCCGGCAGTGGCGACAGCAGCCTGCGTTTTCCCGGCAGAGTGCGGGCTGTGCAGCGTGCTGAGCTGGCTTTTAACGTGCCTGGGCGCATTGTGGAGCTGCCGGTACAGGAAGGGCAGAGAGTTATGCTGGGCGAACTGGTGGCCCGGCTGGACGGCGAAAACTATCAGATACGGCTGAATTCCGCTGAAGCGGAATACAACAAGGCCCGCACTGACTATAACCGGGTTAATCGCATCTGGCAGCAAAGCCAGGCCGTGGCGCGGGCGGAAGTGGATCAGAAGCGTACTGCCATGGAAGTAGCCCGGGCGGGCTACCTGGCTGCCAAAAAAGACATGGACGACACGCGCCTGCTGGCTCCTTTCGAGGGAGTAGTGACCCGTCGCCAGGTGGAAAACTTCAGTAATGTGCAGGCCAAGCAAACGGTGGTCAGCCTGCAGGACACCCAAAATCTGGAAATTGTGATCAGCGTGCCCGAGCGGGTAGTACGCACCGCCCCCAAACAGCTTAAAGGCCAGGCAGTGTTTGCCGACAGACCCGGCCAGCCACTGCCGGTGGAGCTGAAGTCGTTCTCTGCCGAGGCAGACCCGCAAACCCAAAGCTATGAAGCGGTGCTGGCACTCAGTGGTGAACCCGGTTTTACCCTGCTGCCGGGCATGTCGGTAGAGATTATGCCTGATGCCATGGAGCAGGGAGCTGAAACGATAGTGACCATTCCCTTGCAGGCGGTAGTAGCAGGCCCGGACGGCAATACCAGTGTGTGGAAGGTTAACCCCGAGAGCCAGCAAGTAGAACGCCAGCCGATCACGCTGGGACCTGTTCAGGGCGAAAACGTGGTGGTAAACACCGGCCTTGAAAGCGGTGAGCGCATCGTGACTGCCGGTGTTAGTCAGCTGCGGGAAGGCATGAAAGTGCGCCCCATGTCATCCACTCCCTGAACAAGGATTTTTCCGTGAATATTGCTGAACATACCCTTGCCAGGCGCACCATTGCCTGGATGACCTGTCTGCTGTTGCTGGTGGGCGGCTATATCAGTTATCAGAGCCTGGGCCGGTTTGAAGATCCGGAGTTTGTGATTCGCCAGGCGGTGATCTCCACGCCTTATCCCGGTGCCTTGCCGGAGCAGGTGGCAGAAGAGGTGACCGAAGTCATTGAGGAAGCTGTGCAGCAACTGCAGGAGCTGAAAGAAGTGACGTCGGTATCGCGCATGGGCGACTCCCTGGTAAAAGTGGAAATCGACATGCGCTTTGCTCACAGTGCCCGGGAGCTGGAGCAGGTGTGGGACAAGCTCAGGCGTAAGGTGAACGATGCTCAGCGCCAGCTGCCGCCGGGGGCGGGGCCGTCGGTGGTGAACGACGACTTTGGCGATGTGTATGCGTTGTTTTTTGCGGTCACCGGTGACGGCTTTACCCTGCAGCAGGTAAAAGACTATTTGCGCGGGCTGGAGCGGGAGCTGCTGCAAGTGCCTGGTGTGGCCAGAATTGCCACTCTGGGGGCACCTCAGGAAGCCATTTATCTGGAAGTTTCTGCTGCTCAGGCAGCTCGCCTGGGAGTGCCCCTGAGCAATATCTATCAGACATTGCGTCAGCAGAATGTGATCAGCGATGCCGGCAATCTGCAGATTGGCCCCCAGCGGATTTATTTCAGCCCTGAAGGACAGGCCGATTCGGTTGAAGCGCTGGGGAACCTTGCCATCACCTCGCAGGATGGCGACAGCGTGGTATTTCTTAAAGACCTGGCCACCATTACCCGCGCCGAGAGTGAGCCGCCCCGGGCGCTGATGAAATATGACGGTAAGCCCGCCATTGGGCTGGGCATTTCCCAGGTGGCCGGCGGCAACGTGGTGGACATGGGTGATGCGGTGCGCGCCCGGCTGGCGGAGCTGGACAGCGAGCGCCCCATTGGCATGGTGCTGAACGAAGTCTCTTATCAGTCCGACTCGGTGCGTGAGGCAGTAAACGGTTTTGTCTCCAATCTGGTGGCTGCTGTGGCCATAGTGGTACTGGTGCTGGTGCTGTTTATGGGCCTGCGCAGCGGTATTATTGTGGGAGCCGTATTACTGCTTACCGTGGCCGGAACCCTGATTGTAATGCGACTGGATGATATTGCCATGCAGCGGGTGTCACTCGGGGCGCTTATCATTGCCCTGGGTATGCTGGTGGATAATGCCATTGTAGTGACCGACGGCATTCTGGTGCGCATGCAAAAGGGCGAGCGGGCCGAGAGCGCCGCCGCAGCTGTGGTGCAGTCCACTCAGTGGCCGCTGCTGGGCGGCACCGCGGTGGGCATTCTGGCGTTCAGTGCCATTGGGCTGTCGCCAACGGATATGGGGGAATATGCCGGCTCACTGTTCTGGGTCATTCTTTACTCCATGCTGTTCAGCTGGTTGTTTGCCGTTACCCTGACGCCCTTGTTTTGTGTGGCGCTGCTGAAAGTAAAGCCGGTTGCACAAGACAAGCCTGAATCGGGCATTATGGTGCGTTATCGCGGTATCTTGCGCACAGCTCTGCAGCACAGGGCCATTACCGGTGGCCTGCTGCTGGCGCTGCTGGCCGGTGCCATGTTTGGCTTTAAATGGGTTCAGCCGGGTTTTATGCCCGAGTCGGCCCGGCCGCAATTTGTGGTGGATATGTACCTGCCTCAGGGCACAGATATTCGGCAAACCGAAGCCGAGCTTGCCCGCATTGGTGACTTTGTACAGCAGCAGGATGGCGTGACCCATGTCACCAGCTTTATCGGGCAGGGTGGTTTGCGTTTTATGCTGACTTACGGCCCGGAAGATCCCAACACCAGTTACGGTCAGCTGCTGGTGGATGTGGATGATCCCACGCAAATTGCCGGCATGGTTGCCAGCCTGCAGCAGCAGCTGTCCGAGCGCCATCCGCTGGCGGATATAAAAGTATGGAAGTTCATGCTGGGCCGGGGCGGCGGCAAAAAAATAGAAGCCGCCTTTATGGGGCCGGAGCCGGCGGTGTTGCGTAAGCTGGCAGAAGAGGCCAAGGCCATTATGGCGCAAGATGCCGGCGCCATTGCCATTCAGGACGACTGGCGTGAAAAAGTGCCTGTATTACGCCCTGTGGTAGATGAAGTGGCCGCTCGCCGTGCCGGCCTGACCCTGGCCGATATCAGCCAGGCCATTAACCGTGCCTTTAGTGGCGAACGTGTCGGCGTTTATCGTGAAGGTGACCAGCTGATCCCCATTATTTCCCGGGCACCGGCAGCCGAACGGGCTACCGCTGACATGGTGGAAAACGTGCAGGTATACAGCCCCACAGCGGGGGAGTATGTGCCGGTCAGTCAGCTGGTCACCTCCGTTAAGCTGGAATGGGTGGATGCCATCATTCGCCGGGTGGACCGGTTCCCTACCATTAAGGCGCAGGCCGATCCGTTGCCCGGTGAGTTGTCCGGACCGCTGCTGGAACGGCTGCGGCCCGAGATTGAAGCCATGGCGCTGCCTCCCGGTTACCGGCTGGAGTGGCACGGGGAAGATAAGGCCTCAAAAGAAGCTAATGAAGGGCTGGCGCTGTCGGCACCCTATGGTTTCAGTGCCATGATTCTGGCGGTGGTGGTTATGTTTAACGCCCTGCGTCAGCCGCTGGTGATCTGGCTGACCGCACCTCTGGCTATTATTGGCGTGACGCTTGGGCTGGTGTTGTTTCAGGTGCCGTTCGAGTTTATGGCGATACTGGGCCTGCTCAGCCTGATTGGCATGCTGGTGAAAAACGCCATTGTGCTGGTGGATCAGGCCGATGCCGAGATAGCCGAGGGCAAACCGGGCTTTGCCGCCGTGATGGATGCGGCTGTGAGCCGGGCCCGGCCGGTGTTTCTGGGTGCCTTTACTACCATTCTGGGAGTGGCACCGCTGCTGATGGATCCCTTCTTCAAAAGTATGGCGGTCACCATTATGTTTGGTCTGGCCTTTGCCACTGTGCTTACCCTGATAGTGGTGCCTCTGCTTTATGTGGTGCTGTTTCGTATTCGGCCGGCATAAGTCTCAGTGAATAATGCCCAAGCGCCTGCCCGGCAACGAGCAGGCGCTTTTTTCTGGTATAGTGTTCCGCTTGGGTTTCATTGTGTACAGCGGCAAAGCAGGAATGGAATGTTAAAGCGGTTTTTGTTATGGGGACTGGTGTGCTGGATATTGCTCGGGCTGGCTTTGGGTGCGGGCAAGCTGGTTTACGACAGCAGCCTTAAACGGCAGACACTGCAGCAGCATCAGCATCTGCTCAGGGCGGCGAAGACCATGCTGAATGAACATCTGATGATGGCGGTGCAGGATACCCAGCAGCTCTCTGCGGTGGCCTTTGAACTGGGCTATCTGGATACCCCCGGGCTGAACAGCGAACAACAGCTTATTCAGATCCTGCTGAGCAGCACGGCCATTTATGGCCGCTATGATCAGATTCGCATTCTCGATCTTGAGGGCCGGGAGCGCATACGCATTAATAACAGTCGTCTGGGACCTGTGGTGGTGCCTCAGCACAGGCTGCAGAATAAACGGGGCCGCTATTATGTGCAGCAAGGGCTCAAGTTGAAGCCCGGTCAGGTTTATCTGTCTCCGCTGGATCTGAGTAAAGAGCAGGGCAAGCTGGAAACTCCCTTCAAGCCTACCCTGCGGCTGGTACGCATGATGAAAACCGCCACCGGTGAGCCCGCCGGTCTGCTGGTGCTTAACCTGAATGCCGCCGGCCTGCTTAACCAGTTTATCGAGCTGTTCCCGTCAGGAGACAGAGCCATGCTGCTGAATGCCGACGGTTACTGGTTGGTAAATCATGATCCCGCCAATGAATGGGGCTGGATGCGCAACAAACCGGAGCTGACACTGGCCCGTTGGCAGCCGGCGCTGTGGCAACAACTGCAAACCAGCCGCAGCGGCTCGGCCTATCTCGATGACAGCCTGTTCAGCTTTCACTGGCTGGATATTGCCAGTATTTATGAAAACACTACCGGTGCCCGCTATGGCTACGATCTGGGCCTGGTGAGTGATCTCAAGGCCTCCCAGTGGGCCATGCTGATCGAATCCGATCAGCAACGATGGCAGGTGACCGCCATTTATCACAAGACCTGGTTTCAGATTGCTCTGGTGGGGGCTTTTCTGGTGACGCTGCTGACGGTGTATCTGCTGTTGCGCAATCGTCAGCAGACTCGGGAAAAAGCGCAGCTGGAGCGGGAGCAACTGGATAACTTCAGGGATCTCTATGAGAACGCGCCCATCGGCTATATCACGCTGACAAGGGACGGCTATATCTCCAACGTCAACAAGCGCACCCTGGACTATCTGGGCTACCGGCGGGAAGAGCTGATAAATAAAATCAGGCTGGCCGAGCTGGTAGAGGCCGACACATTGCAGCTGGCTGAAACATTGCTGCTGGCCATGATGGAAAGCGAAGAAGAGCATCGCCGCATCAGAGTCCGGGCCAAAAATGGCGATATTCTGGTGATGTCCTGCGGCGTGTCGTCGCGCTTGAGCCATGAGCGCACCCTGGAGCTGGGCCGGCTCAGCATGCAGAACGTAAGCCAACAGGCCCGGCTGGAGCAGCAGCTGAAAGACATGGCTCGCAAGGATCCGCTCACCGGGGCCGCCAACCGCCGCCGCTTTGATGAGCTGGCCGAGCGGGAGCTGGCCCGCTCTCAGCGTAACGGAGCGCCTTTGACCCTGATAGAGCTGGATATTGACCACTTCAAGCAAGTGAACGACACCTATGGTCACGATGCCGGCGATGAAGTGCTTAAAGTGCTGGCGGAGCTGTGCATGCGCTCACTGCGCGCCACCGATGTGCTGGCCCGTTTTGGCGGGGAAGAGTTTGTTATTTTGCTGCCCGACACCTCACTGGAGCAGGGCGTGCACAAGGCGGAGCAACTGCGTGAAGCCCTGAGCCGGCTGCGGGTCATGCTGGCAGATAACACGGAAATTCGTTTTACTGTATCGTTGGGTGTGTCCACCTTGTCACCAGTGCACAACAGCATTCAGGCTATGTTCAAGGCCGCTGACAGCGCTTTGTATAAAGCCAAAAATACCGGCCGCAACAAGGTCTGCGCGGCCGCAAGCCCGGGAGAAAAGGGTAACTTCGAGATTTGAATTAACGTTGCGAGGTCGTCGATTATCTCCCAGCATCCCCGATAACCACGCCATAGGGCGGTAGAGCCGGCTGAAAACTTGGGCTATCCGTTATGGCCTGAAACTGGGACAGAGGAGTTGTGCAGTCGTCTTTTACAACAGTCCCTGGCGGTGTGCTTCAAACCACACAAAAGGCGAGCGCTGCCGCAGAAACTCAGCAGTATAAAAGCCCTGAATGTAATCACAAAAATGGCGGGCACGGACTTCCTTGCAGCCCTCGTCATCAAGTTTCAGTCGCTGAATGCAGGCGTCTACCTCATCCAGCAATGAGGACTGCAGCTCCGGGTTTGGGTAAATATGGCCTGACACCAGTTCAAGGCGAAACAGACCGTTTTCGATGACAAAAGGGTCCAGCACATCCTCATAATCATTTTTCCGGCTGTTCATGCGCGAGCAGGCCAGGCAGCAGATGGGCCAGTCCTTTTTGCCGCACTTCTGCATCGAAGTCAGCGGGCTCGGGCTGAGGGGGTACATGCAGCATGTTAAAGCCACCCCTTTTTCTCAGCTACAAAACGCCAGCGCATCCAGAAGAGATCGGTATCACTCAGCACCCGACGTAGCCGGGCATCCAGTTTTTTTGCCTCATCGGCATCAAAGCCGGGATCACTGAGCGCTTGGGTAGCCTCAGCCAGCACGGCTTCTGCTTCTCAGGAACGGGCACTTTCCAGATCGAAGGCTTCACTGGTCAGCCAGCTTGAGGCATCGCCCTGGCGAACAAACGGCCGCTGTCGCAGCTTTACCTCGCCTTGCTCCAGGTCCAGATCAAACCAGGCGTCTTTTGTGGAGTCGAATACCGGCTCTACCGAGGCCATGATCAACGGCGAATGAGTGGCGGTGATTAACTGCACATCCGGGCGCTTGGTCAGCTTTTCCATTACCGATAGCAGGGCCGGAATAATGCTGCGTTGCCAGCTGGGGTGAAGGTGTGACTCTACTTCATCGATCAGAAACACTATCTGGTGAGTGGGTTCTTCCTGCAGCAGGTCTGCGGCTTTGCGATGTACCTCCCAGGCCCAGACCAGAAAATAAGCCAGAGCAATTACTCGGCGAATTCCAGAGGAAGCATGCACTACCGGCACATCCTGGCCATAGGGCATGCGAATGGTGGGAATATCGCGGGCTTCATCCAGGCTGATGCGGGTCAGTTCGCCCGGTTGCAGTACTTCTTTCTCGGAAGGAGACAATACCTTCAGCACCTGCACCAAATGCTTAAACGCCACCCCTTTTTCCTTTTGCCAGTTGGCCCAGTCCTAAATAAGACCATTGCAAAGCACTGTGCCGTCATCGGCCTTTAACCCTTGCCAGACTTCATCGGGCGCAAACACATAGGCCGGGCGGCGCTCTTGTATATCCACGCCATTGCGGGTTTGCCAGTAGTTGCGGGCTGGATCCCACACGGCAAAGCTGCCATCGGTCATGGCATAAAGCACCAGGCCGGGATTGGCAGGTCGTCCGGCATTGCCGGTCCAGGCTTGTTCCCGGCGCTCATAGCTGCTTTCGTAGCTGACGTCTTTCACCTTGCCTGAAAAGGAGAAGCTAATAGCCGACTCACCCTTATGCCGAGGCTGCACTTTTTTGCCTACCGTCAGCTTTGGGTTGATCTCGGATGGCCATTTACGGGTCATCGACCACCAGGCAATATCCAGCAAAAAGCTTTTGCCCAGTCCGTTGTCTCCGGTGATCAGGTTAAGGCGCTTACCAAACTACAGTTCCATGGACGGAGCGGGGCCAACATTGGTCAGTTTTAGTTCTTTAATCATGCTCAAACCTGTTATGTGGTGACGGTCTGCCGCCCAAAATGTTTTTCTGCCACAGCTCACCCACTGAATAATCTTCGAGCCAGTGCTCAAACTGCCTTACATCAAGGCGTTTGAGCACAGAGGCGCTTTGCTCCCGTTTCACCATAACCAGATCCTCAATGGAAAACTCATTGAGCAGTGGTACTGACTGGGTAGAAATTACCACTTGAGTGCGGGTGGCCGCCGAGCGAATGAGGGCTCCTAGCAGAGTAATGGCATAAGGATGCAGACCCAATTCGGGCTCGTCAATCACAATGGTGGCGGGTGGGGCTGGCTGCAGCAGGGCGGTGGCCAGGCAAATAAAGCGCATGGAGCCATCGGAGAGATGGTAGGGCTGCATGGGAGTATCGGAACCTTTTTGCTGCCAGCTAAGATTAACCTCTTCCTTGGCACCACTGATTCTGGGTTGCAAAATAAAGTCGTCAAAAAAGGGCATAGCCAGACGCACAGTACCCACAATCGTCTTGTAGGAGCTGGCGTGACGATCTTTTAAATTGAGTAAAAATGGCGCGATATTGGCGGCATCGGTGCGCAGGTACTGGTTATCCTGCACAATTTCGTATTTGCGCATGGCAGCGGTGGGGCCGGTATCGTGAAAGTGATAAACCTGCCAGGAAGCAATGGCCTCAAAGAGCGGGTGATAGTTTGAAGCATGAAGAGTATTCCGCTTCAGTTCCGCCACCATGTTGGACTTGCCATCCTCATTGTTGCCCAGCATTCGCCAGCCGCTTTGGCCATTGTGAGCATCATTGCCGTAAAAAGCTTCATCTTCAATGGCGCAGCCGTTGCTTGGGGTTGCCACCAGGCTAAAGCGAAAGCCCCGGTCGCCAAGGTGGGTCTCAAAAGTCATTTTTCGAGTGACCTTGCTGCCATTGAACAGCAGGTCGGCGGCACCGCCGTTGTCGCGCACATAACGATTAAGGGTACCGTCCATCAGAGCGCGCAGCATTTTAAAAAATGACAGCAGATTGCTTTTGCCAGCTCCGTTGGCACCCACAATCACGTTGAGCGGGTGCAGTTCAAAGTCGTTCAGCTCACGAATCGACTTGAAGCCCGCGATGCTCAACTTGGTTAAAGCACTTTTCATGGGAATCCTCTAAAACTGAGCAATATCGCTGTTGAGTGCCGGCTCAGTCAGCCATTTAAGGGAAGAATTATTTTCAGGTAGACTCAGAATCCAACGCTCTGATGGTGGTGTAAAAGCACTCATCACTGATGACACCGTCACGCCTGATCACATACCCGGCCAAATGCTCTTTACGCTGCCAGCTGTTTTCCCATACAGCGTCGAAAGACCAGATTTCATCATCAGGTTGCAGCTTTTCCATAAACGCCAGCCAGGCTGAGTGCAGGTGGCCAAAGGGGAGGGCGGGCACGGCTCCCAGTGGATCAGATATATAGTGGCGTTGCTCTATCTCGGTAATGGTCAGTTGTTGCTGTAGATCTTCAGCTTGTACCGAAAAGGGTTTTTCTTCCGGGAGTGGCTTTTCTGGCTTTATGGCAATCCACAGTCGTGCCAGCAGCAGCACAGGCCAGAAAGCGGTCATCAGCACGTGTACCAGTGGGGTCAGCAGCCATTTATCCAACCAATCGGCTTCTTTATCAAGAATGCTGACGAGTATGTCTGTTTCGCCGGCTCTCGCGAGAGAGCGCTGATGCAAAAATCTCATGAGCATATGTACCAGCAGGCCCATCAGCATGTATCCAAGAAAATAAAGCATCATGGTTTGTCCTCACCCTCAGGTGCCGTTGCCAGCGTGGTCATGGCCGCTATTGTGTAACCACCGGAATCACTTGCGCCTGAGCTGGTGCCGTTGTGTCTTACCTGGCTGTTCATCAGTACACCATGGGCGAACTCCAGCAGCAGGTCCTGCTCATAACGGCTGCCATAGCCAGCATGCACATATTCCAGCAACTGACCCTGCGGTATGCGAATGACGCCAGTGTACCAGTGTGCAAACACCCGTTCGGGAAAGCCCGGAAACACGGTGGCAAGCGTTGCTTGCTCACCACTGCTCAGCGTGCCGTTCAGCTTCACCAGATACAGACGGTCGTCGATTATCTCCCAGCATCCCCGATAACCACGCCACAGGGCGGTAGAGCCGGGCTGAAAACTCGGACTATCCGTTATGGCCTGAAACTGGGAAAGGGGAGTGGTGCACATGGCCAGCTGCCGGCCCTGATAATTCAATGTTTCAGAGAGTTGTGCTGTCATTCTGACTCCTGGTGGTTAGCACCCTTGATCTTCGGGAGCATATCACATCGACCCAGGCGACCGGGAAAAGGTAAACTATGGGCCTGTACACTAGCTGTTAAAGTTCCGTGTGAGCGGGTATCAAAGCAGTGTAAGGCTTTACTGTTTTAATAAAATCAAAGAGATAAGTGCAATATGCTGCTGATGATCGATAACTACGATTCCTTCACCTGGAACCTGGTGCAGTATTTCGGTGAGCTGGGGCAGGAGGTGGTGGTGCGCCGTAATGACGACATCTGCCTGGACGAGATTGCCGCACTGCGGCCGGCGGGGCTGGTGATTTCGCCCGGCCCTTGCACGCCGAATGAGGCAGGCGTGTCACTGGCGGCCATTGAACGCTTTGCCGGTGAGCTGCCAGTTCTGGGCGTGTGTCTGGGGCATCAGGCCATTGCCCAGGCGTTTGGCGGCGAAGTGGTGCGGGCCCGGCAAGTGATGCACGGCAAGACTTCGGCCATTCGCCATACCGGCGGCGGATTGTTTGCGAGCCTGCCCGATCCGCTTACCGTGACCCGTTATCATTCGCTGGTGGTAAAGGCTAACAGTCTGCCGGCCTGCTTTGAGGTGACTGCCTGGAGTGAAAACGCTCAGGGTGAGCGCGACGAGATCATGGGCATGCAACACAAAACGTTGCCGTTGCACAGTGTGCAGTTTCACCCCGAGAGCATTCTTACCCAAGGTGGCCATCAGCTGCTGGGAAATTTTTTAAACATCCTGTAGTGATACTGCAAACAGCTGCTTGCTTGTTTCAGACTCCGGGTCAGGCCTGGAGTGACCAGATCTGTAAGCCCTGCTTTTTGCCCTTCCATACTATAAGTTTTTCTTATTTTTCCTATCAGGCTTTCTCGCTCGCAAGTGCTGGCGACGAAAGGAATAATAGTAATGCGTGTTTATGCAGCCGGAGTGTGCTTACTGCCGGCTTAAACCCGTGGCGTTGCGAGCTTATGCAAGATAAATGACTACAGTTATTTTGCTGGCAAAATAAACCACCAGAATTGTGACTTATCATAGAGACAAGTTATGGTTACTTTGCAATAATGCTTTCGTGTTTACATGGATTTAACTTTTATCGCAGAGCATGCTGCGGTAAATGGAGGAAGATAAAATGTCTGATATGGCGGTTACCCGAGAACTGTTTGATGAAGTCATGGTGCCCAACTATGCACCGGCTCAGAGCATTCCCGTTCGTGGCCAGGGTGCCCGGGTGTGGGATCAGCAGGGCAAGGAGTTTATCGACTTTGCCGGCGGCATAGCGGTGAATTGTCTGGGCCATTGTCATCCTGCGCTGGTGGGCGCGCTCAAGGAGCAGGGCGAAAAGCTCTGGCACCTGAGTAACGTCTGGACCAACGAGCCGGCGCTGCGCCTGGGTAAAAAGCTGGTGGATGCCACCTTTGCCGAGCGGGTGTATTTTTGCAACTCCGGTGCCGAGGCCAACGAGGCCGCGCTCAAGCTGGCCCGCCGTTATGCCATTGAGCACTTTAATGCCGAAAAAACCCAGATCATTGCCTTTAATCAGGGCTTTCACGGCCGTACCTTCTTTACCGTCACCGTCGGTGGCCAAGCGGCCTATTCCGATGGTTTTGGCCCTAAACCCGCCGATGTTGACCATGTTCCCTACAATGATCTCGAGGCGCTCAAGGCGATGATGTCGGAGCGTACCTGTGCCGTGGTCATGGAGCCGTTGCAGGGCGAGGGCGGCATTATCAGCCCTGATCCCGAGTTTGTGAAAGCGGTGCGTGCGCTGTGTGATGAACACAAGGCGCTGCTGGTGTTTGATGAAGTGCAGACCGGCGTGGGCCGCACCGGTGCCCTCTATGCCTATATGGGTACCGGCGTGACGCCCGACATACTGACCAGTGCCAAGGCCTTGGGCGGTGGCTTCCCCATCGGTGCCATGCTTACCCGCGCCGATATTGCGGCGTCACTCAAGCCCGGTACTCATGGCTCCACCTATGGCGGCAACCCGCTGGCCTGTGCCGTGGCCGAGGCCGCCTTTGACACCGTTAACACGCCCGAGGTGCTGGCTGGTGTGAAAGAGCGCGAAGGCTGGTATCGGCAAGAACTGGAGAAGATCAATGCCAAATATGGCTGTTTCTCGGAATTTCGTGGCAAAGGCCTGCTGCTGGGCTGCGTGATGAACGAGCAGTTTGCCGGCCGCGCCAAGGACTTTTTGCAGGCGTCTTCCGAGGAAGGCCTGATGGTACTGATTGCCGGAGCCAATGTGGTGCGCTTTGCGCCTTCGCTGGTGATCACCAAAGAAGAGGTGCTGGAAGGCCTGGCTCGCTTTGAGCGAGCCGTGGCAAAGGTAGTGAACGGCTGATATCACAGCTGCCGTTAACGGCGGGGCAGGGTGCCCCGCTCATTTCGTCATAAGGAGTGCTGCATGCTGGTGATAAGACCCATAGAGCAGCGTGATTTCGCCATTCTCAAGCAGATATCCATTGAGTCGGGGCATGGCTTTACGTCGCTGCCGGTAAACGACGAGCTGCTGCAGAAGAAAATTGATCATTCATTAACCTCTTTTGCCAGCCGTGCCGGTGGCAAGGGGGATTGCCTGTATTTCTTTGTGGCCGAAGACAGTGACACCGGTGAAGTGCTGGGCACCACGGCGCTGGAATCGGCGGTGGGGCTGACTTCTCCCTTTTATACCTACTTGCTGGGCAAGCAGGTGCATTGTTCCCGCAAGCTGGGTATTCACAATGTAGTGGAAACCCTGACGCTCACTAACGATTACACCGGCGTCAGTGAGCTGTGTACCCTGTTTCTGCGCGAGCCCGCCCGTCACGGCATGAACGGCCGGCTGTTATCCAAGTGCCGGTTTTTGTTTCTGGCGGAGTTTTCCGAGCTGTTTGACCGGCGCATTCTGGCAGAAATGCGCGGCGTGTCTGATGAGGGTGGCAACAGCCCCTTCTGGAGCTGGCTGCAGGAGCACTTTTTCTCCATGGACTTTCCCACCGTGGATTACCTCACCGGTATTGGTCAGAAAGGCTTTATTGCCGATTTAATGCCCAAATACCCCATTTATGTGAGCTTGCTGTCTAAAGAAGCTCGGGCGGTGATCGGCAAAACCCACGATAAAACCCGGCCGGCGCTGCACCTGCTGGAAGAAGAGGGGTTTTCCTGGCGTGGCTATGTCGATATTTTTGATGCGGGCCCCACAGTGGAGTGCGAGGTGCACAATATTCGTACCCTGCGCAACAGTCGCCGGTTAACGGTACAAATTGGTCATCCGGTCAGGGCGCAGACACACCTTGTCAGCAATACCCGTTTTGAAGGGTTCAGAGCGCTGTTGGGAGAGATGGCCATTAATGAACAAAAGGGGCAGGCGGTGATGACCAGAGCGGTAGCCAGCCTGCTGAAGGTGGAGGACGGAGATACCGTCAGGGCAGTGGAGATGAAACGCAATGACTGAAGCCGTGCAATATATCAATGGTGAGTGGCTGACCGGAGCGGGCGCTGTGTTTGAATCCCTCGACCCGGCCCAAAACGAGGTGGTCTGGCAGGGCGCGGCCGCCGACGAGGCGCAGGTGAATGCCGCCGTGGCCGCCGCCCGGGCCGCCAGTGCCGACTGGGCGTTTCGTTCGGTGGCAGAGCGGCTGGCCATTATCAAGGCGTTTGCCGGGCTGCTGGAGCAGCACAAGCCGCAGCTGGCCAAGCTGATTGCTCGGGAAACCGGCAAGCCCGAATGGGAGGCGCTTACTGAGGTGGCCGCCATGATTGGCAAGGCCGGCCTGTCCGAAAAAGCCTACTTTGAGCGCACCGGCACGGTGGAAAACCCCATGGCCGGTGCTCAGGCCTTTGTGCGCCACAAGCCTCACGGTGTGGTGGCGGTGTTTGGCCCCTACAACTTTCCCGGCCATTTGCCCAACGGCCATATTATTCCGGCGCTGATCGCCGGCAATACGGTGGTGTTCAAGCCCTCTGAGCTCACGCCCATGGTGGCCCAGGAAACCGTGCGTCTGTGGCATGAAGCAGGTTTGCCCGCCGGTGTGCTCAATCTGGTGCAGGGCGAAGTGAGCACCGGCAAGGCGCTGGCAGCCCACGACGGCATAGACGGCCTGTTTTTTACCGGCTCGTCCAATACCGGCAAGTTGCTGCATCAGCAGTACGCCGGTCAGCCGGGCAAAATTCTGGCGCTGGAAATGGGCGGCAATAATCCGCTGGTGGTCACTGAGGTGGCTGATGTGGATGCCGCCGTGCATGCCATTATTCAGTCGGCCTTTATTACTACCGGTCAGCGCTGCACCTGTGCCCGTCGTTTGCTGGTGCCCGTGGGCGAGGCCGGTGACCGGCTGCTGGCACGACTGGTAGCAGTGAGCAAGGCCATTCGGGTGGGCCATTACGACGCCGACCCTCAGCCCTTTATGGGGGCCATGATCTCCGAGCGTGCCGCCCGTGGCATGGTGGCGGCTCAGGCGCATTTGCTGGCCTTTGGCGGCGAGTCGCTGCTGATGCTGAAACACCTGCAGCCGGGCACCGGCCTGGTGTCGCCGGGCATAGTGGATGTGACCGGTATTGATCAGCTGCCCGATGAAGAATATTTCGGTCCGCTGCTGCAGGTGATTCGCTTTAATGATTTGCCCGAGGCGCTGAGCCTGGCCAACCGCACCCGCTATGGCCTGTCGGCGGGCTTGTTGTCCGACAGCGAAGCCGACTGGGACTACTTCTATCGCCATATTCGCGCCGGCATTGTAAACCGCAACCGGCCCATCACCGGTGCTTCCGGTGCCGCTCCCTTTGGTGGTGTGGGCGACAGCGGCAATCACAGGGCCAGTGCGTATTATGCCGCAGATTATTGCGCCTATCCGGTGGCCTCGGTGGAAGGCGACAGCCTTGAAATGCCGGGCACATTGTCACCCGGGCTCAGTTTTTAACTCACAGGAGTCGGTTATGCATACCTCTGTTGATGAACTGTTTGAGGCACTCTGGCAACACTATTTAACCGTGACCCCCAGCGCGCTGAAAATTCATGATTTGCTGGGCGGCGGCAAGGCCATTGTGAACGATCATGTGGCCTTTCGTACCTTTAATCACCCCAAACTGGGCCTGGACAAGCTGGCGGCGCATTTTCTGGCGCTGGGTTATGAGCAAAAGGGTGAATATCACTTCGAGGCCAAAAAGCTCTATGCCCGCCATTATGAACATCCAGACCCGGCTGCGCCCAAGGTATTTATCAGTGAACTGCTGCTGGAGCAGTGCTCGCCTACGCTGCAGCGCATAGTGGCGGGGCTGATTGATCAGGTGGACGACACCCTGCCGGAGCAAAAAGACTTTCTCTATTCTGGCGCGCCCTGGCAAATCTCCCATGCCGATTACAAAACCCTGGCGGCAGAAAGTGAATACGCCGGCTGGATGGCGGTATACGGTTACCGGGCCAATCATTTTACTGTGAGCGTAAATCACCTAGAGGATTATGACAGTCTGGACGCGGTCAACAGTGCACTCAAGCAGGCCGGATTCCGCCTCAATGACGCCGGCGGCGAGATCAAGGGCTCCCCCGATGTGCTGCTGGAGCAATCCTCCACCATGGCCGACACTGCCCTGGTACAGTTCACCGACGGTGAAGCCTCACTGCCCAGCTGCTTTTACGAGTTTGCCCTACGTTACCCCAAGCCCGACGGTGAGCTCTACACCGGCTTTGTGGCCGCCTCGGCAGACAAGATCTTTGAAAGCACCAACACAGCTAGTGGCTGAAGGTGTTTACCATAGCCAGCAGTGTGAGAGACAGCAGTGGGGTTGCACTCCGCGGAAAATAACTCCCTCCCCTTTGTAAGGGGAGGGTGGGGTTAGCTTACAAACTAATCTGCACTTCTGCCCACCACTGTCGGCCGGGCTCGCTGATACGGCCGGTTACCGGATTATCGCCAAGCGGGTAGCTTTCCTGTTTATTGATAAACTCGCTGTAGTCTTTATCCAGCAGGTTATCGACGCCGGTGGCCAGTTTTACCGTGGGTGTTACCTGCCAGCCGGCATTGAGTGAGAACACGGTAAAGCCGGCAGAGGGGCCCGTGTCCTGGCCAATAATATTGCCCTGACCGTCGGCAAAGCGGTTTTGCCCGGCCACATTGCGCATCAGCAGTGCCACTTCCTGAACGCCGTTGTCGTAGCCGAGCGTGGTGTTCAGCTCCAGCGGCGGGGTCTGGCCCAGCGCAATATCATCGCTCAGGTTCTGGCCATGGGTGTAAGACACATTGGAGCCCAGGGTCCAGTTATCGGCAAAGCGCCAGTTCAGCTCGGCCTCGCCGCCCATACGGCGGGCATTAACATTGCGGGCTTTGTCGGCGGAATAATTGTCTACCAGAATAAAGTCGTCCACATAACCGGCAAACACAGACACAGAGCCGCTCAGTGTCCCATGGCGGTAAAGCACGCCGGCATCTATTTGGTGGTTGGTTTCGGTTTCAAGTGCGCCGTTGCGGTTGCGCTCCCAAAAATCCGGTGCCCGCTCGGCCTGACCGTAGCCGGCATACCAGGTCCAGTCCTGCAGACTGTGCTCCAGACGCACAAACCCCGCATGCAGGTAGTAATCCTGCTCTTTCAGTGACGAACTGGCAGGCAGCTTTTCAAAACGGGCCTCGGTTTTGTCGAGGCGAACACCGCTTATCAGTTGCTGCTTGTCAGTCAGCAACCAGTTGTTTTCTACAAACACCCCTATATTTTCAAAAGACTGATTGTCCTGGCGGGGCAGCTGGCGGTAAGCATCGGCGTCGGCCTGAGTCATGCCGCTGGCCATGCGGCCCCGGTGCGCGTCCTGCATCCAGTCTATGCCCACCTGAGTCTGGTGTGCGCCCAGGTTCAGCTCGGCCAGCAACCGGGCGGTGTCGGTGGTGCGATCCGGATTCATGGCCATATACATGGGCTTGCCCATCATCACCGGCACCGGCCGCAGGCTGTAGTTATCCATGACATGATCCACTTCGCTGTGGCCATATTGCAGCTGCAGCTTGCCCAGCCAGGGCGTAATGGCCTGGCGCTCCAGCTTGATGCTCCAGGCGTCCCGGTCGAACTTGCTGCCGTCCATGCTGCGGTCGGCGTAGGCGGCTTGGCCCCGGCTGCGATCATAAGACAGCTCAATAAGACTGAGATCGTCCGGCGTCAGGCCCAGCTGCAGGCTCTGGCTGTTTTTATCGTAGGCAGAGTTCACCCGGTTGCCGCTGCCGTCTTTGTAGTTGCCGGCTTCGTTGTGATTGGCATTCAGGCGCAGATAACCAAGTGCGTTACCCGCCTCCAGAGCGGCAAAGGCATCAAACCGATTGCCGCTGCCGGTGGTCATGCCGGCATCCAGCATAAAATCGGGCTCGCTGTAATAGCGCGGGTGGCGCTTGAACTGCACCGAGCCCGCCACCAGCCCCGGCCCCTGAGTCACGGTTTGTGGCCCTTTGGTGACAATCACTTCATCAAAGGAGCGGGGGAACAGATAGGCGGTAGGGGGATCCATGCGGCTGGGGCAGCCGCCCAGCACATAATTATTGTCACTGGTAATGGACAGCCGTGAGCCGCCCAGGCCGCGCAACAGCGGATCGCCGGCCATACCGCCCTTGCGGGTAATGCTGATGCCGGGCACGGTTTTCAGCAGGCCGGCCCCGTCGGCAGCAGGAATGGGCTGCACCGGATTGGTGGGATCCAGCCGTACTTCGCCGGGCGCGCTGAGCGCCGAAGCAGTAATGGTAATGGGAGTGGCCGGATAAACCGGCTCGCTGTTACTGGCATAAGTGGTGCCAACACCTAGCAGCGGCAGGCTGAGCGAAACAAGGTACTGATATTTCATGATAATGTGCGCTTGCGAAACGAGGCCATGAGAGTAAAACTCGCCCTGAATCAGTACAATGCGGCATATTGTCGCAGTGCGGGCACCTTGTTACTCCTGGTGGAGCATGGGATCATGCCGCCGGTATTATTCATTTATTAAAAGGAGCCAAACCATGAAACTGGCATTTATCGGACTGGGCGTGATGGGCTTTCCCATGGCCGGACACCTGCAGCAGGCGGGCCACCAAGTGTGTGTATATAACCGCAGTTCAGCTAAGGCGGCGGACTGGGCGGCCCGTTTTGGCGGCACCAGCGGGGCGACTCCGGCGCAAGCCGCTCAGGGGGCCGACATGGTGATGGTGTGCGTGGGCAACGACGACGATGTGCGCTCGGTTATCTATGGCGACGAGGGCGTGCTGGCGGGCATTAAGGAAGGGGCACTGCTGATTGACCATACCACCACCTCGGCCAGACTGGCGGAAGAGCTGGCGGACGCTGCCGGCAAACAGGGAGTGCGCTTTATTGACGCACCCGTGTCCGGCGGTCAGCTGGGCGCAGAAAACGGCGCGCTCACCATTATGATTGGCGGCCATGAAGCCGATGTGGCCGAGGCAGCCCCCGTGCTGGCGGCCTACGGCAAAAAGGTGACCCGGCTGGGCCCCGTGGGTGCCGGTCAGCGCTGCAAAATGGTCAACCAGATCTGCGTGATCGGGGCCGTGCAGGGCATTGCCGAAGGCCTGATGATCGCTCAGAAAGCAGGCCTGGATATTCCGACATTGATTGACGTGCTGGCCGGTGGTGCCGCCCAGAGCTGGCAGCTGGAAAACCGTGCTCAGACTATGGCCGACGACAAGTTCGATTTTGGCTTTGCCGCCCAGTGGATGCATAAGGATCTGGGCATTTGTCTCGACGAAGCCGCGCAGCAAGGCCTCAAACTGCCGCTGACCGAGCATGTGCATCAGGTTTATGAGCGTTTGCTGGAGCAGGGCATGGGCCGCTGTGACTCCACTGTGGTGATTCGGGATCTCAAGTCCTGAGTGGTGACGGGCCTTGGCAGAGGCCCATGGGCTCGGCTATGCTGAGCACAGCTCAAGGCTCACCTTGAGTGTATCACCTGTGGAATGTGATATTTTCCGCAATTTCCGCACAAAACAACGGCACTTGATAACAGGCACCAGGCCAAAGGCTTTGCTTGGGCCGCTAATTTGAATAGAGTGGGCAACCGCTTAATGCCAAGTGAGAAAGGATACCTTATGAACAAGACTCAGCTTGTCGATGCAATCGCCGCCAAGGCCGACCTGAACAAAACGCAGGCCAAGGCTGCCCTGGAAGAAGTACTGAACGGTATCACTCAAAGCCTGAAAGAAGGCGATCCGGTACAACTGGTAGGCTTTGGTACCTTCAAGGTAAACCATCGTGCCGCCCGCACCGGTCGTAACCCGCAAACCGGCCAGGAAATTCAGATTGCTGCAGCAAACGTTCCTGCTTTTGTTGCCGGCAAAGCGCTGAAAGACGCGGTCAACTAAGACGCGCTCTGCCCATTCCAAACCCGGCTTCAGGCCGGGTTTTTTTATCACGTCACTTGCCCCCGCGATCAATAGATTGTTATAACTGAGGTCAGGTCCTGCCCCTAACCTGGGAGGCTGTAATGGAAGTGAACGCAATTCGTCAGGTTGCCGTGCCCTGGGCCGGTGCTCACGGCCTGGCTACCGGTTTAATGTTAACTGAGCTGCATCAGGACGTATGGAGCGGTTGTTTAGAGCTGGCCATGGGGGTGCCGTCTGATATGGACACGCCGCCGCACATTGTGTACTGGCTCAGCTTTGGCCATCTGTATGGTTATCGCGTGCTGGAAGGGGCCGATGTGCCCGAGCTGCTGGAAGAAGATAACGATATCGACAGCCAGGTGCAGCTGATCACCCCGTCCCGCTTTTTAACCTGGTTTCATCAGGAGACTCAGGGTTCCCATCTCGACGAAGACATTCAGCACTACCGTATTGCCTGCTGGGACTTTTGTGTGGATGTGCTGGCGGCTCAGCCGCCGGACGTGTGTATGAACAAGGAATAACATGAAAGGCTTTATTCTGGTCGCTCACGGCAGCCGGCGGGCGGCTGCCAATGAGGAAATTGCGGGGTTCGCCCAGCGCATGACAGCCGCCATGAAAGGCGGCTTTGATTTGGTGGGTCATGGCTTCTGGGAGCTGGCCGAACCGTCTTTGGGCCAGGTAATTGATGCTCAGGTGGCCGCCGGTGCCAGAGACATTACTCTGTTCCCTTATTTTCTGGCGGAAGGCAAACACGTGGTGAACGACCTGCCATCTGTGCTGACAGAAAAGAAAGAGCAATACCCCGGAGTAAAACTGACGCTGTTACCCCATTTGGGGGCCGTGCCCGGTTTTGATCAGTGGCTGGCAGGGCAGTTGCAGGGTGATGACGAAACCCCACCCCAACCCTCCCCTTAAAAAGGGGAGGGAGTTTTTACTCCTCCCCCTGACAAGGGTAGGCCGGGAGGGGGTAAAAAAACGGGGCCAGAATGGCCCCGTTTCACTTTCAGCTTTTATTTCGCCTGTTCCCGTGCTATCGCCCGCCAGGCGATATCGTTGCGGAAGAAGACATCATTCCACTTGATCTGACGAGTCAGCTCATAGGCGTTGGCCTGAGCCTGGCTCACGCTTTCACCCAGGGCGGTGGCGCACAGCACCCGGCCGCCGGCGGTGACCACGTCCTCGCCCTTGAACTGAGTGCCGGCATGGAACACCTTGGCACCTTCGGTTTCGGCAGGAATGCCGGTGATTACATCGCCCTGGCGGTAAGCTCCGGGGTAACCGCCGGCGGCCAGCACCACGCCCACAGCGGCGCGCGGGTCGAACTCGGCAGTGGCTTTATCCAGCTCGCCTTTGCAGCCTGCCAGACACAGCTCCACCAAATCGGATTTGAGCCGCAGCATAATGGGCTGGGTTTCCGGATCGCCAAAGCGGCAGTTAAACTCGATCACCTTGGGCTGACCGGCCTGGTCGATCATCAGGCCCGCATACAGAAAGCCCTTGTACACATGGCCTTCGTCGGCCATGCCGCGCACCGTGGGCATAATAACCTGCTCCATAATGCGATCATGGATTTCCTGAGTCACCACGGGCGCCGGGCTGTAGGCACCCATGCCGCCGGTGTTGGGGCCGGTATCCTGGTCGCCCACGCGCTTGTGATCCTGGCTGGTGGCCATGGGCAGCACATGCTCGCCGTCCACCATCACGATAAATGACGCTTCTTCGCCTTCCAGAAACTCTTCAATTACCACACGGCTGCCGGCATCACCAAAGGCGTTGCCTGCCAGCATGTCGCGCACTGCAGCTTCGGCTTCTTCCAGGGTCATGGCCACAATCACGCCCTTGCCCGCGGCCAGGCCGTCGGCCTTGATGACGATGGGCGCACCCTGCTCACGCAGATATTCCAGTGCCGGCTCCACCTCGGTGAAGTTTTGATAAGCGGCGGTAGGAATCTGCTGGCGGGCCAGAAAATCCTTGGTAAAGGCCTTGGAGCCCTCCAGCTGGGCGGCACCGGCGGTGGGGCCGAAAATGGCCAGACCTTCGGCTTCAAAGGCGTCTACCACACCGGCCACCAGGGGGGCCTCGGGGCCCACTATGGTCAGCTCCACTTGCTCCTGCCTGGCAAAGGCCAGCAGCGCCGGAATATCGGTGGCGGAAATGGCCACGTTGGTAAGCGCAGGCTCAAGCTCGGTGCCGGCATTGCCCGGAGCCACAAATACCTTGTTTACTCTGGGTGACTGGGCGGCTTTCCAGGCCAGGGCGTGTTCACGCCCGCCACCGCCAATAACCAATACGTTCATGCTGTGTCCTCGCTATCAGTGGCGGAAGTGGCGCATGCCGGTAAATACCATGGCCATGCCGTGCTCGTCGGCGGCCTGAATCACTTCGTCGTCGCGCATGGAGCCACCGGGCTGAATAACACAGCTGATGCCGGCGGCGGCAGCGGCGTCAATGCCGTCACGGAAGGGGAAGAAGGCGTCGGATGCCATCACAGAGCCTTCTACTTGCAGGCCTTCGTCGGCGGCCTTGATGCCGGCGATTTTGGCGGAGTATACCCGGCTCATCTGACCGGCACCCACCCCTATGGTCTGGCTGCCCTTGGCATAGACAATGGCGTTGGACTTGACGAACTTGGCCACCTTCCAGCAGAACAGCAGGTCTTTCAGCTCTTCCTCGGTGGGCTGGCGCTTGGACACCACCTTGAGATCGTTCATGTCCACCATGCCCTGATCCCGGTCCTGCACCAGAATGCCGCCGTTCACCCGCTTGATGTCGAGGGTACCGGTCCGGCTGCTCCACTGGCCGCATTCCAGCAGGCGCACGTTTTTCTTGTCGGCCACGGCGGCTTTCGCTTCGGCGCTGATGGACGGCGCTATGATCACTTCCACAAACTGGCGCTCGATAATGGCGCGGGCAGTGGCTTCATCCAGCTCGCGGTTAAAGGCGATGATGCCGCCAAAGGCAGAAGTGGGATCGGTCTGGTAGGCGCGGTCGTAGGCTTCCAGCAGGTTCTTGCCCAGGGCAACGCCACAGGGGTTGGCGTGCTTCACAATCACACAGGCCGGCTCATCGAACTCCTTCACGCACTCAAGTGCTGCATCGGTGTCGGCGATGTTATTGTAGGACAGCTCCTTGCCCTGCAGCTGGGTGGCGGTGGCCACGGAGGCTTCATCGACGTTGTTTTCGACGTAGAAGGCGGCGCTCTGGTGGCTGTTTTCGCCGTAGCGCAGATCCTGTTTCTTGGTGAACTGATAATTCACGGTGCGCGGGAACGTTGAACCCTCGGCGGCCTGGTGATAGGCCGGTACCATGGTGCCGAAGTAGTTGGCGATCATGCCGTCGTACTGGGCTGTGTGCTCAAAGGCGGCAATGGCGAGATCAAAGCGGGTGGCCTGAGTCAGGCTGTTGCCGTTGGCATCCAGCTCAGCCAGCAGGCGGTCGTAGTCACTGGCGTTTACTACGATGGCCACGTCGTTGTGGTTTTTGGCTGCGGCACGCACCATGGTGGGACCACCGATGTCGATGTTCTCGATGGCGTCTTCCAGCGTACAGTCGGCCTTGGCAACGGTATTGGCAAAAGGATAGAGATTGACCACCACCATGTCGATGGGCGCAATGCCGTGCTCGTTCATGATGGCGTCGTCCTGGCCGCGACGACCGAGAATGCCGCCGTGTACCTTGGGATGCAGGGTCTTGACGCGGCCGTCCATCATTTCCGGAAAACCGGTATAGTCGGATACTTCGGTGACGGGCAGGCCTTGCTCCGCCAGCAGACGGGCGGTGCCGCCGGTGGACAGCAGCTCCACGCCACGGGCATGCAGCCCCTGGGCGAATGCCACAATACCTTGTTTGTCGGACACACTCAGCAGAGCACGGCGAATGGGTCGGGCAGTTTCCATTATGTTCTCGTTCCTTTAACGATTCATCGGGGGGTTTGGTAAAATCGGCGCAAATAATGGCACCGGCTTTACCAAACCGCCTGGCACGCCAGAACAGAAGGCGGCATATTCTACCCGTTTTTGCCGCCCCTTGCCGGACTATTTGGTTTGGCGTAAAGAGGCTTTATATGTAATTAGACCGGTACAACAAGGAGAAAAACATGTATCGAATTGGCGAGCTGGCCAGCGCCTTTGGCATCAAGCCCGACACCCTGCGTTTTTATGAAAAAGAAGGGCTGCTGGTGCCCAGTTTGCGCACCCCCACCGGTTACCGGCAATACAGCGAAGAGGATAAAAAACGCCTGCACTTTATTCTGCGCAGCAAAAAGGTGGGCTTTTCCCTGAAAGACATTGAGGAGCTGCTGGCGCTGCGCATCAGCAGTTGCCGGGTGACCTGCCGGGAAGTAAAAGCGGTGGCCGACACCAAGCTGGCGGACGTGGAAGAGCGCATTCGTGAGCTGGAGCAATTTCGCCGCTCTTTGCGCCAGTTGTCGGACGCCTGCTGTGGCGGCCAGGAAAGCGCCGAGCATTGCTCCATTCTGGAGGCGCTGGACGGCAAGCTTGAGAATACCGACAATAACGCCCGTTAAGCCCCCTGAAAGGGCCACCACCGGTGGCCTGTCTTGTTGTGCCTGTGTAGAGCCGTAGGCACCGCTTTAGCCGGCGCAATGATGCAGGCACCTGAGTTAAAGGCGTGCGTTGCACGCCCTGCCGGCTGAAGCGGCAGCTACAGACATTCCTTCATTGTTTGTTACAGGAGATTTTTCATGCGACACCACCTGGGGTGGGGGCTGAGCGTGACTCAGTGGTTTGTGTTTTTGCTGGCCAATGCCCTGGCGCTGCCCATTGTGCTGGGCCAGGCCTTTGATCTTGGCAGCAATGAGGTGGCCGGTCTGGTGCAGCGCACCCTGCTGGTGGTGGGGTTAAGCTCCGGGCTGCAGGCCTGGCTGGGGCACCGTTATCCCATTGCCGACGGCCCCGCCGGATCCTGGGCCATTGTGTTTGTGGTCATGGCTTATATCGGCCGTGAGCAGGGTCTTGACAGCCTCGACACCCTGCGGCTGCTCTCCGGCGGCGTGCTGGTGGCCGGGCTTATTATGCTGGTGCTGGGCGTGGCAAGGCAGGTGCACCGTCTGCTGTTTTTGTTTACGCCCCTGGTCACCGGCTGTTTTATCCTGCTGCTGGTGGTGCAGCTGGCCGGGGTGTTTGTGCGTGGCATGGTCACGGATCCGCGCACTGGTGCCATGAGCTTGCCGGTGCTGCTGATTGGTCTGCTGGTTTTTCTGGGAGTACTGTTGTGCTCTTTCAGCCGCCATACGGTGTTGCGCACCTATGCGGTGCTGGTGGGCATAGTGCTGGGCTGGCTGGCATTCTGGCTGTTTGGTTTGTCTGGCGGGACGGCTGCCAATAACGCCGAGCTGGGTTTGCCCGAGCTGTTTGCCTGGGGCCTGCCAAGGCTGGATGCAGGCATGCTGGTGGTGGCGGTGCTGTTTTCCCTGCTGTTGTTTTCCAACCAGATAGCGGCGGTTACCGCTGTATCGGCGGTGGTCACCGAGCGCCAGCGTGATGATAACGCTGTGATTAACCGCAGCAGCTGGGCATCCGGTATCAGTCATGGCCTGGCAGGCAGCTTTGCCACCATCGCCGTGGTGCCGCTGCCGGTAACTGCCGGTTTTATTCAGCTGAGCGGCGAAGACAGACGCGCGCCCTTTATTCTGGCCTGTGCCTTGCTGGCGCTGGTGGCGCTGTTTCCGGATGCGGTAGGGGTGCTGTCGCTGCTGCCGGCACCGGTGGCCAACGCCGCCCTGCTGGCCACCTTTATCAAGCTGGTGAGTCTGGCGTTTCAGCTGATTACCAAAGAAGGCATGGACAACCGCACCAGCACCATAGTGGGCGTGGCCCTGTTGCTGGGCGTGGGCTGCATGTTCCTGCCCGCCGGCCTGTACCGCCATTTTCCCAGCATGGCGCAATACCTGCTGGGCAACGGCCTGCTTACCGGCACCCTGCTGGCGCTGGCCATGGAGCAGCTCTGGCCGAGAGGCCGGAGTAATTAACCCCCTCCCAACCTCCCCCTTGAACAAGGGGGAGAGGAAACGTCTGTAGCTCCCTCCCCTTGGATAAGGGGAGGGCAGGGGTGGGGTTGGAGCTCTTACCGCACCACCAGCACGGCGCAGTCGGCGTGGCGCACTACCTTGGAAGAGTTGGAGCCCAGCAGGTAGGTTTCGGCCCCGGGACGGGATGCGGGCATAATAATCATGTCGATTGCCAGCTTCTTTGCCCGGGCCAGAATGGTGTCATACACCACACCGTGGCGTACCTCCATACGACCCTGATGTTCGGCAGGAATATAAGTCTGCATGAAGCTGGATAACTGATCTCTTATCGCCTCATCCTGCTTTTCCAGCAGCTCTTTTGAGTAAAAAGGCGCGGCGGCATGATGTACCCGGGACGGGTTCACATATAACAGATGAATACGTCCTTGCGGGTGGCACAAGCGCAGTGCCGACTCCACCACCCGGGCGGTAAGATATTCGTGCTCAAAATCGAGCGGCAGTAAAATTTCCTTGAACATATTCGTTACCCCATCAGTTTATTGGGCAGCCAGGTCACAATTTCCGGCACCAGCATACACAGGATCAACACGCCCAGTTTGAGCGCCACAAAGGGCAGAATGGACTTGTAAATATCCATCATGGTCACCCCGGGAGGCGCTATGCCCTTGAGGTAAAACAGCGCAAAGCCATAGGGTGGAGTCTGCACCGCTATCTCAATGTTCAGAATCATCAGAATGCCGAACCAGATAGGGTCATAGCCCAGGCTGACGGCAATAGGGGTAAACAGTGGCGCACAGATCAGTACGATGATCATTTCATCAATAATGAAGCCAAGCAGCAGCATGACCACCTGCATCATGATGATGATGGCAATGGGGGGCAGATCCAGGCCGGCGGCAAAGTCAGCCACCATGCCCTGCACGCCCATCAGCAGGTGAAAATTACTGAATACCGAGGCACCCAGTACAATCCAGATGGCCACGCTCACCAGCAATGCGGTTTCGGCACCGGAGCGTTGCATCATTTTCAGTTTGAAGCGTTTATAGAGCATGGCCAGCAGCAGGGCACCCACTACACCAATGGCACCGGACTCGGTCGGTGTGGCCACACCGCTGATAATGCTGCCCAGCACCAGGGCAATCAGGCCCAGAGCCATAAAGCCGTCACGCAGTGTGATTAACTTTTCCCGCTTGTTTTTGGGCACGTCCAGCGCATGGCCCATGGGCGCGCGGCCGGGGTTGAGTTTGCAGGAGATGATCACATACAGCACCATCACGGTGATCGACAGCAGGGCCGGGATCAGGGCGGCAATAAACATTTTGCCTACTGAATTCTGGGTGGTGGAGCTGAACAGTATCATGGGAATGCTGGGCGGAATAAGAATGCCCAGGCCACCGCCGGCCATAATCACCCCAAGAGCCAGCTTTTTGTCGTAGCCGCGCTCCAGCATGGGGCGCAGGGCAATGCTGCCCGAGGTCATGATGCCGGCCCCGATAATGCCCACCATGGCACCGATCATGGAGCAAACGCCAATCACGCTGATAGCCAGCGACCCGCGAATACGGCCAATCACCAGCTGGCTGGCCTTGAACATGGCATCGCCAATGCCGGAGCGGGTCAGCAGCTGGCCCATGTAGATATAAAGCGGAATGGCCAGCAGCACAAAGCTGAACAGGGTGCTTTCTATGGTAGTGGGCACAATATTAAAAATGCCTTCACCCCAGGTGGCATAGCCCAGCAACATGGCCACGCCGCCCAGTGCCAGGCCTACCTGAGCACCCATAATAAAGGACACCAGCACGCCCAGCAGCAGCAGGCCGGTGATCAGTTCAATACTCATGGTTGTTCTTCCTCGTTCATCAGGGTATCACCGGTCACCAGCTGCCAGGCGTCCTTGATCATGTCTGCAGACAACTGCATTAAAAACAGCACGGCAGCCGCCGTGACCATAATCCAGAAATGACTGATGGACGGGGCCCATTCAGACTGACGGGTATAACCGAACTCCATGGCCTCTACCGCCTTTTCCCAGCCCTTGCTGGCAATGACCAGCAAAAAGAAGCCGCCCAGGGTATTGGCCAGCAGATCAAAAATGTTTTTCCAGCGCTGGGAGACCGCCAGATAGGCAATATCCACATTGATATGAGACTTTTTCAGCTGAGCATGAGCGCCGCACAGGGCACCGATATAGCCGAATAAAAACAGCGACACGTCATAGGCCCAGAGGGTAGGGCGGTCGAGTACATAACGGGAGAACACCTCAAAGGCAACCGTGCCTGCCAGCAGGGGAAGCGCCAGAGAAATGGTATGGCTGGTGGCCGCCACCAGCCAGCCGGTGCCTCTGCACCAGAAGCGAAGCAGTGTTTTCATGATACATCCGGATGAGGGTTGTGCAGGCTGCCCCGCAGCCGCGGGGCAGTGGTCAGGCTTACTTCATCAGCTCAACAAGGCGAGAGCTGTATTTATCGGTTTTACCATAGTGGGCCCAGACTGCTTCAGCAGCTTGCTGCCACTGTTGTTTGTCGGCATCGGACGCTGCGGGGCTCCAGGTAAGGCCTTGTTTTTCCATATCGGCTACCGCTTCCTGCTCCCACAGGGCCGATTTTTCGGCCTGTTGCTCTGCATGCCATTTGGCAGCGTTGCGGACCACGTCTTTCAGGTCGTCCGGCAGCTTGTTCCAGGCATTTTTGTTGACCAGCACCGGCAGCGCCTGAGCACTCGACACCGGCACCGGATACATAAACTTGGCCACCTCGGCAAAGTTGCCGTCGCGGTGGTCGATCAGGTTGGAGCCGATGGTGCCGTCAATCACGCCGGTGGCCAGGCTGGTGTAGGTTTCACCCCAGGTCAGGTTAACCGGAGAGGCACCCAGCTCGCGGAAGAAGCGGCCATAGGCACCGGGCGCACGAATTTTCAGGCCCTTGAAGTCGTCAATGGATTCAATTTTTTCTTTGGTGATGACATAAACACCAGGCTGAAAATAAGGAGCCAGCCACACCAGGTTGTGGCGGTCGTAGGCTTCGGTCAGTACTTCATTCCAGCCTTTTTCATGAAACAGCTGGTTCAGCTCTTCCAGGCTGCCGTTGGATCCGGGCAGGCCCACTTCTACCACACCAAAGGGAATTTCACCGGCATGCATGGGCTGAAAAGGAGCGGCCATGTCGAGCAGGCCGGATTTGGTGGCGCTGACAATACCTTTAGTGTCGACGCCTTCGCCGGCATAGAGCATGTTGATTTTCATGCGGCCGTTGGAGTCGGCTTCAATTTTGTCTGCAAAAGACTGGTATACATCGCCAAAGGCGGTACCACGGGAGTAAAGGTTGGTAAAGCGCCAGGTCACGTCGGCGGCCATGGCTTCCATGGTAACGCCCATGCCGGCAACGGCAATCAGAGAGGCGGCAATCTTGGTGCGGGCAGTGCTCCAGAGTCTGTTCATGTTTAAGTCCCTTGTATTATCACGTTCCGTTGGCGTCGGGCCTGGCCCGAAGCGGGGTTAGGTTTTGACGGGTTGAGTCTGCGTCAGGTTAACGTCCGGTTAAATGAACGAAAGCGAAACTTGAGTTTGATGAGAATCAAACAAAAACCGGAAAATCCTTGTGTGTACAGTGGTTAGCACCGCTTAAAAGGGAAATTGTGGCCGAATCAAAGGCGGGAACTGTGAGTGTGATCATACTGTTACTAACCCCTCCCTGACCCTCCCCTTAAGAAGGGGAGGGAAATCAAGTGCTACTCGCCCTTTTAAGGGGAGGTCGGAAGGGAAATCAAGTGCTCCTCCCCCTTTTAAGGGGGAGGTCGGGAGGGGGTTAACTGTTCAGCTGCGCTTTCAGCAGCTGCAAAAACAACTGCCGAATGCGGCTCTGGCGGCCGTGGCTGCGGGTAATGGCAGAAATGCCCAGCAGATGGGTTTTCTGGCGGGGCAGCAGCGGACGCAGGCGGCCTGTGTCTACCCAGCGGCGGGCGTAGCTTTCGGGCAAAAAGCCGATGTACTGACCGGAAAGAATAAGGGCCGCGCGGGGCTCGTAGTGGTAGGCGCGGCCGGCCAGCTGCATGCCCGCCAGCTGGGCGCTGGTTTCCGGGTTGGTATGAATGCCCGGGTGGATCAGCTTGAATTCGGGCAGGCGTTCGGCAATCTCGGTATCATTCTGCTCGGTAAACAGCGGGTGACGATCGCTGCAGTAAAGAAAACAGCGCACCTGATAGAGATGATGATAATCCAGCCCTTCCAGATCCCTGTGGTAGTGAATAAAGCCAATATCAGCTTCTTCGCTCAGCACCCGGCGTTCAATTTCGCCCATGTAAGCCACATCCACGCTCACGTTTACATCCGGTGCCTGCTCGCCCAGGGATGCAAATACCTCCACCATGGAAAATTCATCTTCCAGCCAGATACTGTCACTGGACACAATTCTCAGCTCGCCGCTGAGCTGCTCATGCAGTTCGTTTACTGTGTAGCGAAACTCTTCCAGCCGGCTGAACAGCCGCTTGGTGGAGTCGTAGATCACTTCTCCGTCATCGGTCAGTGAAAAACCCGAGCGGCCCCGGCGGCACAGCTTGAGCTTGAGCCGGCTTTCCAGGTTGGCCATGTGCACACTGATGGTGGAACGACTGATATTGAGCTCGGTTTCCGCTGCGGAAAAACCGCCGCATTCCACCACGGTTTTAAACAGTTTCAGCAGGCGAATTTCATAGTCGCCAATCTGGCTGAGAACGGGTCTGTTGGTCTGGCTCATAGTTTGAACTGCTTCAATGTGTATGTTGAGAGGGGGTGATTTACCGGACTTTGCGCCGGGGGCTAGCATGTTGTCAAACAGTGGCCCGTGCCGTTGTGGCGCTGCTCACGGCAATTGGACTTGCGGGCGAGGATGGACTCAAGATGAGGCAGCTTAAATGAGCATTTCTGCAGTAAACAGCACCCTGGTAAGAGAAAGCGGTTATATCGACGGTCGCTGGTGTCAGGCCGGCAGTGGCAACACCATTACTGTCTATAACCCCGCCAACGGCGATCATCTGGGCCAGGTGCCCGACATGGGCGAAACCGAAACCCGCGCTGCCATTGATGCCGCCAGCCGGGCACTGCCGGCCTGGAGTGCGCTTAACCCCAAAGAGCGGGCCCGCCTGCTGCGCAACTGGTTTGATCTTATTATTGAGCACAAGGAAGATCTGGCCCGGCTGATGACCCAGGAGCAGGGTAAGCCCCTGTTTGAAACCCGTGGCGAGGTGCTGTACGGTGCCTCCTACATTGAGTGGTATGCTGAAGAAGCCAAACGTGCCTACGGCAAGGTGTTCTCTGCCCCCACCGGCGACAAGCGGGCCCTGAGCATTCAGCAGCCCATTGGCGTGGTGGCGGCCATTACTCCCTGGAATTTTCCCAACGCCATGATTACCCGCAAGCTGGCCCCGGCGCTGGCGGCGGGCTGCACCGTGGTGGTCAAGCCATCTGAAGAAACCCCGTTTTCTGCCCTGGCGCTGATGGCGCTGGCCGAGCAGGCAGGCATTCCTGCCGGCGTGATCAACATGATCACCTCCAGCCAGGCGGCAACAGTAGGGAATGTGCTGACCAGCGATTCTCGCGTGCGCAAGCTGTCGTTCACCGGCTCTACCCGGGTGGGTAAGCTGCTTTATGGCCAGAGCGCCGATACCATGAAAAAGCTCAGCCTGGAGCTGGGTGGCAACGCGCCTTTTATTGTGTTCAACGACGCCGATCTCGACGCCGCCGTCACTGGTGCCATTATCTCCAAATACCGTAACGCCGGTCAGACCTGTGTCTGCGCCAACCGCATTCTGGTGCAGGATGGCATTTACGATGAATTTATGGCCCGCTTCAAGGCGGAAGTGGAAAAGTTTGTTATTGGTAACGGTCTTGATGCGGCCACCACTCTTGGCCCTGTAATCAACAAGGCTGCCGTCGACAAGATTGCCGGCATGGTAGACGCTGCCCTGAGCGAAGGTGCCACCCTGGTTACCGGTGGCCGCCGTCATTCAGCCGGCGAGCTGTTCTATGCGCCTACTATTCTCGGTAATGTGACCCAGCAAATGGCCATTGCCAATCAGGAAATTTTTGGCCCAGTGGCACCGGTGATCCGCTTTAAGGATGATGCCGAGGCCGTGGCCATTGCCAACGACACTCCCTATGGTCTTGCCGCCTATTTCTATACTGAAAGTCACAGCCGCATCTGGCGCATTGCCGAGCAGCTGGAATACGGCATGATCGGCATTAACGAGGGCATTCTGTCCAACGAAATTGCCCCCTTTGGCGGCGTGAAGGAATCCGGTCTGGGCCGGGAAGGCTCTGCCGAAGGGTTGGCGGACTATATGGAAACCAAATATCTGTGCATGGGCGGCATTCGCTGAGCGTGAAAAAAGGAGCATTATCATGAGCAAGAACCAGCAACTTCAGCAACGCAAAGACGCCGTCTTTGCCCGTGGCATGGGCAACATGGCCCCGGTTTATGTCGATCGTGCCAAAAATAATGAAATCTGGGATGTGGAAGGCAACCGCTTTATCGACTTTGCCGCCGGCATTGCCGTGGTCAACACCGGCCACAGCCACCCGCGCATTGTGGCTGCCGTCAACGAACAGCTGCAGCGCTTCAGTCACACCTGTGCCATGGTCACGCCCTACGAGAGTGTGGTGGCGCTAGCCGAGCGTCTGGTAACACTGGCTCCGGGCCCCACTGCCAAAAAAGCCATTTTTGTCACCACAGGTGCTGAGGCAGTGGAAAACGCGGTGAAAATTGCCCGTGCTCATACCAAACGCAGCGGCATCATTGCCTTTAACGGCGGCTTTCATGGCCGCACCAATATGGCCATGGGCCTGACCGGCAAGGTTGCCCCTTACAAGGCGGGTTTTGGTCCTTTCCCGAATGAGATTTATCACCTGCCGTACCCGAATGCCTATCATGGCGTTACCGAAGAGCAGTCGCTCAAGGCGCTGGATGAACTGTTTCATTGTGATATCGAGCCAGGTCGGGTAGCAGCGCTGATCATAGAACCGGTGCAGGGAGAAGGTGGTTTTTATCAGGCACCGGCGTCGTTCCTGCAGAAACTGCGTGCTATCTGTGATCAGCACGGCATTGTGCTGATTTGTGATGAAATTCAGACCGGTTTCGCCCGTACCGGCAAGCTGTTTGCTACCGAATATGCTGGAATTGAACCGGATCTGATGACCATGGCCAAGGGCATTGCCGGCGGTTTTCCGCTGTCTGCCGTGGTGGGCAAGGCCGACATCATGGATGCCGCCAACCCGGGCGGTCTGGGAGGCACCTATGCCGCCTTTCCGCTGGCCTGCGCCGCCGGTCTGGAAGTGCTGAACATTATTGAAGAAGAGCAGTTGTGCGACAGAGCCCTGGCCATTGGCGAGCTGATGAACAAGCGTCTGAGCGAGCTGCAGAGCAAATATCCTCACCATATCGGCCAGGTGCGTAACCTGGGTGCCATGGTGGCGATGGAGCTGGTACACAACGGGGATGTGGATCAGCCCAATCCGGAGCTGACCAAAGCCGTGGTGGCGAAGGGAATCGAGAAAGGTGTGATTTTGTTGTCTTGCGGTGTACGCGGCAACGTCATCCGCTTTTTGCCGGCCCTGACCTCACCGCTGGAGGTGGTTAGCGAAGGTCTGGATCTGCTTGAACAAGTGCTTTCCGAACTCGTTTAAGCCGGTTGATACGTCGATGTCAAAGTAGCTTTGGCGGGCCTTGTGCCCGCCTTTTTTGTTTGGGGCTTGACCTTCCCCCTGTGTCAGGGTTCAAAGTAAGGGTGTTTAACATCATAAGGAGCTAAACCATGCTGACTCTTACCGTACCTGATATGACCTGTGGCCACTGTGTAGGCGTGATTTCCGGCATTTTGACCGAGCTGGATCCGGACTGCGAACTGAACTTTGAACTGGCCAGCCGTAAGGTGAGCATCAGTACCTGCCTGCCTCGGGAAGAGATTATTGAGGCGCTGAGCGACGCCGGTTACGACTGCGAATAACAGCGGAGGCAGCCATGAGCACTAAATCAGCAGAGCTGCGTTTGCTCATAGAGGGCATGAGCTGCGCGTCTTGCGTTTCCCGGGTTGAAAAGGCCCTGAGCGATGTGCCGGGGGTGCGTTCAGTCAGCGTAAACCTGGCGTCGAACCGTGCCGAGCTGGCGCTGGACAAGGGCACCGCCGCCAGTGAGCTGGTAGCAGCAGTGAACAAGGGCGGCTACCAGTGCCCGACCGAGCAGGCGGAGCTGGTGATTGGCGGCATGAGCTGTGCGTCCTGCACTGGCCGGATAGAAAAAGTACTCAGCCGGCTGCCCGGCGTGCTGTCGGCCAGTGTCAATCTGGCTGCCGAGCGTGCGTATGTGGAGTGGCTTGCCGGCAGTCAGGATATCAGTGCCCTGGTGGCCACGGTAGAAAAAGCCGGCTTTAGTGCCGAGGCCGCCGAGGATGCGCCTGCGGCCGACGAGGGGCATGGCCGCGAGCGGGAACGGCAATCGCTGAAACGCTCGCTGATCATGGCCGCTGTGCTTACCCTGCCGGTGTTTGTGCTGGAAATGGGCGCGCACTTTGTGCCCGGCATGCATGAATGGATTAACAACACCCTGGGGCAAGCCCTGAACTGGCGCATTCAGTTTGTGCTGGCCAGTCTGGTGCTGTTTGGCCCGGGCTTGCTGTTTTTGAAAAAAGGGCTGCCGGCGCTGCTGCGCGGGGCACCCGAAATGAACTCGCTGGTGGCGCTGGGGGGGCTGGCCGCCTGGGGCTATTCCACCGTGGCTACCTTTGCCGGGCACTGGCTGCCTGCCGGCAGCCGGCAGGTGTATTTTGAGGCGGCGGCGGTGATCGTCACCCTGATTCTGCTGGGGCGTTTTCTTGAGGCGCGGGCCAAGGGGCGCACCGGCGAGGCCATTGAAAAGCTGCTCGGCCTGCAGGCACCCACGGCCAGAGTGGAACGAAATGGCAGCACCGAAGAAGTGCCTCTTGAACGGGTGAGAGTAAAAGACAAAGTGCGGGTACGCCCGGGGGAGCGCATTCCGGTAGACGGCACCGTCGTGGAAGGGGCTTCCTGGGTGGACGAGTCCATGCTGACCGGTGAACCTGATCCGGTAGAAAAGCAAAAGGGCAGTGAGGTCACCGGCGGCACTGTCAACAACAAGGGCTCGCTGCTGGTGGAAGTCACGCAAGTGGGCAAAGAGACCCGGCTTTCGCAAATTATTCGCATGGTGGAGCAGGCTCAGGGGGCCAAACTGCCTATTCAGGCGCTGGTCGACAAGGTGACCGGTGTGTTTGTTCCTGTGGTCATGACCCTTTCCTTGCTCACCTTTATGCTCTGGTGGTGGCTGGGGCCGGCACCGGCGCTCAGCTTTGCCCTGGTCAACGGGGTGGCGGTGCTGATCATTGCCTGCCCCTGTGCCATGGGGCTGGCCACGCCCACCTCCATTATGGTGGGCACCGGCCGGGCCGCCGAGCTGGGCGTGTTGTTTCGCAAGGGCGAGGCGCTGCAGGCGCTGCGCGGGGTCAAGGTGATCGCCTTTGACAAGACCGGCACCCTGACTGAAGGCAAGCCTGAACTCACCGATCTGCAAGTGAACGAAGGCTTTGATAAGGACGAGGTGCTGGCGCAAATTGCTTCCGTGGAGCAGCGCTCCGAGCATCCCATTGCCGAGGCCCTGCTGGCGGCGGCACGAGAACGGGACCTTAATCTACCTGAAGTAAGCGAGTTCGACACCGTTACCGGCATGGGCGTAAAGGCAAAGATCGACGGCGTGCGAGTGGAGGTGGGGGCGGATCGTTACCTGAAATCCCTTGATATGGATCTCTCGGTGTTTGCCGACACCGCTCACAAGCTGGCTGATGAAGGTAAAACGCCGCTTTATGCCGCTATCGACGGCAAACCGGCGGCCATTCTGGCGGTGGCGGACCGCATCAAGGAAGGCACGCCCGATGCCATTGCCGCCCTGCATCAGCAGGGGCTCAAGGTGGCCATGATCACCGGTGACAACAAGGGCACGGCCGAGGCCATTGCTACCCAGCTGGGCATAGATGCCGTTGAGGCCGAAGTGATGCCTGATGGCAAGGTGGAAGCCCTGGAGCACCTGCGCCAGCGGCACGGCACAGTGGCCTTTGTGGGCGACGGCATTAACGATGCGCCGGCACTGGCGGCGGCGGATGTGGGGCTGGCCATTGGCACCGGCACCGACATTGCTATTGAGGCGGCCGACGTGGTGCTGATGCGCGGCGATCTGCGCGCCGTGCCTCAGGCGCTGGCCATCAGTCATGCCACCCTGCGCAATATTCGCCAAAATCTGTTCTGGGCCTTTGCCTACAACGTATGCCTGATCCCGGTGGCGGCCGGTGTGCTGTATCCGGCTTTTGGCCTGCTGCTGTCGCCCATGCTGGCCGCCGGTGCCATGGCGCTGTCGAGCGTGTTTGTGGTGAGTAATGCCCTGCGGCTGAAACGGTTCAGGGGCGCATAACAGACCCGAGTTGTTATAATGCGCGCTTTCTCACAAAACAGGACTTCTGTTATGACAACTCTGGGTACCCCCCTCTCGGCAACTGCCACCCGGGTTTTGATGTGCGGCGGCGGTGAGCTGGGCAAGGAAGTGGTGATTGAGCTGCAACGCTTGGGCGTTGAAGTGATAGTGGTGGATCGCTATGCCAACTCGCCGGCCATGCAGGTAGCTCACCGTTCCCATGTGATTTCCATGCTCGACGGTGCTGCCCTGCGTGCCGTGATAGAACAAGAGCAGCCGCATTTTATCGTGCCCGAGATCGAGGCCATTGCCACCGATACCCTGGCCGAGCTTGAGCGGGAAGGCTTTAACGTGGTGCCCACCGCCCGGGCCACTCAGCTCACCATGAACCGGGAAGGCATTCGCCGGCTGGCAGCGGAAGAGCTGGGGCTTGCCACCTCGCCTTATCGCTTTGCCGGCACCCAAGACGAGTTTCGCGCCGCCGTGGCCGAGGTTGGCCTGCCCTGTGTGGTCAAGCCCATTATGAGCTCGTCGGGCAAGGGCCAGAGCACAGTGAAAACCGAGGCCGATATCGATGCCGCCTGGCATTATGCGCAGGAAGGCGGTCGTGCCGGCGGCGGCCGTGTGATAGTGGAAGGCTTTGTGGAATTTGATTACGAAATTACCCTGCTGACCGTGCGTCATGTAGGCGGCACCCGCTTCTGTGCGCCCATTGGCCATGTGCAGGTAGACGGCGACTATCGCGAGTCCTGGCAGCCTCAGGCCATGAGCCCGGCGGCGCTGGCAGCGGCTGAAGCCATGGCGGAGAAGGTCACTGCTGCTCTGGGTGGCCTGGGTCTGTTTGGCGTGGAGCTGTTTATTCGCGGTGATGAGGTGCTGTTCAGCGAAGTCTCGCCCCGGCCTCATGACACCGGCATGGTGACCCTGATTTCCCAGAACCTGTCGGAATTCGCCCTGCACGCTCGTGCCATTCTCGGCCTGCCCATTCCTGCGATTCGTCAGTATGGCCCGGCGGCCTCGGCGGTGATCCTGCCGGAAGGGGAGTCCACCCAGACCACCTTTGGCAACCTGAGTGAAGCTCTGGCCCAGCCCGACACGGATCTGCGCCTGTTCGGCAAGCCGGAAATCAATGGCCGCCGCCGTATGGGCGTGGCCCTGGCCCTGAGCAACAGCATTGACGCTGCAAGGGAAAAGGCGCGCCAGGCCGCCGCCGCAGTTAAGGTAGAGTTTTAAGCTTTTCTTAGTCCCTCAGAGCTCACAACAGTGTTGTCTGTTTTTCTGAACAGACTACGCAGGGCATGAAGGGGAGGGGAAAGGGAACCACTTCAACGACCGATCAAATGCCATGGCCGAAAAGTTGCTCCTGCATTTTCGGCATTTTCGCCATCCTTGGCGGTCAGATGCATTTGCCGAGCGTCCCAGGGAGGGGCTTGAAGCGTGTCGGGGAAGTGGGCCGTTTCCCCGACCTTTTACAGACAAACCGTTTTACAACCACACACCCAGTAACATAAAGGCCGGAATAAGCACCAGCAGCGGGCAACGGAACACGCGCAGTGCCAGCAAACCCAGCGCCGCCGCTGCGAGCGCCGGCGCACCGGTGACACTGGCCACAAATACCGGCTGATACAGGGCCGCCAGCAATAACCCCACCACAGAGGCATTCACCCCGGCAATGGCACCGGCCATGCGCGGATTGGCCGCCAGTGCCTGCCAGCCGTTAATAAACGCCAGCACCAGCAAAAAGCCCGGTAAAAAAATGCCAAAGGTGGCCACCAGTGCACCCAGCAGCGGGCTGGCGGGCAGCAGCTCGGCACCCAGAAAGCTGGCCAGGCTGAACATGGGACCGGGCATGGCCTGGGCTGCGCCGTAACCGGTCAGAAACACTTCACTGGAAAGATCGTTTGCCAGCAGGTTCTGCAGCAGGGGCAGCACCACATGGCCGCCGCCAAATACCAGGCTGCCGGCCTGATAAAAGTCGGCAAACAGCCCCGCCGAGCCACCATGGGCCAGCAGCGGCAGGCCTGCAAACAAGGCGGCGAACAACAATAAAAACGGCCAGTTAATAAAGGCCTTGCGCACTGGCTCGCCGCTGTCGCGGGTAAGCAATATGGCTCCGACCACGGCGGCGGCCAGCAGGGCAATAAACTGGGCCAGCAGCCCGGGCCAGAGCCAAAGCCCCGCGGAGGTTCCCACCGCCAGAGCCAGACTCAGGCGCCGGCGACAGAACTGGCCGGCCATGGTCAGCACCGCATCGGCCACCACCACCAGGGCAAACAGCTTAAGGCCGCTTACCACCGCCGAGGTAACGGGAGAGTTGGCGTAATGCTGCCCCAGCAGGGCGAGTGCCAGCATCAGCCCGAACGAGGGCAGGGTAAAACCGATAAAGGCGGCAATGGCCCCGCCCAGGCCGGCGCGCTGATAACCGATGGCAAAGCCCAGCTGGCTGGAGGCGGGGCCGGGCAGAAACTGGCATAACGCCATTGTTGAGGCAAACCGATCCTGCGCTATCCAGCCCAGTTTTTGCACGAAATGACGCTGAAAATAGCCGATATGGGCAGCAGGGCCACCAAAGCTGACACAACCCAACATAAAGAACTGCCAGAACACGGAAAGCATAAAGAAGGCTCCGTTGAATAAACAATGGCTTCATCATACTCCCGTGATGATGACAGTTCATGTGTTGGGATGTTTTCGTGTCTATACTGCTTTCGTGGTACTCAAAATAAGGACTCATATGATGAGAAAGACAATCTTATTAGTGTTAGCAGCACTGACACTGAACCTGGCTGGTTGCAACACCTTTGCCGGTGCCGGTAAAGACATAGAGCGCGGCGGTGAAGTGGTTCAGGATGCGGCAAGAGACGTACAGAAAAAACTGTAAGTTGCCGTTTTCGTGAGCGCAGGGCCGGCCATTGCCGGCCCTGCTGCTTAATGGCGATTATGCTGCAAAATACGCCGGGCCCGGGCGACCACCGGACTGTCTACCATATGTTCATTGACCGCCACCACGGCTCCGTTTGTTTGTTCATTGGCCGCCATGACCTTATCTGCCCAGTTGATTTGCGCCTGAGTAGGGGCCAGCGCCTGAGTGGCCGGAGCCACCTGACGCGGATGCACCAGCAAAACACCGCCAAAGCCCAGTTTCGCCCCTTCCCGCACATAGTTCTGCAGACCTTCGTCATCGTTAAAGGCGGTATACACCGCATCCAGCGGTGCGGCCAGCTCGTGAGCCCGGGAGGTGACCACCAGCTGGCTGCGAATGGGCAAAAAAGGGGTTTGATCTTGGGGCTCGCCGGCCGGAGGCGGATAGTCCATGGCCAGATCCAGCGCCATGTCGAGCTGGCCGAACAGCAGCCGGGCCACGCCATTGGCGGTGGCTATATCATTGAGCAGAGCCAGGGCTCTGGCTGATTCAATAAAAGGCAGCAGGGGTTTGTCGCTGGCATTGGCCAGTTCAGTGAGGGCATCGGGATCTTCCGCCTTGGGCACCACTATGGCGGCCACCGCATCGGCACGGCACAGGGCGGCATCCTGATTGAACCAGGGCGTGTCGGTGCCGTTTATGCGCACCAATACCGAGGCCGGAGGTTGCTCGGTAAGCCAGTGGGCCAGGGTGCTGCGAGCAGCGTCCTTTTCTGCCGGGGGCACAGCATCTTCCAGATCGATGATAACGGCATCGGCACCACTGCTCAGGGCCTTGGCAAACCGCTCGGGGCGGTTGGCGGGAACAAACAGCAGGGTTTGCAGCGCATTGATGTTCATAGAAAACTCCATTTAACCCTTCGCGATGGCGAAGCGAAGACGTCTTCTGTTTAGATCAAACAAGGCCCGGCTGCAAGCAGCCGGGCCTTGTATTAGAGCGTGCTGTGGTTACAGGCTTTGGTGTGGGCCGAATACTTCATAGTGCAGCTGGTCGTCGGCAATGCCCCAGCCGGACAGGGTTTCTTTTACCATGGCCATAAAGGGCACGGGGCCGCAGAAATAGTAGTGAGCACCGGGCTGGCAGATGGCGTCTCTGAGCTTGCCGAGATCCATCAGGCCGGTGGCGTCATAATCTTCCGCCGGGCGGTCGGCCTCCTGCGGCTGTCGATACCAGATATGAGTTTCCAGATTGGCATGAGCCTGGCGGCGGGCCTGAATGTCTGTTTTGAAGGCGTGCTGAGCGCCGTTCTCACAGGCATGCAGCCAGTGAACAGAAGCCTGATGGCCCTGACTCAGCAGCTGATCCAGCATGGCGCGCATGGGGGTCAGACCTACGCCGCCAGACAGCAGTACTACAGGGGTTTGCGGAGTCACGTCCATAAAGAAGTCGCCGGAAGGCGGCAGCACCTGCAGGGTATCGCCCACTTGAACCTGATCGTGCATAAAGTTGGAGACCACGCCACCCTGCTCACGTTTGACCGCAATGCGGTAGTTTTCACCATTGGATGCCTGGCACAGTGAATATTGGCGATATTCGTGATGCGCCAGCTGGTCGGAAACCAGGTGCAGGTTAAGGTACTGACCGGGCTTGAAGCCGACCACGGCGCCGCCGTCGGCAGGGGCCAGCAGAAAACTGGTGATAAGCTCGCTTTCCACTTGCTTTTCTTTTACCACAAAGTTGCGGGTGCCACGCCAGCCGCCGGTTTGAGTTTCCTTTTCTGAATAAATTTGCTCTTCGCGGCCAATAAAGATGTCGGCCAGGGCACCGTAGGCCTGAGCCCAGGCATCAATCACTTCCGGTGTGGCGGCATCGGGAGCCAGCTCTTTAATGGTTTCCAGCAGGTGATGGCCCACAATGGCGTATTGCTCCGGCTGAATGGAAAAACCGGTGTGCTTCTGAGCGATGCGCTCTACAGCTGTGCTCAGTACGGCGGGGTTGTCGATGTTTTTGGCATAGGCCAGTACGGCGGCAAACAGGGCGGCAGGCTGGCGACCGGTATTCTGGTGGCTGAGGTTAAACACATCTTTCAGCTCGGGATTGTCGCGAAACATCCGCTGGTAGAAATGTTCGGTCAGGGCGGTGTTGGCCGACTCCAGCAGGGGAACGGTGCTTTTCACGATTTCAATGGTGCGGGCTTCCAGCATGAGTACCTCGTTTGCCTTTAAAGTTGCATTAAATATGACACTTAATGGAGTGGGATAATATAGGTACATTTGAAATGCATCAATGATTTTTTGCATTTTTTGTGCTTGAGGCTCGAGCAAGCGGGCTGCAGCCGGTATTATTGCGGCCATTGTGAGCAAGGAATTAGCCAAATGACGCCATCATCGGGTTTTGAGCAAGTGATCAGCAGCATTGATCAAGTGAATGAGCAGGATCCCAACCGTCAGACGGTTGCAGGAAAAGACTGGCCCAAAGAGCGCCTTTACAGTGAACGCATGACGCAACAACTCAAGATGTTTGCGCCCGATGCCGGCGAGCTGCTGCACATTGCCGCCCGGGCTCAGCATATTCGCCGCTGGGCCATTCCCCGTTCCGATTACCCCATGGACAGAGCCGGTTATAAGCGCTGGCGCAGTGAACTGGCGCAATATCACGCCGATCTTACCGGCCATCTCATGGCTGAAGCCGGTTACGATCAAAAAGCCCAACAACGGGTGAGCGCCCTGTTGCTGAAGCAACGCCTGAAGCAGGATGCAGAAGTCCAGCTGCTGGAAGATGTGATTTGTCTGGTGTTTCTGCAGTTTTATCTTGAAGACTTTGCTGCCGGCCACGACGACGCCAAGGTGGTGAGCATTATTGCCAAAACCTGGGGTAAAATGTCTGCACAAGGGCAGACGGCAGCGCTGGCACTGCCCTTGTCGCCTGCCATGCTGGCATTGATCAAACAGGCACTGGCAGGCTGAACATAGCCTTAAGGCTACGCCAACCATATAGAAACTATATTTATGCTTAATTTGTTATCAATGTTAAATAATTTTTGTGTGTCGGGGCCGATGCACCCTTAACAGGATGTGAGTAAAAGGGGAGAGGATCCGATGAATGCGATTGTGCTGGCGATTCTGGTAATGGTGGGCCTGTGTCTGGCCCGGGTGTCTGTGGTGTTTTCGCTGGTAGTGGCGGCTCTGGTGGGCGGGCTCTGGGCCGGCATGTCGGTGGATCAGGTGATTTCGTCGTTTAATGAGGGGCTGGGCGGCGGTGCGACAGTAGCATTGGCTTATGCCACTTTGGGAGCCTTTGCGGTGGCGCTGTCGCGCACCGGCATTACCGCCATGGTATCCGACAAGGCGCTGGCCTGGGTGGGGGCCCGGCGTGGTGCTGGTGAGCAGACTACTCCCGGCGGTGTAAAGTGGCTGCTGTTTGTTGCGCTGATCCTGGTGGGGGCGGCATCGGGCACTGTGGTGCCGGTGCATATTGCCTTTATTCCCATTCTGGTGCCGCCCCTGCTGGGGCTGATGAACATGCTGCAGCTGGACCGCCGTGCCGTGGCCTGTGTGATCACCTTCAGTATTACCATTATGTACATGACCACACCCGTAGGGTTTGGCACCATTTTTCTTAACGATATTCTCACCAACAGCGTGAATCAGGCCGGTGCAGAGCTGGGTATGCAGGTAACCACTGCCATGGCTCCCAAGGCCATGCTGTTGCCGGCGCTGGGCATGCTGCTGGGGCTGCTGGTGGCGGTGCTGTTCAGTTATCGCCGTCCTCGCGGCTATCAGTCGCCACTGAATGAGGTAAAGCAGGATAAAGCCAGCCGGCCGCAGCTCAGCCGCAAACAGCTGATGATGATAGGTGTAGCCATAGTGGGTGCGCTGGTGGTGCAGCTGACCACCGGCTCCATGGTGCTGGGTGGCTTGCTGGGCTTTGCCTTGCTGTCGATGAACGGCCTGTTCAAGTGGAAGGATCAGGACGATGTGTTCACTCAGGGCATGCGGCTGATGGCGCTGATCGGCTTTATTATGATTGCCGCCTCGGGCTTTGCCGGCGTGATGAAGGCATCCGGTGCTATCCCTGAGCTGGTGACCGGCTCGGGCGCGCTGATTGGCAATAATCCGGGACTGGCGGCGCTGGTCATGCTGCTGGTGGGCCTGTTTATTACCATGGGCATCGGCTCCTCGTTTTCCACCATTCCCATTATTGCCGCCATTTATGTGCCGCTGGCCATCAGTTTTGGTTTCTCGCCGCTGGCTACTCTGGCACTGGTAGGCACCGCCGGCGCGCTGGGCGATGCAGGCTCACCGGCGTCCGACTCCACTTTGGGCCCCACCGCCGGTCTGAATGCCGACGGCCAGCACGATCACATTCGTGATTCGGTGATCCCTACCTTTATTCACTACAACATTCCTTTGATCCTGTTCGGCTGGATAGCGGCACAGGTGCTTTAATCCAAGCCTTGCTGGTCTGAATGTCGGGCCAGCTTGCTCAGCAGCCAGTCAGGAGCATCGTGGGGCAGATCGTGGCCGGCCCGGGGATGCTGATGCAAGGAAACACGCAGGTGCTGTGCCAGTGTCTGGCTGCATAATGGATTAACCAGATGATCCTCCAGGCCACACAGCACAAGCGGATTTACAGGCAAGTTGCTGGCCGGCACTCGGTAGCGGGCAGCAGCAACAAGCTGGCGCACAAAGTTGCGGTGAGCGGTGGGATACTGGTTGGCGTAGTGTATCCAGCCTGGCAGTAAGGTATCGCTATCATGGCGATGATTGCAGGTAAGGCGGTAGATAAGCCTCTCTCTTTGCGCTCTGCTCATCAGCAGTGCAAGTCCCACTTCCAGCTGGGCCTTGGGCCGAAGGCGCAGCCAGAAGGGGTTAAGAGTGCTGCTTGAGTTCACCAAAGCCAGACCGGTAACCTCCCGTGGGTAGCGAGCAGCCCATTCAATGGCAATCATGCCGCCCATTGACAGCCCGAGCAGATAAACCGGCCGGCGTATAGTTACTTCGCGACGCAGCTGGTCGACCATATCCGCTATGAAAGTGGCACTTTTTTGCTGGTGATAAATGCCGTTGCCATAGAGCTCCGGACACTGCACTTGTGCGTTAAGCCGAGTGGCCAGTTGCTTTGGAAAGTCTCCCCAATAGCGGCACTCCCGGGCCAGCCCGCGCAACAGTATCCAGCTGGGTTGAGTCATGGTGCCATGGTCCTGCCGGTAATCTGCTCCACAAACAGCCGTGCCGGCAACGACAGCGGAAAGTCTGAAGCCCGTGCCAGCACCACCCGCTGGGGCGGCACATCGTCATGCAGCGGCACACAGGCGATGGCCGCGCCGTCGTAGCTTTGATCGCCGGCGGGCCGGGTGCACGACAGCGCCACGCCATGGCCGTGGGCCACCAGACCGCGCTGCATTTCAAACGACAGTGTGTAATGAATGCGGGCCGGCTGCAGATCCCGGTGCCAGAACAGAGACAAAAAGTATTCCCGGGTCAGGGGCAGGTCCTGCAGGATCAGGGTGTCAGCGGCCAGTTGCGCCAGGCTGATGCTGGGTTGTTGCGCCAGTGCGTGATCGACCGGCAACAGGGCGTATGGTTTGAGCTCATTGAGCACATGGGTGCGACATTCCGGTGGCAGGCTCAGGCCGTAGCTCAGCACCAACTCTGCCTTGCCCTGCTCCAGAAACTCCCGTACACCGGCCAGATCCTGCTCCTGCATACTGACTCTGACCTTGGGGTAGCGACGCTCAAACTCACTCACCAGACGCGGCAGATAGTAGGGCGCTATATCCCGAAAGCAGGCAATCACCAGCTGGCCTTGCACGTCATCGGTATTTTCATGTTTGTCGTCCAGCAGGTTGTGCGACAGGGTAAGAATATGTCGTGCTTCATTAAACAGCGTTTCTCCCCTTGGGCTCAGGCTCACCCCCTGACCACGATGGCGCTGAAACAACGGCTGGCCGAGCAGACCTTCCAGCTGATTAATAGCAATGGACACAGAGGGTTGAGACACATGCAGGGCAACGGCTGCCCGGCTGATGCTGCCGTGCTGGGCTACTGCCACAAAGTAACTGAGCTGACGAAAAGTAAATGGTATAGCCATTAGGTTATGCACTTTATATTAAATCTATATTTTTATGCTATGTAAAAAGACTGTTAAAGTCGAGCTGTCATCAAATACCGGGGAAGGAGAGGGACATGACCACAGCCATTGCCAGCAATATCTGGCTGACCGACGAGCAGAAGGCCGCCTATCAGCGTGATGGTGCCATCGTGATCAAGGGCGTATTTAAAGACTGGATTGAGCCGCTGCGTGCCGGTTTTGACCGAGTGCTGCAAAACCCCAGTGAGCATGGCCGCGAAAACGTGACCGGCACCGATACCGGCCGTTTCTTTGAAGATTACTGCAACTGGCAGCGTATTCCCGAATTTCGCCAGTGGATAGAGCAGTCGCCCGGTGCCGCCATTGTGGGTGAGGCCACCGGCTCGAACGCCATTCAGGTGTTTCACGAGCATATTCTGGTGAAGGAGCCGGGCACCTCCAAGGCCACCCCCTGGCATCAGGATAACCCTTATTACTGTGTGGACGGCGAGCAGACCGGCAGTTACTGGATACCGCTCGATCCCATCACCCCAGAAAATGCCCTGCAGGTGGTACTGGGCTCCCACCGCTGGCCCAAGCCGGTGCGCCCGAGCAAGTGGTCCACCAATGCGTCCTGGTATACCGACGACAGCCCCTATATGGAGATGCCGGATATCGACAATGGTGATTTCGAGATCATGATTCCGGAAATGGAGCTGGGTGATGCCCTGCTGTTTAACTTCAAAACCGTGCACGGCGCGCCGGGCAACCAGACTCAGAATCGCCGCCGGGCCTTTTCCACCCGCTTTATGGGCGACGATGTGCGTTATGTAAACCGGGGCGGACCTACTTCACCACCCTTTGACGGCATCAACCTGCAAACCGGCGACCGCATGCGAGAAGACTGGTTCCCGGTGGTATGGCGGCGCTGAGTTCAGGCTGGTCTGCTGGATGAAGATTTCAACGGGTTATGCTTTTGGCATAACCCGTTGTCATTTTGGTGTTTTCGAATCTGGGCCTTGATCAGCCGTGTCGTTGATCTTCCTTAATCATGTCGGCGGCTTTTTCCCCGATCATAATGGAAGGCGCATTGGTATTGCCGGACACGATAACCGGCATGATGGAGGCATCGGCCACTCGCAGTCCCTCAATGCCATGTACTCTCAGCCGGCTGTCGACCACCGCCATGTCATCCTGCCCCATTTTGCAGGTACTGGTGGGATGATAAATGGTCTGGCTGAACTTTCTGGCCGCTTCCAATAATTGTTCGTCGCTCTGGTACTGGCGTCCGGGCACGTGCTCATCGAGGATCACCGGTTTCAGTGCTTCGGCCTCGGCAATACGGCGGGCAACCTTGATGGCGTCCACCGCCACCCGGCAGTCTTCTTCGGCCGACAGGTAGTTGGCCTGAATGGACGGGTACTGGTGCGGATCGGCACTGATAATGCGAATGCGGCCCCGGCTGTGGGGACGCAGCTGGCACACCGAGGCGGTGAAGGCGGAAAAGGGATGAACACCTTCACCGGGCTTGTCGGCACTCAGTGGCTGCATGTGGAACTGAATATCCGGTCGTTCCAGATCTTCCCGGGAGCGGGTAAACACACACACCTGGCTGGCGGCCAGGGTCAAAGGGCCAGTGCGGGAAAACGCATACTGCATGCCTACGCCGAGCTTTTTCACCGGATGATTAACTTCATCGTTCAGGGTTTTGCAGCTGGTCCTGAAGACCAGACGGATCTGCAGGTGATCCTGCAGGTTTTCTCCCACGCCGGGCAGGGCATGACGGCATTCCACCCCAACTGAGGCCAGATGTGCGGGATCCCCGATGCCAGAACATTGCAGGATCTGCGGCGAGCCGATAGCGCCGGCGCTCAATATTACCTCTCGGGTTGCACGGGCCAGCAGCCGTTTGCCCTTATGCTCAAACTCAATGCCGGTCGCCTGTTTTCCTTCCAGCAGTATGCGGCGGGTATGGGCATGAGTGAGCAGGGTTAGATTGGGGCGTTTGAGCGCCGGACGCAGAAAGGCCTTGGCACTGCTGCAACGCAACCCCTTGTAGGCGGTCTGCTGAAAATAGCCGACACCTTCCTGTTCAGCACCGTTGAAATCCGGATTGGCCGGAATGCCGGTTTGCCTGGCCGCGGTGACAAAGCGGTCGGCAATTTCCCGGCGCAGGCGTAAATCGGACACCTTAAGCGGGCCATCCACACCGTGATAGTCATTTTTTCCTCTGGACTGACATTCAGATTTTTTGAAATAGGGCAGTACTTCCCGATAACTCCAGCCTTCGTTGCCGAGGGCGGCCCAGTGGTCGTAGTCCTGGTGCTGACCGCGGATATAGAGCAGTCCGTTGAGTGAGCTGGATCCGCCCAGCACCTTGCCTCTGGGCCACTGCAATCGTCGGCCGTCAATGCCTTCATCCGGATCGGTCTGGTAACACCAGTCAGTGGCCGGGTTGTGCATGGTTTTGAAGTAGCCGACCGGAATATGGATCCAGGGGTTGCTGTCCCGGCCACCGGCTTCCAGCAGCAGTACCCGGATACGGGGATCTTCACTGAGCCGGTTGGCCAGCACGCACCCGGCCGAGCCGGCACCCACCACGATATAGTCGAATTCGCCGAACACCTGGTTTTGATACAGAGACATGACTTATCACCTGGCAAGTTGCAGTAGGCACGGTCTCCAACACCTGGTTGAAGGGCCTTTTTACAAGCAATCAGAAAACGTACTGAACCCATGGTAGTTACTTATTTTTAACTTGGTAGTTATTTTTTCGATATTTTTTGTATCGTTTTTATTGGTTTTGTCGTTGACACAAATGTTGATTGGTTAATATAGTCTCAGTTGTTAATTTTTTGTAATGGTGGTTCTAACCAAGGACGAGGTTATCTTATGAAAGCAGTTTCGTTTGTTTTGTCTTCCGTCGTACTGGCCATGTCGGTCAGCTCAGCAGCCATGGCCGATTACTCAGGACCCAAGCTCAAGATGAAGCTGGCGCATACCGCGCCCCCGGGTAATCACATTACTCAGGCCTATGAGAAGTTTGCCGATCTGGTGAAGGAAAAATCGGATGGTAAAATCCGGGTTCAGTTGTTCCCGGGAGCCATTCTTGGCAGCGACCGGGTGCTGGTAGAAGGAGCGCAGCGGGGCACGCTGGAAATTGGCGTAAGCTCGACCCCCAACCTGGCGAGCTTTTCCCCGTTATTTCAGGTGTTCGACCTGCCTTATATCACCAGCCCCGAGCATCAGGAGAAACTCTATCAGTCCCTGGATAAGGGCGGTCCCTTGAATACTTACTTTGAGCAGGTATCTAATGACATTGGCCTGCAGCCGATCATGTATGCCGAGTATGGCTATCGTAATTTTGTGTCCAGCAGCAAGCCGCTTTCAGGACCCGATTCCTTGTCTGGGCTGAAAATGAGGACGACTGACTCACCAGTAGAAGTTGCGGTAGCAAAAGCCTTGGGTGCGAACCCGGCCCCTATTGCCTGGGGTGAGGTGTATACCGCCTTGCAACAGGGCACCATTGATGCGGAGGGCAATACTTTCCCTCACATGTTTGGTGCCAAACATCATGAAAATCTGAAATATGCCGTCACCTCTGCGCACAACTATGGCATGCAAGTGGCCATGGCCAACAAGAAGTGGTGGGACTCCCTGCCGGTGGAGGCCCAGGAGGTCATTGAAGCAGCTGCTCAGGAAGCGGTGACCTATCAACGTACGCAAGCCTATCCTGAAAATGAGGAAAAAGCGCGCCAGGGTATGATTGATGCCGGGATTGCGATTCACCAGACCACGAAGGAAGAGCAGGCAAGGTTCCGCGAGTTGACCAAGCCGGTATTTGAAGAATTTGCAGCCAACCTGCCGGACGATTTGCTTGAACTGGTTCAGGAAACCCAGCAGTAAACGCAGCGTTTCTGCATAAAAGTGCCGGCGTCACGATCACTGACGCCGGCGTTGAGCCTGGGGGGGATGATAAGGTCCGCCCGTTTTATTGGCTGAAGGACTGTGCCGGAGCGGCCTTATGGAACTGTTAAAACCTCGCGTCAGCCAGGCGGAAATAAAAAGCGCATATCCACTGGCAAATATATTTAATAACGTTGAAAAGCCTTTCCTGTTTATTGGTTTGATAGTGATGATTTTCATCATTAATTATCAGACTTTTTTCAGGTATGGCATATCTACCTTACTGGAATTGATTGCTACACCGGGCTTTGAACGTATGTTCGGTCACTGGCTGGATACCGAGGCCTTGCGTGTCCGGGTAAAAAGTGCCGTCGGTTGGGGTGTATGGACCGAAGAGCTGGCCCGCTACATTTTTATCTGGATTTCCTATCTTGCCGTGTCTCTCTCCATCCTGAACCGGGGAGGTATCCGGGTGGATGTATTGCACAACCGGCTATCAGCACACTGGCAAAATATCCTCTGGGTCATGATTGATTTCTGTACTCTGATATTGGTTTGCCTGTTTGCATATATGGGGCTTGACTACGTCAGGATGCAATTAGAAATGCCTCAGACCACGCCGGCGTTGCAAATCGGATACTACATTCCTTATCTGATATTGCCTGTTGGTTTTGGCTTGATGGGCATACGTACCCTGCAGACATTGTGGCGACAAAGCAGGGGCATGACGTTGCCGAGTGTAGCCATGGGGATGGCACTGTCGGTGTTACTGTTTTTACCCGTCATGCTCTCCGATGACTGGAGCGCTTCCCTGTTGTTATTTGGCTACTTTACCCTTTTTCTCGTATTGGGAGTGCCCATTGCCTTTGCTCTGGGACTGGCGGGGCTGACCACGGTATTGGGGGCTGGAACCCTGCCGGTAGATTATCTGGCGCAGGTTGCTTTCTCGTCTATCGACTCCTTTCCTATCATGGCCATTCCCTTCTTTATTGCCGCCGGCGTCTTTATGGGAGCGGGTGGTCTGTCACGGCGATTGCTGGCGTTGGGAGATGAACTGGTGGGGGCGTTGCCCGGGGGTATGGCTCTGGCCAGTATCATGACCTGTATTTTCTTTGCCTCTATCAGCGGTTCGGGTCCGGCTACCGTCGCAGCCATCGGCTCTATCACCATTCCGGCCATGATTGCCCGGGGTTATGACAAGTATTTTGCCGCGACAATTGTGGCCTGTGCCGGTGCCATCGGGGTGATTATTCCCCCCAGCAACCCCTTTGTGGTGTATGGCGTGTCGGCTCAGGTATCCATTGGCAAGCTGTTTATCGCCGGTATTATCCCCGGGTTGATCATGGGGGCAGCATTGATGCTGGTTGCCTATCTGATTTCCAGAAAAAATGGCTGGCATGGTGAAATCCGTGAGCGCTCTCTGAAAACCTTTATGTGCGCAGCCTGGCAGGCCAAGTGGGCACTGATGGTGCCGGTGATTGTGCTGGGCGGGATCTATGGCGGCATCATGACACCGACAGAGGCCGCAGCGGTAGCCGCACTCTACGGGCTGGTTGTGGGACTTTTTGTTCACCGGGAGCTGTCATTGAGCAGCTTGTGGGGGGCGAGTCAGGAAGCGGCGAATATTTCATCCATTATTATTGTGCTGATGGCCATGGCGACTATCTTCGGCAATATCATGACCATAGAGCAGATCCCTGAAATCATTGCCGAGGCTATCCTGGCGCTGACGTCCAGCAAGCTGATCATCCTGATTATGATTAACATCTTCCTGCTGTGGATCGGCATTTTTATGGAAGCGTTGGCCGCCATTGTGATCCTGACTCCCATATTACTGCCGTTGGTGACCGCCGTGGGAGTAAACCCGGTGCACTTCGGGGTCATCATGGTGATGAATCTGGCCATTGGTTTTATTACGCCACCGGTGGGCGTCAACTTGTTTGTGGCCAGTGGCATTGCCAACGTCAGCATTGGTGGCTTGGCCAAAGCCGTCTGGGTATATCTGTTGGTAATGATTGCCGTGTTGCTGATGATTACCTATTTACCGGAAATTTCGCTGTTGCTGCTGTGATTTTTCATTATGCCCAAGCGACGCCTTCTGGCTCCGCTTGGGCTTTGCTGCACACTAAAGAATCAGGATGTATTTTGAATATCAACTTCATGACATGGGCAGGTGTGACTCTGTCTATGGCCGAGCATATTGCCGAAGACGGCGGGCGGCCACTTTGTTTCGCGATTGTGGACAGCAGCGGTTCTCTGGTTCATCTATACCGTATGAATGATGCGCCTCAGCGGCTTGTTACAATTGCCATGGGCAAGGCCTATAGCTCATCAAGGATGGAAATGCCGACGGCTTTATTCCGGCAGCGACTGTTGGAAGAGCAGCTTTCATTGGGTGATTTCAAGGATGATGGTCTGACCTCGCTTCCCGGCGGCCAACCCTTGTTTGATGACGGCAAACTGATTGGTGCCGTGGGAGTCAGTGGCAGGACGTTGGAGGAGGATGAGGTTCTCAGTCTGCAGTTTGCGCAGCGTATTCAAGCGGCGCTGTGATAACATGCGGTCACATTCATCCGGGAGGGATTATGAGCACAGCTGCCAGCACAACCAATTCGACCCTGCTTCGTGCCTTTGCCTTGATCGAAACAATGCTGAAGGAAGACCGGGCCATCACCGCGGCCGAGCTTTGTCAGCGGCTGGATGTGCCCAAGCCGACGGTACACCGTATTATCGGACAGTTGGAGCAGGAAGGATTACTGCAGAGAGAACCGGATGGTCGCTACCTCAGCCCCGGCCCCCGCTTGCGTAAAATAGCATTGGGTGTGCTGGCTCAGAGAGGGGTAGGTGCGGCAAGACGAGCAGTGCTGCAGAAGCTGGCGGATGAGCTGGGTGAAACCTGTAACATTGCATTGCTGGATGGCCATGAGCTTCTGTATTTCGAGCGGATAGAAACCAACTGGCCGGTGCGCATTCAGCTGCATCCGGGCTCGCGAATGCCTTTACACAGCACGGCCGCCGGCAAGCTTCTGCTGGCGTTGATGCCAACACACCGGCGTAAGGCGCTGCTGTCTGCTTTGAATCTGGAGCCTCATACACCTCATACCATTACCGACAGGGAGCGGTTGGAAAGGGAACTGGAACAGATTGCTGAAAATACCCTGAGTATTGATAACGAGGAAATGTTTGAAGGCATGGTCGCTATTGCAGTTCCTGTTTATGACGAGGTTGGGCAGGTGCGGGCAGCGCTGGCGGTGCATGCTCCTACGGCCCGTAAGCCGCTTGCCAGCCTGATGGAATGGGCACCTGCTCTGCGCCGGGCGGCGGTGCAACTGGAAAAGGTACTCGATCTTTAAGATCCGGGCCTTGAGCCTGGACTATATCCCTTCTTTCTCCAGCTTTTTCGCCAGCTCGGCCTTCACTTCCGCCAGCAGCCGGATACCGGGTTCGATGCGATCCAGAGGAATGGCCGAGAAGCCGAGCTTGACCGTGTTGGTCGGCAACCCGGCTCCTATGTGATAGCTGTCGCCACTGATGATCAGCAGGCCATGGTCGGCCGCCCGTTTTTTCAGCTCCGCACCGTCCAGCCCGGCCGGCAGTGTCAGCCAGCAGGAAGATCCTCCGATAGACGATGCCTGGCAGTCAGGCAGGTGTTGCTGTAACGCATCGCTCAGGCAGCGGGCTCGCTGTTCAAATTCCCGGGCCAGTTTTCGAACCAGAGTGTCGTGATAGCCGAGCGACAGAAACAAAGCAACGGCGCGCTGATTGTTAAGTGGCGGGTGACGCAGCATCAGTTGGCGCAGGTTGCGTGCCTCCCGGATCAGCGGAGCCGGGCCCACCAGAAAGCCCAGGCGCAGTCCGGGTGCCAGGGTTTTTGACAGGCTGCCGACATAAAGCACACGCCCACGGCTATCCATGCTTTTCAGGGCTGGGGTCGGGTGGCTGCCGACGTTCATTTCCATTTCATAGTCGTCTTCAATCAGCAGGAAGTCGTGTTGTTCGGCCTGTTCCAGCAAGGCTTGCCGTCGTTCCAGTGGCAGGGTAACCGTGGTCGGACACTGGTGGCTGGGAGTGAGGTAAATAGCACTGCAGCCGGACAGGCGGTCGTTGATGACCAGTCCTTCCTTATCGACCGCCAGGCTTTGTACCCGGGCACCAAACAGGCGGGCGATGTGGGCGGCGCTGGGGTACCCGGGATCTTCAATGCCGAAGCAGGATTTTTCATCCAGTAGCAGCTGGGCCAGCAGATAAAGCGCCTGTTGGGAGCCGACGGTGATCAGGATTTCGTTGGTGTGGGCCTGAATGCCCCGGCCGGGTAGGATGCGTCGTTGCAATTGTTCAAGCAGCAGGGGATCGTCGCTGTCGTAGCGATCCGAGCTCCAGTCCTTGATGGCCTGCACACTCACCGCATCGCGCCAGCATTTGCGCCAGTGGTCAAGAGGGAACAGGCTACTGTCGAGCTGGCTGTAGACAAAGGGATAGCGATAACGCTGCCAGTTGTGGGACAGACTGGCATTGGGCTGCTGGCCTGGGCTGACCTTGAGCCGGTGTGTCCAGTCCAGGGCAGGGAGTGAGCCGTGTCCGGTGCCGGGAGTGGCGGGCTGAGCTGCCGGCAGATCGGGATTAACAAAATAGCCACGGCGTTCGCGGGCAATAAGGTAACCGTCAGAAACCAGATCGTCATAAACCTGGACGATGGTATTACGTGCCACATTCAGGTTTTTTGCCAGGTTTCTGCAGGAGGGCAAAGCCTGATCAGACGCTATAAAGCCGTTGAGAATAGCGTTAACCAGGTGCTCCCGTACCTGCTGCTGCAGGGTTGAAGGGGCGTTTCGGTCCAGCGGAAACAAGGCGGGCATATAAACTGTGCTCCCATTGCAAGGTGTGGTGGGATGGTTCGTCACAGCATAGCCAATAATTTATTAAAATGAGACTTTTTGTTTCATTTTTCTTATAGCAGTTGCCGCCATAGCGCCGCGGTCAGCACGCCGGCGGCGATAGCGGGCAGGGGCTTTTTCAGTACCAGCATCACCAGGCCGGTGGCCAGCAGCGCTGCCCGGGCACCGTCGTCGCCGTTGACCGCCTGAGGGGTAAGAATGGCGATCAGCACGGATCCCGACATGGCGCTGATAAAGTTCTGCACCCGGCGGTTAATGGGAATAACGGACATGATCAGCACACCACCCAGTCGGGTGAACAGGGTAACCACCGCCATAACAGCGATAATAAGCAGGGTGCCGTTGCCGGCGGTTTCCAGCATCATTTCCCTTTCTCCATCCAAATTGCTCCCAGCAGTCCGCCGGCCAGCGCGCCTACCACCACATGACTGTTTTCCGGCAACCACCAGTACGCTGCCATGGAACTCACTCCGGCCACTATCCAGATGAGCAGGGTACGAAGATCCTTGCGGGCACCCAGCGCCATGGCCAGCAGGAAGCAGCCCAGTACCATGTCGAGGCCGATGCTGACCGGATCTTCAATGGCGCTGCCGAAGCGGATTCCGAGCCAGGTGCCGATCATCCAGAAGGCCCAAATTGCCATGCCGCCGCCAAATAAAATGCCAAGAGCCCGTTCACCCTTGTGAAAGTGTTGCATGGCCAGGGCCCAATTGGCATCGGAAGCGAACAGCATCATGCCGTAGCGTTTGGCCGGTGGCAGATGGCGCAACCAGGGGTAGAGGGTGGCTCCCATCAGCAGGTGACGGGCATTGATGGCAAAGGTGGTAATCATTAAGGGTACCAGCGGCACCTGCAATCCCCAGGCGTCAAGGGCGGCAAACTGGGAGGTTCCGGCAAACACGGTGGCACTCATCAGCACGATGCTGCCGTCGCCGAGGCCGGTCTGGTGTGCGGCCAGGCCAAACGCCAGGCCGAAGGCGGCCACAAAAAAGGAAAGGGGCAGCAGCTGCTTAAAGCCCTGCCAGATATCCTGCCGGTCCAGCTGGGCCTGGGCCGCATAGGTGTCCATAAAAGTTCCGTGTGTGAAGACGTAAAACAGACAGCATACCATAGGGGGTAGTAAGGGCGAGGTGAAGGATCACAACAATAAAAAAGGCCCGCTCAATGCGGGCCTTTGGCAGCACAGCTACAAGCCTTACTTGGCGATGCGTTTGTACTTGATACGCTTGGGCTGAATGGACTCGGCGCCGTAGGTCTTCTTCTTCCACTCTTCGTATTCGGTGAAGTTGCCTTCGAAGAATTCCACCTTGCCCTCATCCTTGTAGTCGAGAATGTGGGTGGCGATACGGTCGAGGAACCAGCGGTCGTGGGAGATCACCATGGCGCAGCCGGGGAATTCCAGCAGGGCGTTTTCCAGGGCGCGCAGGGTTTCCACATCCAGGTCGTTGGTCGGTTCGTCGAGCAGCAGCACGTTGCCACCGGTCTGCAGCAGCTTGGCCATGTGCAGACGGCCGCGCTCACCACCGGACAGCTCGCCGACCCGCTTCTGCTGGTCGGTGCCCTTGAAGTTGAACCGGCCCAGGTAGGCGCGGCTGGGGATCTCCAGGTTGCCGATGCGCATCATGTCGAGGCCGCCGGACACTTCTTCCCATACGGTCTTGTTGTTGTCCATGGCGTCGCGGAACTGCTCCACCGAGGCCAGTTGCACGGTATCCCCAAGAGTGATGCTGCCGCTGTCCGGTTGCTCGGCGTTGGTCAGCATGCGGAACAGGGTCGACTTACCGGCACCGTTGGGGCCGATGATGCCGACGATGGCACCCTTGGGAATGCTGAATGACAAGTCGTCAATCAGCACGCGGTCGCCGTAGGACTTGGTCAGGTGCTCCACCTCGATGACCTTGTCACCCAGGCGCGGACCGGGCGGAATGAACAGCTCGTTGGTTTCGTTGCGCTTCTGGAAGTCCTGATTCTGCAGCTCTTCAAAGCGGGCCATACGGGCCTTGGACTTGGCCTGGCGGCCTTTCGGGTTCTGACGCACCCACTCCAGTTCCTTCTGAATGGACTTCTGGCGGGCAGCTTCGGAAGAAGCTTCCTGAGACAGGCGCTGATCCTTTTGTTCCAGCCAGGAAGAGTAGTTGCCTTCCCACGGAATGCCTTCGCCGCGGTCCAGCTCGAGGATCCACCCGGCCACATTGTCGAGGAAGTAACGGTCGTGGGTAATGGCCACTACGGTGCCTTCGTAGTCGTGCAGGAAGCGTTCCAGCCAGGCCACGGACTCGGCGTCCAGGTGGTTGGTGGGTTCGTCCAGCAGCAGCATGTCGGGCTTTTCCAGCAGCAGCTTGCACATGGCCACGCGGCGGCGTTCACCACCGGACAGCTTGCCGATCACGGCATCCCAGGGCGGCAGGCGCAGGGCGTCAGCGGCGCGCTCGAGCTGGTTGTCCAGGTTGTGGCCGTCGTGGGCCTGAATGATGGCTTCCAGCTCACCCTGGCGCTTGGCCAGTTTGTCGAAGTCGGCATCCGGATCGGCGTAGGCAGCGTAAACGGCGTCCAGCTCTTTAAGGGCACCGGCCACTTCGGCCACGCCTTCTTCTACTTCCTGACGTACGGTGTACTCGGGATTGAGCTGGGGCTCCTGAGGCAGGTAGCCAATCTTGATGCCGGGCTGGGCACGGGCTTCGCCTTCAATCTCGGTGTCGATGCCGGCCATGATGCGCAGCAGGGTAGATTTACCGGCGCCGTTCAGGCCCAGAACACCAATTTTGGCGCCGGGGAAAAACGACAGGGAGATATTTTTCAGAATATGACGCTTGGGCGGAACCACCTTGCCCACGCGGTGCATGGTGTAAACAAATTGAGCCATTTCTATATTGTCCTGATAAATCAGTGAGTTGACAGGCCTTTCTGGCAGGCTGTGAGTCAGCCCGCGGCCAACGCAGGGCCATGGTGCTATATGGTACTTGGCTGGGCGGGGAATGCCAGTGCCTCATTCCCCTGCTGTTGTTTAATCTTCCTTCGTGGACTGTTTTAGCAGCTCCGGATCCCGGTTATTACACCAGCGGGTAAGGCAGGCCGAGGCCACTGTATTGCCCAAAAAAGCCCAGTCCATCCAGACGGGATTTTGCGCGTGTTTGTCCATGGCGGCGGCCGAGGCCAGCAGGGGCGTCCACAAAGCAGCCAGAACAATGCAGGAGAGCAAGCCTTTTCTTATTTTGATGGTTTTCATGAGTACACTTCCGGTGATTGGACGCTTTGCTTATAGCATGGTTTATTCTTTTTACACCAGCACGGCATGTCCATCGGGGCTTTGCAGCAGCTGAGCCCGGTAGCCAAAGTGTTTTTCCACCCGCTCGGGAGTGAGTACCTGCTCAGGCTTGCCGCTGCAGTCGATGCGGCCATCGTGCATCAGCACCAATTGATCACCATAGCGGGCCGCCAGATTGAGATCGTGTACGATCACCAGCACGGCGGTACCCTCGGCGGCCAGTTGCCGGGCCTCTCCCAGCAGGCCGTGCTGCTGGCCCAGATCCAACGCCGAGGTAGGCTCGTCCAGCAACAGCAGTTGCTGCCCGGGGCCGCCGGCCAGCTGAGCCAGCACACGGGCAAAGTGTACCCGCTGCTTTTCACCGCCGGACAGCCGGGGGTAGGCGGCCTCCTTCAGGTGCCATACATTGGCCTGCTGCATGCAGGCTTCCACTATGCGTTCGTTTTCCCGGTTCAGGGTATCGTGAGGAATGCGCCCCATGGCCACCACCTCATGGGCCAAAAACGGAAACATCAGGCCGGACTGCTGGGGCAGCACCGCCAGCCGGCGGGCCAGCTCCCGCTGGTGCCATTGCGCCCGCGGGCGGCCAAACAGGCGCAGCTCGCCCTCATGCTTCATTTCACCGGCAATGGCACGAAACAGGGTGCTTTTGCCGGCCCCGTTGGGGCCGATCAGCACGGTAACCCGGCCGGCTTCAAGCTCAAGCTCAATGTCGCTCAGCAACGGGCGGCGGTTGACCGACAACGACAGGCCGTGGATCTGCAGGGGAGGTGTCGTCATGCCAGGCCCACCCCTCGTTTTTGTTTCAGTAGCAGCCACAGGAAGAAAGGCGCGCCCAGCAGGGCGGTGACGATGCCCACGGGCATTTCTGCCGGGGCGGCCACAGTGCGGGCCAGCATATCGGCCAGCAGCAGCAACCAGGCACCTAGCAGTGCCGACAGCGGCAGCAGGCTGCGATGATCCGGACCTGAAATCAGCCGCACCAGGTGAGGCACCACCAGCCCCACAAAGCCGATAATGCCCACGGCGGCCACGCAAATGCCCACCGCCAGCGCGGTGATCAGCACCAGCTGGCGCTTAAGCCGCTGCACCTCAATGCCCAGATGGCGGGCTTCCGCTTCGCCCAGTGCCAGGGCGTTGAGCGCCGTGGCCTGACGGCCCAGCAGCAGCACCAGAATCAGAGCGGTGGCGCACACCAGCACCAGCTGGGGCACACTGCTTTGGGCCAGAGAGCCCATTTGCCATAAAGTGAGATCCCGCAAGGTTTCGTCATCGGCCAGGTAGTTCATCAGCCCCAGAACACCGCCGGCCAGAGCACCAATGGCCACCCCCGCCAGCAGCAGCACACCTACCGAGGTGCCCTGGGAGGTGCGCGACAGGCGGTAAATCACCAGTGTGGTAACAAGGCCGCCGCCAAAGGCCATAAAGGAGGTCAGGCCGGCACCCAGCCAGGCGGGCAGGGTGGCCGACAGCGGTGCCAGCAGCACCATGGACAGGGCCGCCCCCAGCGCAGCACCACTGGATACACCGATAATACCGGGATCTGCCAGCGGGTTGCGAAACAGGCCCTGCATCACGGCACCGCACATGGCCAGGGTGGCCCCCACCGCAAGACATAGCAGGGTGCGCGGCAGGCGAATATGCAGTAATACCAGTTGTTCGGTCTGGCTTAACTGAGTGAGGCTGCCCCAGTTCAGGGCCATGGGGCCGGTGGCCAGCGAGCTGATCCCGGTGGCCACCAGCAGAGCAAGCAGAGCAGGAAACAGGGCAGGGTGGCGCATCATGGTTTGGCGAACCACTCCCGGTGCAGGCGCTCGGCCTCACTCAGAGTAGACAGGCCCAGGCCGCCGATCAGCGCCCGGCCGTTAATGGCCACGATGGCATTTTGTTTGGCGGCCGGGGTTTGAGCCAGCAGCGGAAAACGGCGCAGCAGCTCGGCGGTAGTGCCTTGCTGGTCAAGGTGCCGGCGGCTTACCAGTATGACTTCGGGTTGCATGGTCACCAGGGCTTCCATGGCCACCGGTTTATAGCCTTCAAGCCCGGTGGCCGGGTTTTTTCCGCCGGCAAGGGTGATCAGGCTGTCGGCCAGGCTGTTACGCCCGGCGACCTGAATGTTATTGCCGTCGCCCAGCAGCAAAAATACCGCGCTTTTGCCATTGGCACCCTGCTTGAGTGCCTCGGCCTGTTGCTGCACCTGTTGGTGCAGGGCACCGGCGTCGGCTTGCCTGTCCAGCAGCTCACCCAGGCGAGTAATATTGTGCTGCAGCGCTTCCACTGTCAGGGCCTCTGGCAGTTTTTCCACGGTTACGCCGGCGCGCGCCACCAGCGCCAGGGCATCATCCGGGCCCATTTCCGCACTGCCCACCACCAGGTCCGGTTCGGCAGACAGCATGCCTTCGGCGCTGAGCTGACGATGATAACCCAGCCTGGGCAGGGTCAGCCCATCAGGCAGCACGCTGGTGCTGTCGGTGGCCACCAGCTTGTTCTCGGCATTGAGCGCCAGGATCAGCTCGGTCACGCTGCTGCCGGCGCTGAGTACGCGTTCACTATCGGCCGCCGCCGTGCCGGCCAGTAGTAACAGAGGGGCAAGCAGCAGGGCTTTCATTATTCTTCCTCCATCAGAATTTCAGTGGCCTGAATTTCATGCTCCTGCAAAAAGGCCAGCAGCTTCATCATATTGTCCACGGTCACAGCACCGTCCGAGGCCAGTATCAGATCCGCTTTTTTCAGCGCTTCTACCTGGCTTTCCAGCACCGGCCTGAAGGTGGCCCAGTCTTCATATTTTTCCCCCTGCAGCGCCCAGGCCGGGCTGCCCGCCAGCAGATTGATGGTGATGCTCTTTTCATCCAGCACGGCAGACAGCGCCTCGCTGTCGGTTTTGGGCAAGTCCACTTCCAGAGACTGCAGCGGAATATTGGCGGTGAGCAGCAAAAACACCAGCACGATAAAAATGATATCGAGCAGGGGAGTGATGTCGGGGGTCATGGCGCGCCAGGCCGACTGGCTCGCCTCCGGGCTTTTGATCATGAGCGACCTCCCAGCCCCAGTCCTTCCAGATGCAGGTTGCAGCGGTTCAGCTCGTGGGTCAGGCGGTCAAGCAGACGATCGGCCCAGAGCCCGAACAGCTGGGCACCGGCAATGGCCGGCAGGGCAATCAGCAGGCCGGCGGCGGTGGTGCTCATGGCCAGGCCCAGACCGTCGGCCAGCAGCGCCGGTGTAACGGGGCCGCCGCTCTCACCGATGCTTCTGAACATCTCAATCAGGCCAAGCACGGTACCCAGCAGGCCCAGCAGCGGGCTGATAACCCCCACCAGAGTCAGTACCCGCAAGCCGGCATGCAGACGGCGGCGCTGTTGCTGCAGCCAGACCGCGGCCAGATCTTCCCGAATGGCTTTAGAGCATTCCTGGTGTTGTATCAGCAACCGGCAGCCCTGCAGCATGACGGAGGCAGGGGCTTTTTCATCCTTGCCGGGATAGGTGTTGCCCTGGCTGCGCAGACGGCGTTTTTCCTGCTCGCCGCGCAGGCTTATCCACAGCAGGGTCAGACCCCGCTCCAGCCAGATGGCCAGAGTAATGACAGAGCAGATGATCAGGGGCCAGCTCATCAGGCCCAGTTGTTGATGCAGTTGATTAATAAACGCCATGATTTAGTCCAGTTTGAAACGAATGGGGATCTGTACGCGGTGAGCCAGGGCCCGGCCGTTTTCTATATAAGCAGAAAACCGCCATTTGGCGATGGCTTTAATGGCCGCCTTGTCGAGCACATTCACGCCGGAAGAGCGTGCCAGAACACGTTTGGTTTGCTTGCCCTGCTCGTCCAGCCATACCTCAACCACCACTGTGCCCTCCAGGCCACGCCGGCGCGCCTGCACCGGGTAGGCAATGGGCGAGGGCCGGGTCTTAAAGCTCGGCTTTTCAATGCGCTTGGGCGCACTGTTTTTGGTTTGCTGGGGCTGCTCCCTGGGAGCCTGTTTGACCGGCTCGGGGGCCGGTGCCGGCTTGGGAGCAGGCCCGGGCGCTGGCTCAGGCTTGGGCGCTGGCTCAGGTTTGGGCACAGGTTTTGGCTTGGGTTTGGGCTTAGGCTTGGGCTCGGGTTTCGGTTCCGGCTTTGGCTTGGCCGGCTCAGGCTTGGGTTTTGGCTCTGGTTTCGGTTCCGGCTTGGGTGGCGCGGGCTCAGGGGGAGCTGGCCTGGTCACGGTGGGCATCATTTTAACGCTGATGGGGCCCGGGTTTTCAGCCGGTGCCAGCGCAATTTCCATGGGATTGCGCTCCATTGCCTGAGCCAGCAGCCCATGAAGCAACAGAGAACAAACAACAAAGACGCCATAGCGTTTAAGGCTCACAATCCATCCTCAAAAAAACAGTACAAAAATATCACAGCCACAGCATACGGATTTTTATGGCAATGTCTATTGAAATGATAATTGGTTGCATTTAGAAAACTGTTTCATTAATCTCGCCACCATCTTAAAACCCAATAGGCGGGGAGTGCCAGGTGAAGCATAACGATGTGATAAGTAAGCCGTCGCTGATAGCGCTGGCTCTGGGATTGGCGTTGTCAGCACCGGCAACGGCTGTCGGCAGCAGTGAGCTGGAGGAAGTGCTGGTCCAGGCCAGCCGCGATAATTCTACCCTGAGCAGCAGCAAGTACAGCGCCGCTGTTATCACTCGTCAGCAACTGGAGCAACAGCAACCCGACAGTGTGGCTGACGCACTTAAATACCAGCCCAATATTGATATTGGCGGTGGCCCGCGGGGAAGTAATCAAAAACCGGTTATTCGTGGTCTTGAAGGTACCCGGGTGCTGCAGTTGGTAGACGGTGCCCGGCAGAACTTTGTGGCCGGACACAAAGGCACCTATCAGCTGGATCCCGAGCTGCTCAAGCAGATTGATGTTATTAAAGGTCCGGCCGGCAGCCTGTGGGGCAGTGGTGCCATTGGCGGCGTGGTGGCGCAGACCACTCAGGACGGGCGGGATTTGCTGAACGGTGGCCAGAGTGTGGGTGGCTATATCAGGCAGGGTCATGGCACGGCGGCAGATCAAAACCGTACCAGTGCTGCTATTTATGGTGCCGGTGAGCAGTTTGATCTGCTGCTGAACGGCTATTACCGGGATCAGAACGATGTTCGTCTGGGCGATGATCGCAGCCTTGCCTATTCCGCCGAGCGTGGTCAGGGCGGGCTGATCAAGCTTGGCTGGCAGCCGGACGATACTCAGCGCTTTAGCCTGAGTCACCGCCAGAGTGAAACCATCGGTTCGGTGCCCGGTAATCCTGAAACCAATGTGAATACCAGCAGTCCGCTGGTGGATCGGGAATCGACCGTTCAGAGTACTGTGCTGGATTATCAGCTGAACCCGGCCTCCGGGCTGGTGGATCTGGATCTGACGCTGTACCACAACCGCTCCGAAGTGGATGAGTTTCGTGTGGCACAAAACCAGCGTGATCATACTGACTATCGCACTCTGGGGCTCAGTCTGGTAAACCGCTCCCGGCTGGAGTGGGGTAAACTCACCTACGGACTGGACGGCTATCAGGATAAAAGCCGGGGCTACCGGCAAGGTACTAATCGTCCTATACCAGCAGATGGCCGTTCCGAGGTGGTGGGCAGCTTTGTGCAGGCTGAGCTGCCCTTGTCCGGGGCCTGGACCCTGCTGCCGGCTTTGCGTTACGACCATTTTCAGACCGAGGCCAAGAATCTTGCCGGTTCAAAGCGCAGCGAAAGCGAGCTGTCCAAATCGCTGGCGCTGAGCTGGCAGGCCACCGGCTGGCTGGAACTGATTGCCCGTTATGACGAGGCGTTCAGAGCACCTACCAGCGAAGAGCTGTACACCACAGGAACGCATTTCTCCCTGGGTCCGATGGGAACCAATGTCTTTGTGCCCAACCCTGAGCTGCGCCCGGAAAAAGCGGCCAACAAGGAGCTGATTGTCCGGGCAAGCTTTGATGGTGTGCTGACGGGCGAGGACAGGCTCAGGCTGAACGCCAGCCTGTTCCGGAATGAGGTGAAAGACTTTATTGAACAGCAAATTATCATGGACTTTGCCAACAGGGTGTTTGAAACCCGTTATGACAATGTGCAGGATGCTGAGCTGCAGGGAGGGGAGCTGGCCATTGACTATGACTGGCGGGATCTGGAGCTGGGCCTTTCTTACGGCCGCACCCTCGGCAGAGACAAGGCTACCGGCAAGGCACTGGAAGGCATTCCCGCCGACAAATGGGTGGCTCATGCCGGCTACTGGTTGCTGGATAGCCAGTTAAGGCTGGGTGCCCGGTTAACATATGCCGGCTCGGTACAATTTGAAGACAGAGATTACAGCAACTACACCCTGCTGGATGTGGGTGCCAGCTGGTATGCCCGGGGAGCATTAAGCGGGCTGGAGCTGGCTTTGACCGCAGATAACCTGACCGATCGTTATTACCGCCGTGCTTTCAGTGAGCTGTATGAGCCCGGACGTAATATCAAGCTGAGCGCCCTGTACCGCTTCTAATATTCAAGGAGTTATCCATGTCGGAGCTGAAAGAAAGTGTCAGCGCCCTGCTGGCCGCCGAGCCGGCCCTGCGCCCGGTGGAAATGGCCCGCCGGCTGAACACCAGCGAGTGGCGAGTGATGCAATGTCTGCCGGCGAACATGGTCTGCCCGCTGGCCGGCCGGCATGCTCAAACTGTGCTGGAGCAGGTGGCGGAGTGGGGGCCGGTGACCACCATTATTGAAGTGTCCGGCTCTGTTTTTGAGGTAAAGGCTCCCCTGCCCAGAGGCCGCATTGGCTATGGTTACTACAACCTGTTTGGTGCCCCCAGCGAGCTGCATGGTCACCTTAAACTGGATGCCATTTGTCATATTGCCCTGCAGAGCAAGCCGCACCGGGGCAAAGAGGCTCACGCCATTGTGTTTTACAATGAGGCAGGCCACTGCATTTTTAAAATTTATCTGGGCCGCGATGACAAGGGGACGCTGTTCCCTGAACAGGTGGCCGCTTTTCAGGCACTGAAGGAGTTGCAACATGGTTGATCAGGTGGAAAAACAGGCCCGTCTGCAGGGGCGTCTGGAGCCGGAAATTCGCGAGTTTCGGGATCGAATGAAAACCCTGCTGCTGGCCACCGTGGATGCCGAAGGGCAGCCCAATGTCAGCTATGCGCCGTTTGCCCTGCGTGAAGACGGTTATTACATTCTGATCAGCGAAATGGCCCGCCATGCCCGCAACCTGCTGGCCAATCCGAAAGTGTCGCTGATGATGGTGGAAGACGAGCAGGACAGCCGCACTCTGTTTGCCCGCAAGCGCCTGACCTTTGATGCCACCCCGGAGCGGATAGCGCGCAACACCGACGCCTGGCAGCTGGGGGTTGATGCTCTCACCGAGCGTCATGGCGAGACGGTAACCGGCCTGGCAAACCTGGCAGACTTTCATCTGTTTCGTCTGGTGCCCATCAAAGGTCTGTTTGTAAAAGGTTTTGGCCAGGCCTTTGCGGTAAGCGGAGACGATCTGGTGGATGTACTGCACCTGACTGACGGCCACAAACCCATGGCGGCGAATCAGTAATATAGTTTCGCGCCGTTAACAGCCCGCATGCATTTTGCCTGCGGGCTTTTTGTTTTTGTTGCAAGCGGCGCAGCACTGTGCCAAAACAGGGCTCATACTATGAGTGATGATGATAAATATGAAAAAAGGAAGTTTCTCATGGCTTTAGAATGTGTTGGCGACATCATGACCCGGGAGCTGCTGACTCTGGATCAGACCGCGACCCTGAAAGACGCCCATGATTTAATGCGTGAAAAAAGTATCCGGCATATTCCGGTGGTGGATCCGCTCACCGGCAAATTGCTGGGAGTTCTGACTCAAAAACGCATGATTGCTACCATTATGGGCCTGCTTTCCGACTATGGGGTCAGTGCTCTGGACAGACGGGAGCGCCAGTGCCGGGTCATGGAAATTCTGGATAATGATCTGGAAAGCGTGGATGTGCAGGCGCCGCTTACCGAAGTGGTGGACTTCTTTCTCAGCAACAAGCACGGCTGCCTGACGGTGGTGGATGAAGAAGGCCGGCTGCAGGGCATGGTCACTTCGTCTGACTTTGTGCGCTTGTGTGCCGAGCTGCTTAAAGCGCAGCAGTAATGATTGTTTGTTGAACAAAGCGCAGCCTGGCTGCGCTTTTTTTGGAGTCTTTCATGTTCAGCCTGTCTCACCTTTCCGCCGGCTTTATTGCGGTGCTGGTCGGCTACAGCAGCTCGGCTGCCATTATTTTTCAGGCTGCTGCGTCCGCCGGTGCCAGCCAGGCTCAGACCAGCTCCTGGATGTGGGCGCTGGGGCTGGGCTCGGGGCTGACCACCCTGCTGCTGACCCTGCGTTACCGCCAGCCGGTGCTGACCGCTTGGTCCACCCCCGGTGCGGCCCTGCTGGTGACGGCCCTGGCCGGTTTGCCCATGAGCGAGGCGGTGGGGGTTTTTCTGTTCAGCTCGGCGCTGCTGCTGGTGTGCGGCCTGACCGGCTGGTTTGATCATATTATGCGGTTGCTGCCCGGCGGACTGGCGGCAGCCATGCTGGGCGGCGTGCTGCTTAACTTTGGCCTGGACCTGTTCGTGTCGGTGCAGACGGCACCGGTACTGGTGATTGCCATGCTGGCGGTGTACCTGGCGCTGCGCCGGCGGCTGTCCCGCTATGTGATCCCCTTGTGTCTACTGGCCGGGCTGGCGCTGGCGGCAGGGCAGGGGCTGATGCATCCGGAGCGGCTAGACTGGCAAGTTGCCGGCCCGGTGCTGATGTGGCCCACCTTCAGCTTCGCCAGCCTGATCGGCGTGGGCCTGCCGCTGTTTATGGTGACCATGGCGTCCCAGAATGTGCCCGGGGTGGCGGTGTTGCGCGCCCACGGCTATAACGTGCCGGCCTCGCCGCTGGTGAGTGTGACCGGCCTGGCCGGGGTATTGCTGGCCCCCTTTGGCGGTTTTGCCTTTAACCTGGCGGCGATCAGCGCCGCCATCTGCATGGGGCCGGAGGTGGATGCTGCCCCCGAGCGGCGCTACAGGGCCACGCTCTGGGCCGGCCTGTTTTATATTCTGATGGGGCTGTTTGCCGCTACTGTGGTGTCGCTGTTTGCGGCCCTGCCCAAAGAGCTCATCATGGCCATTGCCGGGCTGGCGCTGCTTGGCACCATTGGCAACAGTTTAACGGTGGCATTGCGGGACGAGCAGGAACGGGACGCGGCCCTGCTCACCTTTATGGTCACGGCGTCGGGCGTGTCTTTGCTGGGCATTGGCAGCGCCTTCTGGGGGCTGGTGATTGGCGGCGGTGTGCACTGGCTGAACAGCCGCAAAAGAAAGCTGGAAGCCGTAAGCTAGAGGCGGGAAGTAAAAAAGCCCGGCGTTAGCCGGGCATTTTCAAATCACTAATCCCCAGTCCCTGTTCACTGACCCGCGGCCTGCGGCCGTGAACGGCGGCGGGGTGCGCCGGTACGCTGGCCGTCGCCATTGCCGCTGCGGTTGCCATCACTGCGCTGACCAGAGCGCTGACCACCATTACGGCCGCCACCGGCACGCTGGCCATTGCGTTGGCCACCGTTGCGCTGGCCGCCAGACCGCTGGCCGCCACCATTGCGGCCGCGGTTGCCACCGCGAGGCTCCAGAGGCGTTTTGGGCGCATTGGGATCCGGTTCAAAGCCGGGCACCTGCTCCAGTTCAGCAGTCTGCTTGATCAGCTTTTCAATGGCCTTCAGCAGCGGTTTTTCCTCGGCACTGACCAGCGACAGGGCTTCGCCGTCGCTGCCGGCCCGGCCGGTGCGGCCAATGCGGTGCACATAGTCTTCCGCCACATGGGGCAGCTCATAGTTGACCACATGGGGCAGCTCGCTGATGTCGATGCCGCGGGCGGCAATATCGGTGGCCACCAGCACGCGAATGCCGCCGCTCTTGAACTCGCTCAGGGCCTTGGTGCGGGCACCCTGGCTCTTGTTGCCGTGAATAGCCATGGCCGGCAGGCCGTCCTTGCCCAGCTGCTCGGCCAGGCGGTTGGCACCGTGCTTGGTGCGGGTAAACACCAGCACCTGACGCCAGTTGTGATGGCCAATGTGGTAGCTGAGCAGGGCGCGCTTGCGGCCCTTGTCCACTTCAAAGAAACGCTGGGAAATGGTTTCGGCGGTGGCGTTGCGGCGGGCCACTTCAATGTGCTCGGGCTGGTGCAGCAGATCTTCCGCCAGCGCCTTGATCTCGTCGGAGAAGGTGGCGGAAAACAGCAGGTTCTGCCGTTGTTTGGGCAGCAGTGCCAGAATGCGGCGAATGTCGCGAATAAAGCCCATGTCGAGCATGCGGTCGGCTTCGTCCAGTACCAGCATTTCCACCCGGGAGAGATCGATGGAACGCTGGGACACATGATCCAGCAGCCGGCCCGGAGTGGCCACCACGATATCAACCTTGCGGCCCAAGGCCTTCATTTGCGGGTTGATGCTGACGCCGCCGAACATTACCAGGGTGCGCAGGCCGGTGTGTTTGGCATAGGCGCGCAGGTTTTCTTCCACCTGAGCGGCCAGCTCACGGGTGGGGGTGAGCACCAGAGCGCGAACCGGTGCCCGGCCGTTGGCCAGGGGGCGGGCCTTGGTTTCACTCAGGCGCTGCAGCATGGGCAGGCCAAAACCGGCGGTTTTGCCGGTGCCGGTCTGAGCGCCGGCGAGAAGGTCACCGCCCTTCAGAACCAGCGGAATGGCCTGTTGCTGAATGGGGGTCGGCTGGGTGTAGCCACATTCGTTAATGGCTTGAACGAGGTTATCGTTCAGACCGAGGGAAGCAAATGACATGAGACTCCGAACTAACAAGGTCCTGGCGGACGATTGAGGGATTGCCGGTGGGCAAAGTGCCGGCATGATAACAGAAAAGCGGCAAAAGCCATAAAAAGCGCACTTGCCGGTCGGCTACGGCCATCCCCACTGCTGCTTCGGGCAACATCGGTGGCGTCTGTCAGCTGTACCCGCGCGGATCATCGGTAAAAATCATATCCACGCCCCAGTCGGCCAGGGTATGCATGCGGGCCACCTCGTTTACGGTGTAGCAGTGCAGAGAAAAACCGGCGGCTTTGATTGTTTTCGCCTGAGACTGAGTCAGGTATTTATGATTGCAGTGCAGGGCGGTGCAGCCAAGCCGCTGTAATTGAGCATGCCAGTCGCGGGGCAGGCGCTCCACCAGCAGGCCGCGGGCAATGGCGGGGGCCAGTAGCTGCAGGTGGGCCAGGCAGGTCGGTTCAAAGCTGGAGAACAGCAGGGTGCCGGCAGGCGTTTGCTGCTCGTTAACCACCTCGCTCACCCGCCGGCTCAGCTGGGCGGCATCATCACCGCCATGAATTTTCAGTTCAATATTTACCTTCATGCCCAAGGTATTTGCCAGCGCCAAGTAGTCCGCCAGCCGGGGAATGGGCTCGCCGGCAAACGCAGGGCCAAACCAGCCACTGGCATCCAGCCGGGCCAGCTCCTGCCATGCCAGCTCGCGTACCTGTCCACGGCCATTGCTGCAGCGGTTAACGGTTTGATCGTGGATTACCACCACTTCGTCGTCCTGGCTGAGCTGTACGTCAATTTCCACCCATTCAAGCCCGAGCCTGTGAGCAGCACGCAGGCCGGCCAGGGTATTTTCCGGTGCCAGCGCTGCCACGCCGCGATGTCCGCATAGTTTCATATTAATGCCCGCCAGTGTCAGACCACAGTTGTATTACCGCTACGCCGGCAATAATCAGCCCCATGCCAAGCACGGCGGCCAGGTCCGGCAGCTGGCGGTAAAATAATATCGCCAGCAGAGTTACCAGTACGATACCGGCCCCGGACCAGATGGCATAGGCCACCCCCACCGGCACGGTTTTCACCACCAGCCCCAGCAGCCAGAACGCCAGACCATAACCCATGACTACCAGCAGGGAGGGACCAGGCCGGGTAAAACCGGCGGCGGCCTTCAGGGCGGTGGTGGCCACCACTTCGGCCACGATGGCCAGGGTCAGCAGCAAATATGCATTCATAGGTTTTGGTTCAGTTACAAAAGAAACGGTTAATATGCCCGAGTTTATCGTAAACTGACCGCGGAGTAAGGTTCGCCTTGCTTTACTGAACCGGTTTCCTACTTTCTGCGTTGTGTTTGTTTATGATAAATCCTCTCGATTACGGCCGATCCCAGTGGCGGCAAATTCTTACAGACTATGCACCAGCGCTGCGTCATGACATATACAAATTGGTGCAGGCTCACAGCCGGGAGCTGGCGCTGAATTTCTATCAGCAAATGATGGTTCTGCCCGATGCCCGCCGTTTTCTTGAGCATGAGCAGGTAAACCGGCAGCTGACCGCCTCCATGACCCGCTGGCTGGAGCAGGTGTTTTCGGTGCAGGAACTTGCCCAGGTAGATGATGCCGTGGAGCGTCAGTTTGAGGTAGGCCGGGTACATGCTCGCATTAATCTGCCTGTTAATTTGGTATCGGCTGGTGCCCGGCTGCATAAAAAACGTTTGCTTGAATACGTTACTCAGCAGTGGCATGAGCCAGAGCAATGGCTGCAGGCAGGCACTTATCTGATAGAAGTGATTGACCTTTCCCTGGAGTTGATGAATCTGGCATTTGCTTCCAAATCGGATATCAAGAGCCGGGCAGCAGAAGCCTACCGGCTGCACAATCTGGGCATGAACCTGTCGGTGGAACGGGAGCGGCAACGGGCTTCCCTGCTTGACTGGAGCCAGGAGCTGATGTTCAGTCTGCACCAGCTTGGCATGCCGTTGCAGCCGCTGCGCCAGTCGGAGTTTGGCCTCTGGTTTTATCATCAGGCGATGTCGGTATTTGAGAGCGCGCCCGAGCTTGAAAAAATAGAGCGCATTCTCAATCAGATAGATGAGCAGCAGTTGCCGGCACTGGAAGGGGGGCTGGAGCAGCGGACACAGCTTGCAGAAAACATGGCGGCACTGCAGCAACAGCTGCGATCCGTGTCTTATCTGCTGAGTACGCTGTTTGATCGTTTTATTGAACTTGAGCATGGCCGCGACACCCTGACCCGGTTGCTGGACCGGCGTTTTTTGCCGGCGGTACTGAACCGGGAAGTGCGCCTAGCCATGCGCGGTGGCGGCACTTTTTCTGTGGTGCTGTTCGATGTGGACCATTTCAAGTCCATTAACGATAATCACGGCCACCAGGGGGGCGATCTGGTGCTGCAGCAGGTAGCGGGGCTGGTGGCCGGCAATATTCGCAGCAGCGACTTCTGTTTTCGTTATGGCGGTGAAGAGCTGCTGGTGGTATTGGTAGAAGCCGATGCCAAAAACGCGTTGAAAGTAGCGGAGAAAATTCGCGAAAAACTGATGAACAGCGAGCTGGAGCTGGAAGAGCAGCAGGTACTGAAGGTGACCATCAGTGGCGGCGTGGCCACCTTTGACGGCCACCCCGACTATGCTCAGCTGATTAACCGGGCCGATGACGCCCTCTATCGTGCCAAGGCCGAAGGCCGCAACCGTTGCATTGCCGCCGATTGATTAACGGCAATCGGGGGGAGCCATGTTAATGGCCGGCAATGGCTCGCCTGCCAGGCGGGGGGCGGGCAGGGCCTGCACTTGTAAAGACCACAAGGGTGCTGCCGGCCGGGCTTCATCGGGAAGTACAGGGTAAATCAGCGCCATTTTCACTCCGGGCATGCGCTGTTGCAGCCGCTGGGCCGTACCCAGGCCATCGGCAATATGAAAGCGGCCCACGGTCAGCATGATTTTGTGCTTGGGGTGCTCGGCCAGATATAACGCCATGCTTTCGGCCATGGTGTCATCCCAGCTGGTTTGTGCCGCAAACTGATTTTCGCTCGGAGCATGACCGTGAAAGCGGGTGGCCATAAAGCGTATTTTGTAGTCATCTTCGTCCAGGGTCAGCTGTTTTGCTACCCAGCCTCGCTCATTATCGGGCAAGCGGTTCAGATAATCCGGCCCCAGTTTGCCAATGCAGCGCACAATATTACGCGGCGCATTGGCGGCAATCACCTCAATGCCGGCTGCTTTTGCCAGCTCCACCAGCGGCCGGTAATCATGGCGGTAGGAAGGCCAGGCGTTGGCTTGTTCAATAAAGGCATCTTCGCCTATCTTGCCGGCAAGATAGGCATTTACCTCAGGCTGGTGATCACGGGTGAATTGCTCCATGGCCAGTGCCATCGGCCGGGGCTGGTTCAGCAGCGCCGCCAGCAGTTCTGCCTGAAAACGGTGTACACCTGTGTGACCGTGCAGCTCGCCCACCATAATCACATCGGCATCGGTCAGCCTTTGCGCCGCTTCTGCCACGCTTAACGGCCGGCCCTTATCGTCCAGCAGTTGATAGTCGTACAGGGTATCGGCCGCCTGAGGCTGAGCCTGGCAGCCGGCCAGCAGCAGAGTGCAGAGCAGCATACTGATATATCGCATAAGCGGGCCTTTTATTTAATACGGATTGGTAACGGAAATTCACTGCTAAAGGCTTTATCATAGCCGTCATGTTGCCCCGACTGAAACCGATATGACGCCTGCGCTCTGGCTATCACTGTTTTTTGCCCTTTATTACTTTGGTTATGGCACTTTTTTACCCTTCTGGGCGCTGTGGCTGGGCAATGCCGGTGCCAGTGCGGGTCTGGTAGGCCTGCTGCTGGGACTGGGTATGGCGGTGCGTTGTGTCGGCATTCTTGGCGTAATGAGCCGGGTGCGCGCCGCGCGCCATCTGTTGCCGGTAATTCAGGGGCTGGCGCTGCTCAGTTGCCTGGGATTTATGGCTTTTTACGGCTGGCAGAGCACGGTGGGGCTGCTGATACTGACGCTGGCGGTCAATCTGGTGTACCCGGCACTGATTCCGCTCAGTGAGGCCATGGCCAGCCGCTATATCGTGCAAATTCAGCTGGACTACGGCAAAGCCCGGTTGTGGGGCTCGGCGGCTTTTATTGCTGCCAATCTGGTGGTGGGCATGCTCAATGAATATGGCGGCAGCCAGTGGATTTTACACAGTATGGTGATGTCGCTGACGTTGATCAGCCTGCTGACGTTAATACCGCCCAGGCCGGCACCGGCGGAGCAGCCCGCCGGACGAAGCGGCGATAGCATTATGGTGGTGTTGCGCCGGCCCGGGGTGGGGCGCTTTTTGCTGATCACCTCGTTACTGCAGGGCAGTCACGCCTTTTATTATGGCTTCAGTGCGCTCTACTGGCAGCAAGAGGGTTACAGCACCACTGTGATTGGTTACCTGTGGGGGCTGGGTGTGCTGGCAGAAATTATGGTGTTTGCGCTGGACCGCAAATGGCTGAGCCATGTCACCGCCCGCACCCTGCTGCTGGCCGGGCTTCTGTGTGCGTTGTTGCGCTGGGGCGTACTGGGGGCGACGACAGAGCTGCTCTGGCTGGTGCTGGCGCAATTACTGCACGCGGGCAGCTTTGGCGTCAGCCACCTGGGGGCGGTCAGGTTTATCAGCCGGGAGCTGGACGAGCGTGCCGTTTTTGGTGCTCAGGCGCTTTATGCCGCCATTGCCCTCGGAGTGGCCTCGGGTATCTTGCTGATGATATCGGGGCAGCTTTACTCCGCCTTTGGCGGACATACTTTCTGGTTTATGGCAGCCCTGGTGCTGCCCGTGGCCTGGCTGCTGGCCGGGCCCTTAAATAAGGAGCAAGCAGCACCATGATGCAGGGCTGGACCGTTATCAATATTGCGCTGGCTTATCTGGGCGTGCTGTTTCTGCTGGCCTGGCTGGGTGACCGGCCACGCATGGGCAACCTGGTGCGGCGCATGCGTCCCATGCTCTACAGTCTGTCGCTGGCGGTTTACTGCACGTCATGGAGCTTTTTTGGCACAGTGGGGCAGGCCAGTACCGACGGTTGGACCTTTTTTACCATCTACCTTGGTCCCATTATTATTTTCACGCTGGGCGGGCGTTTTATTGCCCGCCTGATCGAGGTGGCCAAGCGCGAGCACATTACCTCCATTGCCGACTTTATTGCTGCCCGTTACGGCAAGTCGCAACGGCTGGCGGTGTTTATTACCCTGATCGCCATCGTCGGGGTACTGCCCTATATTGCGTTGCAGCTGAAAGCCATTGTGATGGGGCTGAACCTGATGGCCCCGGATGTGGTGGCCGGGGCCGGGCGCAATGCCGGTGAAGTGGCGCTGATGGTCACTCTGCTTTTTACCCTCTTTATTCTGCTGTTTGGCACTCGCCATATTGACGCCACCGAGCATCAGCGCGGCGTGATGGTGGCCATTGCCGCCGAGTCGGTGGTCAAGCTGATTGCCTTTATTGTGGTGGGGGGCTTTGCGCTCTGGCTGATTCTGGCCTATCCCAATCAGCAGCGGGTGATGATCACCGAAGACTTTATCAGCTCTCTCAGCGTGGTCAGTGGCGGTCATCTGCTTGATATCGGCGTTTATACCCTGCTGTCGATGAGTGCCATTATCTGCCTGCCCCGTCAGTTTCATGTGGCTGTGGTGGAGCATCACAGCGAGGCTGACCTGCGCCTGGCCCGGCGTATTTTTCCGGTTTACCTGCTGCTGTTTGGCCTGCTGGTGCTGCCGCTGTCACTGGCGGGCCAGCAGTGGCTGACCGCGGGCACCTCGCCCGATACCTATGTGATCAGCCTGCCGTTGGATCTGGGGCTGCCCAATCTGGCCATGCTGGCTTTTATCGGCGGAGCTTCGGCGGCCACCGGCATGATGATTATCTCCACCATAGCGCTGGCCATTATGATCAGCAACGATCTGGTGTTGCCCATGATACTGCGCCGCCGCCAGCTGCAGGGCGCGGGCTTTGAGGATGTGGCTCAGTTACTGCTGAATGTGCGCCGCACTGCCATTGTGGTGATTATGGCCACTTCCTGGCTGGTGTTTTTATGGCTGGGAGATATCAGCAGTCTGTCACGCATCGGGTATCTCAGTTTTGCCGCCATTGCCCAGTTTGCGCCGCCGCTGGTGCTGGGGCTGTTGTGGCGGGGCGGTAACCGGCGCGGTGCCTACTGGGGCTTAAGTCTGGGCATGCTGATGTGGCTGCTGAACCTGATGGCGGAAACCGGCCTGTTTGCCGGCGATGCCAGCAGCAACGTGGTGCTCTGGCTGTTAACGCCGCCGGCGCTGGGCTGGCTGGCAGACATGAGTCCGGTCACCTGGGGCATTTTGCTCAGTCTGACCTGTAACCTGGCGGGATATCTGGTGGGCTCCTGGCTGTCAGTGCCGTCGGTAGGGGAACGCTTTCAGGCGGCGGCTTTTGTGGGCCGGCATCATAAGGACGACGGTGATGTCTATCGCGCCAAGGTGACAGTGCGGGATCTGGAACAACTGGCGTCTCGTTTTGTGGGTGAAGCCAGAGTCAAGCGTGCCTTTGCCCGCTATGCCGGTGAACAGGGCACACTGGAAGGCAGCATGCAGGCACCTGCCAGCCTGATCCGTCACACCGAGCGGGTGCTGGCGGGGGTGTTCGGCACTTCGTCGGCACGGCTGGTGCTGGCCTCGGCGGTACAGGGCCGTTCCATGGAGCTGGAAGAGCTGGCCACCATAGTGGACGAGGCCGGCGACGTGTTCCGTTTTAACCGGGGCTTGCTGCAGGGGGCCATTGAGCATATTGGCCTTGGCATTTCAGTGGTAGACAAGGAGCTGCGGCTGGTGGCCTGGAACCGGCGCTATCTTGAGTTGTTTCAGTATCCTGTAGGGCTGGTGCGGGTAGGCCGGCCCATTGCCGACATTATCCGTTATAACGCCGAGCAGGGGTTGTGTGGCCCCGGCGAAGTAGACCGGCAGGTAAGCCGGCGGGTGGCCTTTATGAAGGCGGGCAGCCGCCATGTGTCATCCCGCACCCGGCCTGATGGCCGGGTAATTGAAGTACAGGGCAATCCCATGCCCGGCGGCGGCTTTGTGATGACCTTCAGTGATATTACTACTTTCCGTCAGGCCGAGCAGGTGCTGAAAGACGCCAACGTCATGCTGGAGCAGCGGGTGGCAGAGCGCACGCAGGAGCTGTCGGCAGTGAACGAGCAATTGCTGGAAGCCAACCGTCAGGCAGAGCTGGCCAATGCGTCAAAGAGCCGTTTTCTGGCGGCGGTCAGTCACGATCTGATGCAGCCGCTTAATGCTGCCAAGCTGTTTGCCTCTTCCTGGCTGGAAACCTCCGGCGACGAAGAAAGCCGGCGGCTGGCGGGGCATATCGACCGCTCTCTTACCGCAGCAGAAGAGCTGATTGGCGATCTGCTGGATATGTCCCGGCTGGAGTCGGGCAAGCTGGTGCCCAAATTTCAGGACTTTCCCATCAAGGAGTTGTTCGACACCCTCAAGGCGGAGCTCGGCGTACTGGCAGAGCAGCAGGGCGGCGCCTTTTCCGTGGTCAGCAGCCGGCTTGGGGTATACAGCGATCCCCGTTTATTACGGCGTATACTGCAGAACTTTTTAACCAATGCGCTTCGTTACAGTAATGGCGGTCATATTGTGCTGGGTCTGCGCCGGGCTGGCGACCAGGTTCGCATAGAAGTGTGGGATAATGGTCCCGGCATTCCCGCTGACAAACTGGATGTCATTTTTGATGAGTTTATGCGCCTGGAGCCGGGCCAGCGCCATCAGCAGGGACTGGGGCTGGGGCTGGCCATTTCTCAGGGCCTGGCGGGCATTCTTGGCCACAAGCTGGGCGTGCACTCGGAAGAAGGTAAGGGGTCTGTATTCAGTGTGACCCTGCCGCGCTCACGCCAGCTTCCAGATGCCCTGGCTCCGGTACCTGCGGCAGTGAGCAGTAGTAACAATCGTCTGGCCGGGTTGCGTGTGCTGTGTATTGATAATGAAGCCGATATTCTGACCGCCATGAAAAGCCTGCTGACGCGCTGGGGCTGTGAAGTGGCACTGACCAGCAGTGGCGACGGAGCACGAATGTTGTGCCATGAAGGGTTTATTCCGCAGGTGATACTGTCGGATTATCATCTGGATGACGGTGAAACCGGTGTGTCAGCCATCAATATGCTACGGCTGGAGTTTGGTCGTATTCCCGCTGTGGTGATCAGTGCCGACCGTCAGCCCGAGCTGCAGCAACAACTGCAACAACTCGATTTCAGTTATCTGAGCAAACCGGTCAAGCCATTGAAGTTACGGGCGCTGCTGCAGCATCTGGTGAAACACGGGGACTAGGGACTGGGGAGCAGGCAATGGTGGCTACTACTCCCCACTCCCTATTCACCACTCCCCATTCACTTCTCCCTGCTCTCCGCAGTTCAGAACTCGCCGCCTTCCAGCTGGGACAGCGCAATTACCGCCTGAGTGCGGTTTTTGACATCCAGTTTGCGGAAAATGGCAGTCACATGAGCCTTGATCGTGGCTTCCGATACATCCAGCTCATAGGCAATCTGCTTGTTCAGCTTGCCTTCCGACAACATGGTCAGCACCTTGAACTGCTGCGGCGTCAGGCTGGACAGGCGTTCGGCCATATCGTCTTCGGGGGCGTCTGCGGCATCAATACCTTCCGGAAACCAGTTATCGCCCTCCAGCACCGTATTCAGGGCGTTGACCAGCACCGGCATGGGTGATGACTTGGGAATAAAGCCCACGGCACCCAGGCGCATGGCCTGCTGCACGACCGAGGCGTCTTCACTGGCAGACACCACCACCACCGGCAGTGCCGGATATTGGGCCCGCAGCCGGGTTAAGCCGGAGAAACCACTGGCACCGGGCATTTTCAGATCCAGCAGCAGCAAGTCGGTATCATCGGTGTCCGACAACAGCGTCATCAAGCTGTCGATGCTGTCCACTTCCTGCAGGTGGGCACCCTGCACTGCCAGTTGCACTGCTTGCTGCAGTGCGTTGCGAAACAGGGGGTGATCATCGGCAATGATAATGTGGTAGCCCGAGTCCATGATGCTTTCCTTGTGTCTGTAAAGTATTCAATGGAAGCTCATTCCATCTTTAGTTGTATGATAGGGCTTTGCAGCGTGGCTGAGAACTCTTTGGCCCTATTTTCGTGATCACGCAGATTGAGCCTGACTATGTTTGGAACCAAATCAAAGCAAGATAATAGCTGGCTGGCCGGGCTGACTGCCCCGGACGAAGACGCCCGCATCTGTAAAGATATTCCCGATAACGAGTGCCACCAGGTAGTGGGTAACCGCCGCTGGTTAATCCTGGCCCAGCTTGCCACTGCGCTGGCCGAGCTGATGGTGAATGCCAAAACCGTATTGCCCTGGTTGTTTCAGGCGCTGGGAGCACCCGTCTGGCTGATTGGCTGGCTGGTGCCCATACGGGAAAGCGGCTCCATGCTGCCCCAGTTGTTTCTGGGAGCATATGTACGCAAAATGCCGCTGCGCAAACGAGCCTGGCTGTGGGGGGCCGGTCTGCAGGCCGGCTGTCTGGTATTGATGGCAGTCACGGCCTGGATCTGGTCGGGCTGGCTGGCCGGGGTATTGTTATTGCTGCTGCTGGCACTGATGAGCCTGTCCCGCGGGCTTTGCTCCATCGCTTCCAAAGACGTACTGGGCAAGACGATTCCTAAAAAAGAGCGGGGCAAGGTGACCGGTACCGGGGCCAGCCTGGCCGGCGGTGTGGGGCTGGTGTTTGGTTTGTTACTCAGTGTGGCCGGTGATCTGCCGCTGTGGGGCTATGTGGCTGTTTTGCTGGCGGCGGCCCTGGTATGGGTGCTGGGCATGCTGTGTTACACCCGCATAGCAGAGCAACCCGGTGCCACCGATGGCGGCGTGAACGGCTGGCAGCATGCGCTTGGCAGCCTCAAGCTCATCAGGCAGGATCCGGCCTTTGGCCGTTTTCTGCTGGTGCGTACCCTGCTGATGTCCACCGCTCTGGTCACGCCTTATTATGTGTTGCTGGCTCAGCAATATAACGGCGGCATTCATATTTTGGGCGGCATGGTCATTGCTCAGGGGCTGGCGCAGTTTGCCAGCAGCTGGTTCTGGGGCAAGCTGGCAGATGTGTCGTCGCAGCGGGTGATGCAGCTGGCGGGGCTGATTGCTGCGCTGCTGGGGTTGGGCGTGTGTCTTTATCTGATGCTGGGTGGTCCGGTGCCGGCGGGTTATTTCGCGCTGGTTATTTTTGTGCTCAGTGTGGCCCATGCGGGCGTGCGGGTAGGGCGCAAAACCTTTCTGGTGGATCTGGCCGGGGGGGATAAGCGCACCGATTATGTGGCCGTCAGTAACACCCTGATGGGGTTATTATTACTGCTGGCCGGTGCCCTGAGTATGTTGCTCGGTCTGTTATCGTCACTGGCGGTCGTGCTGGTGTTTTCGTTGTTAACCTTTATTGGTGTATGGTTGGCTCAAGGCCTGCCCAATGTGCAGGACAACTCATAAGAGGATAAAACATGTTGCAAAAATGCCTGCTGGCGCTGACCGGCCTGTTGCTGGCAAGCGCGGCTCATGCCAGTGACATTGACTATATGCGCGCCGAGTTTTCGGTGATGCTGAACGGTGACGCTACCCGGGGCGTCAACACCCTCACCATAGATCGCAACCGGGAGCAGTATCATGTGCATTTTTCTCTGCGCCACTGGCTGCTGGATGTGGATCAAAAAGCCAGCTTTACCTGGAATGACTGCACTGCCCGTCCCGATACCTTCAGTTACAAGGCCAAAGCGCTGGGAGTGACCCGGGAAGAGCGGCTGGTGTTTGATCAGTCTACCGGCATGGTCCTTTATCAGAACAAGGACGGCGACAAGCTGCTGGCGGCGGAAGGGGGCGTGTTCGATCCGGTCAGCTTTTTCTTTGAGGCCCGGTGCGACCTGATGGCCGGCAAAGAAGCCTTTGATTACAAGGTGGTACGTGACGGTGAGATCAAAAAAACACCTTTCAAAGTAGTGGGTACCCAGGCGCTTAAAACGGGAGTGGGCACGCTTGATACTCTGATCGTTGAACGGGACAGGGGCAACAGCAAACGTAAAACCCGCTTTTGGGTAGCACCGGAGCTGGACTATCTGCTGGTGCAGATAAGCCATGAAGAAAACAGCCAGCTGGCAGTGACTGCAACACTCAGCAAGCTGGATCACCGCATGGCGCAAGCCGATTAATCGCGGTATCTGGCAAGTTTGTCATACAGTGTTTTGCGCGGAATACCCAGCTGCTCGGCAGCCAGTGCCACCTGATTCTGTGTTTTGTGCATGGCGTCAGAAATCAGTTGCTGCTCCAGTGCCGCCAGTTGCTCCGGTAATGTCATCAGGTTGTGCGCCGGCTCAACCGGCATCACCCCCAGTACATATTGTTCGGCGGCATGGCGCAGCTCCCGCACATTGCCGGGCCAGTCCCGGCACATCAGTTGCTGCAGCAAGGCATCGGCAGGCGCAAGCACATCACGGTTATAGTGTTGTTGTGCCTGCTCGACAAAATGCAAAAACAGCAGCGGAATATCGGCCCGACGCTGGCGCAGTGGCGGCAGTGCCAGCGTCACCACATTAAGCCGAAAGTACAGATCCGGCCGGAACAGACCGGCTCGTCCCGCTTCCTGCAAGTCAATCTTGGTGGCGGCGACCACCCTGGCATCCACCTGAACCAACTGGTTGCCTCCCAGCCGCTCCAGTACCGACTCCTGCAACACTCTCAGCATTTTTGCCTGCAGGTGCAGGGGCATGCCTTCTATTTCGTCCAGAAACAGAGTGCCGTTATCGGCGTGCTCCACCTTGCCGATGCGCCGTTTGGTGACACCGGTAAAAGCTCCCGGCTCGGCACCGAACATTTCACTTTCAAAAATCGACTCGGGCAGCGCCGTGCAGTTAATGGCCACAAAGTTGCCTTTGCGGCCGCTGCCCTGATGCAGACTGCGGGCTACCAGCTCCTTGCCGGTGCCGGTTTCTCCCAGGATCAGCACACTGGCACTGGTATCTGCAATATTATCAATCTGCCGGCGCAGCTGTTCCATTTCCGGCGTATTGCCCAGCAGCAGCTCCGCCTGTTTGCCGGCGGCCAGACGGCGTCGCAGCTGACGGTTATCCAGTATCAGGGCCCGTTTATCGACAGCCCGGCGCAGGCTGTGCAGCAATTGCTCCGGCTGATAGGGCTTTTCAAAAAAGTCCTGGGCTCCCAGGCGCATGGCTTCCACCGCCATGGGAATATCGCCATGGCCGGTGAGCAATAACACCGGCAAATTCGGATCCTGCTGTTGCAGCTGTCTGAGCAGGGCAAGGCCGTCCATGCCCGGCATGCGTACATCGGAGAGAAACACTACGGCCGCGTCGGGCTTCAGGGCTTTTAACGCCTGTTCGGCGCGGGAAAAGCCACGGGCCGGCATATCAGACAGGTGCAGTGTTTGCAGCAGGGTCTGACGAACATCGTCATCGTCTTCTACCAGCCAGACTTCAATGGGGGCTCTGTTCATTGGCGCTCCAGTCAATATGAAACAGGACTCCGCCGCCGGGCGGATGCTGAATGGTCAGCCGGCCGTCACTGGCCTCTGTCAGATCGCGCACAATAGATAACCCCAGTCCTAGACCCTGACCGGCCTGCTTGGTAGAAAAGAAAGGCTCGGTTACTTTATCCCGAATACCGGCATCCAGGCCCGGACCATTATCCTTCACCTGCAGCCAGTGCTGGCCGGCAGCAAGGGTAATCACACCATGATGATGGCCATTCAGGGCATCCAGGCTGTTGCTCAGCAGATTGGCCAGGATCTGCTCAAGGGCATGCAGCTCTATTGGCAGCAGCACAGTATCAGGCTGGCTCAGCTTGAGCTCAACACCCTGAGTGGCAAAGCGTGATGCAAGCCAGCTCATCACATTGCCAAGCGCTTCATTGAGATCACTTTGTCCTTTGGTGCTGCGCCGGGTAGCCGCAAAGAGCTTCAGTTGTGAAGTGAGTCTGGCAATGCGGTCAATCAGTCGCTCCATGGTTTGCAGGCTGGTTTTCACCTCGGCGTATCGTCCCCGTTCACTCAGCAGCAGGGTGTTGACCGACTGGTTTCTGAGTGCGGTCAGTGGCTGATTGACTTCATGGGCCACACCCGCCGCCATCTGCCCCAGTGCGGCCAGCCGGTTGGTCTGGATCAGCTCATGTTGCATGGCCCTGAGCCTGGCTTCTGCCTGAGTGCGCTCTTTTACCTGTTGCTCCAGCTGGTGGTTGCTGGCGGCCAGCGCCGCAGTGCGGGACATCACCTGTTGCTCCAGTTCACACCGTGCTTTGGCCTGCATACGGTAGTAACGACGCCGTTGCCGCCAGTAAAGCAGTAATAGCAGCAGGGCAATCAGCCCCACACCGGTGAGCGCGGTCAGCAGGGTGGCATTGACGGACAACTGGCGGCTGGGCCACCATAGTTGCATGCGCCACTGCAGGCGCGGCAGTGCCAGTTCGCTGGTGCCGTACAATGCCTTTTGCCACCGTATTTGCGGGCCGTGCCGGGTTATTCTCACAGGAGCCAGCGACATGGGCGCATATTGCCGGTCCTGATCCAGCCGCCGCCTTGCCTCAGGGCTGAGAGGCACAAGGGTTTTAAATTTGAGCTGAGTGTCTGACGCCAGCGCAATCACCTGTTCCTTATCTACCACCAGCACTTTTTCTCCGGCCAGCTGCCAGCTTTGTTCCAGTTTTTTCAGGGTAATTTTGGCGGCCAGCACGCCTTTGGTCTGATCCTGGCCCGCCATATGCAGCCCGAAAAAATAACCGGGCGTGCGGGTCGTGGCACCCACTGCATAGAACTCGCCGACATCGCCGTTCAGCGCATCAGTAAAGTAGGGCCGAAAACGATAGCGTTGCCCGATAAAGCTGAATGGGGTATGCCAGTTGCTGGCCGCCAGGGTCAGACCGTGGGCGTCAATCAGGTAGAGGGCTTCCACTCCGGTGTCTTCTGCCAGCTGTTGTAACAGCCGGTTGGCCCGGTTGATGGTGTCAGGGCTGCCGGGCTGCTCCAGCGCATTCAGCAGCACCGGATGAGACTGTAATGCGCGGGGTATATTTTCAAAGCGGGCTATTTCGGATTCCAGTGCCGCCCGGTAAACCTTGAGCTGTTGCTGAGCCCTGTGCTCCTGCTCTGCGGCCTGATGCTGCCAGCTTTGATGCCACACCAGTGCCAGTATCAGCATAAATACCAGCAACAGCAGCAAGCGGCTGAAATGTTTGAACAAGGCGGAGATTAGCGGGGCTCCTTATGGCAGGATGACAGTGTGACTGAATGGGCACCGGGCAGCCAGTGACTCAGCGGGTGGCAGCGGCCCGGGGCAGAGCACAGCCTATACTCACCGGTAAATTCGGAGCCGGCAAGCACCAGTTGCTCAATTTGCACGCCGGGTCTCCAGTGCCAGCGGCCATCACTGAAGCTGGCATCGGGAGGCGGCTCCATACCGGCCCCCGAACCTGCCACACTGGCGTGAGTAAGCAGTAAATACCGGCCGTCAGACTGGTACTGCTCCTCCCAGCGCACTTTTTCTACCGAATGCTGCCAGCTCAGGGTAATGCTGCCGGTCAGCAGCATTACCAGCGTCTTGGCACCTGATAAACAGATCATGAAGCTGTGTTGAGCTGTAACTGGCGACGTTGCTGCCACCAGTGCCGCGCCAGTATCAGAGCGGCAAGCAGCAGACCCAGCTCATCGGTCATGGGCAGAGAAAACACCAGCAGGGCTGCCGCTGCGATTGCCAGCAGGCGTTCGGCCAGACTAAAGGGCTTCAGCCAGTAACCAATGGCCCCCATGCCCCAGAGCGATACCGCCAGCAGCGCCTTGAAAATAACAAAGACGGTGGCGGCCAGCCCGGCATCGCCCTGCAGCATCAGTGCAGGCGAATAGACGGCCATATAGGGCACCACAAAGCCGGCAATGGCTATTTGCAGGGAGCGAACCCCGATGCGCAGCCCCGAGGCCTTGGCGATGGGAGAGGCGGCAAACGCAGCCAGGGCCACCGGTGGCGTCAGATCGGCCATAATGCCGAAATAAAACACGAACATATGGGACACAATCAGGGGCACACCCAGCTCCAGCAAGGCAGGCGCGGCAATGGAGCTGGTAATGATGTAGTTGGGAATGGTAGGAATGCCCATGCCCAGCACCAGACAGGTCAGCATGGTTAACGCCAGTGACAGCAGCAGGCTGTGCTCTCCCAGCTGAATAATAAACCCGGCCACTATGGTGGCGGCACCGGTCAGTGAAATAACCCCGATAATCACGCCCACCAGCGCACAGGCCACGCCCACCGGCAGGGCATGCAGTGCGCCCTGATAAAGGGCGTTGACCACAGTGCTCAGAATGTTTTGCTCCCGTTTGGCCAGCAGCAACACGGTCAGCACCGCCACAATCACAAAGATGGCAGTAATGCCGTAGTGATTAAAGGTGGCGCAGGCCAGGCCCAGTATAACCCAGAAGCCGTAACGCAAGCCTCTGGCACTGATATGCCGTGCCAGACCATTGCCCATGATCAGCACCACAGTCAGGGCCAGTCCCATCATGCCGGCAAACAGGGGCGTAAAGCCGGAAAACAGCATGACCACCAGCGCCACCAGGGGCAGTAACAGATACCAGCGCGCCTTCAGCGCCTGCAGCGGGTTGGGACATTCGGATTTGGGCAGGCCATTCAGGCCGGCACGGCCCGCTTCCAGATGCACCATTAAAAATACGGTAAAGAAGTAGAGAATAGCCGGCACCAGTGCCGCCTTGGTGATATCAACGTAAGGGACGTTAATGGTTTCAGCCATAATAAAGGCCACGGCCCCCATAACCGGAGGCATGATCTGGCCTCCCATTGAGCTGGTGGCTTCTACCGCGCCGGCAAAGTCGGCCCGGTAGCCAAATTTTTTCATCAGCGGAATGGTAAACTGGCCGGTGCTGACCACGTTGGCCACGCCAGAGCCATTAATGGTGCCCATCATGCCCGATGACAGCACAGAGACTTTGGCCGGCCCGCCGCGGGTATGGCCTACCGAGCCGATGGCAACATCATTAAACAGCTTGAGCATGCCTGCCTGTTCCAGAAAGGCCCCAAACAGAATAAACAGAAAGATATAGCTGGAAGACACATAAGTCGGGGTGCCGTAAATGCCTTCAGTACTGAAAGCCAGCTGGGACACCACCTGATCCAGCCCGTAGCCTCGGTGCATCAGCACATCGGGCAGATATTCACCAAACAGCGCATAGCCGACAAAGGCAAGGCAGATAAGCGGCAGTGCCCAGCCCATCAGACGCCGGGCGGCATCAAAGACCATCAACAGGGTCACGGTGCCAATGACCCAGTCTGTCTGGCTCAGCTCGCCGGCCCGGTAAATCAGATCCGCTTCAAACCACCAGTGATAAAAAGCAAACAACATGGCCACAGTGCCCAGCAGAATCCCCCATACCGAGGGCCGGCTCAGGGCTTGCCCGCGGGCACCGTAAAGCTGATAAACCAAAAAGAGTAAAAAGCCTACGTGTATGGCCCGCACCACAGTGGTGGATAAAGGGCTGAACGCAGCGGTAATAATCTGAAAAACAGAAAAACACAGTGCGCCATAAAAAATAAGCGCGTGTCGGCTCTGATTACTGCTCATCATCGTCTCCCGGGCTGGCCGTGCTGGCGGCCAGCGCTTGTTATTTTGTTATTCGATCAGGCCTTGCTCGCGATAATAGCGTTCTGCACCGGGATGCAGCGGCAGGGGCAGGCCCTTCACGGCACCTTCTGGCTCAATGCCGTTGGCGGCATTGTGGGCATTGCGCAGGGCAGGCAGGTTCTCAAAGACCTGTCTGGCCATCTGGTAGGCGGTGTCATCAGAGACATCTTCATGGGTGATCAGCAGATTGCTGATGGCCACGGTAGGAATATCGCTATCCTGTCCGGTATAGGTTCCGGCCGGGATCAGGCCCGGACGGTAAGCGTCATTTTCAATACCGGCGACCAGCGCTTCAGGAATGGCCACAAAGACCACGGGAGCGTGCGAAGCCAGATCGCGAAAGGCAGCCATGCCCAGACCGGCAGACTGCAGGGTGGCATCGAGCTGGCGGTTTTTCATCAGCTCCACCGATTCACCAAAGGGCAGGTACTCGGTGCGGGAAAAATCATCGTAGCTCAGCCCTGCTGCCTTGAAAATGGTACGGGCATTGAGCTCAGTGCCTGAACGCGGCGCGCCCACAGAAATACGCTTGCCTTTCAGATCTTCCAGGCTGGTGATGCCACTGTCGGCCCGGGCCACAATCTGAATGTAATTTGAATAGGTTGCGCCTACGGCACGCAGTTTTTTCAACGGAGCCGGAAAACCCGCTTCTTTTTCGCCATTCCAGGCATCTGCCACACTATCAGCAAGGGCAAAGCCAATTTCGCCACGGCCTTTTTGTAACAGGCTCAGGTTTTCAACCGAGGCGCGGGTGGCCTGCACCTGAACTTTCGAATCGGGAATATGCTCATCATAAAGCTGGGAAATGGCAACGCCCAGCGGGTAATAAACACCGCTGGTGCCACCGGTCAGTACGTTAATAAACTCAGCCGCCTGAGCAGTGGTAGCCGACAATGCCAGCGAGGCACCGAGCAAACAGTGTTTGAACATCTTCATTTTCTCTTCCTTGGTTGTGAGTTTGCGATGAAGGTGTTGCAGGTTTGGTGCCAGAAGTTAACACTCTGTTTTATTTTGTAAGTTATTGATTTTAATGGTGTGAGTGTGAGAGTGTTTCTGCTATTCCGGAAGTTGGGTAGTATTCATTCTGAATTTTCAGAATGTCTGAGCGGCTCCGTCTGGCTATGGAGCCGGTAAACATCACCGAGCAAAGAGCAAAATCATGATGATATGGATAATGGCGGTCGGGCTGGTGCTGATGGCGGCCTGGCGGGTGAACTGGCCGGCACTGCTGGCAGACAAGCGCCGGCAGCATTTGTGTTTTGGTGGTGCCATCGCCCTGGTGCCGTTGTGGATGTTGCAGGCTGGTATTCGGGACGGACTGGAGATTCATTTTCTGGGCCTGACTACACTGGCGCTGATGCTGGGCTGGCGGCTGGGACTGCTGATGGCCACCCTTGCGCTGCTGCTGGTAACGGGGTTTGGTTTTGAAACCTGGTCCGAGTTTGGGGTAAACCTGCTGCTGGGCGTAATATTGCCGGTGTCATTCAGCTATTTTCTGTTTCTGGTTACTTACAGTTACCTCTACCGGCATTTGTTTGTGTATATCTTTGTGGCAGGTTTTTTTAATGCTGCTCTCACTATTTCCGTAAAAACCGCGGCACTGGCGGCATATATGACGTGGACCGGAGAATACAGCTGGCAGATAGTACAGAACGATTACCTCACCATATTACCGCTGCTGTTGTTTCCCGAGGCGCTGCTGAACGGCATGGCCATTACCCTGCTGGTGGTGTTCCGCCCTCAGTGGATGTGCACCTTTTATGACAGGGACTACCTGATCAATAAATAGCAGGGCTTCTGGTGGCCAGCCGCTCCCAATGGATGTGCATTTTTTATGACAGGGACTACATCATCAACAAGTAACGGGGCTTCTGCCGTGCTGCCGGCTCTGGTAGGCTGTGCTGCACCTATTACGCCAAAACGAGAATAATATGAAACGTCATACACTGAAAATACTGGCCCCGCTGGTGGCCCTCAGCCTGCCTATGATGGCACAGGCAGAAATGAGTCAGGAAGACTTTCAGAAACGCGTGCGGGAAGCCCTGATGGCAGAGCCGGAAATGCTGCGTGATGCCATTATCAAGCTGGAAGAAAATGACCGGGTTGCGCAGCAGGCGGAGTTTTCCAAACAGCTTAAAGAGCAGTCGGCCCAGCTGTTTGCCAACAAAACCGATGGCGTAATGGGTAACCCTGACGGCAAAATAGAAATGGTGTATTTCACCGACTACAACTGTCCTTACTGCCACCGTTTGAACCAGACGCTGCTGGAAGTACTTAAAGGTGAGCCGGAGCTGAAAATTATCGTAAAGGATCTGGGCATTCTGGGGCCGGATTCAGTAAAAGCGGCGCGTCTGGCTCTGGCAGCCGCACAGGAAGCACCCAAGCAATATGAAGAGCTGCATCAGGCCATGATGAGCCAGAAGCGGGTACAGGCAGCTGCCCTTGCCACTATTGCAGAGAAAGCCGGCCTGGATGCTGCCAGCCTGCAAAAAGCGGCCGACAGCAAAGACATTGCCGACAAGCTGAATCAGAACCTGACCCTGTTCCGGGCGCTGGGCCTGAACGGCACGCCGGCACTGGTGTTCCCCGATGGCACCCTGGTGCCCGGTGCCATCGACGAAGCCGGCCTGAAAGACATTCTGAAAAAGCAGAAATCCTGATTAACTGCAGGGATCAGGGAATGGGGATTGGGGACTAGAGAGCGTGAAAGCGTTCCGGTTTTCCCATCTTTCGATAGCCAAAGACCCGGGCCTTGGCCCGGGTCTTTTGGTTTCAGTGGCGTACAGGTTAAATGTTGGGATTCGCTGCGCTCATCGCCAATCTAGCCACTTCCCTAGTCCCTAGTCCCTAATCCCTCAACATCACTTCCAGCTGGCTTCGCGTTTGGCTTTCTGCAGCTTTTGGTAAGTGGCCAGCAGGGCCTGATGAGAGGCAAAATCCTTCAGGCTTTCATCGGCGCGGGTCAGGCCATGGAAGCGGGCGCTGCCATCAATCTGGGCCCAGGCCTCAGTCACGGTATTTTCACCAAACATGCGGCTAAAGGCGGCGCGGTATTGCTCGGGCTCGCGGTCGTCGGACAGATGCAGCTCCAGGGAGGCCTTCAGGCAGCGGTAATAACGGGCACGCTCTTCGCTGAACACGGACGCATTAAAGCTTAAGGTCCAGTCGGCATAGTCCAGCGCGGTTTCCAGCTCGCCGGCGGCCAGGGCCAGCATGCACTTCAGCTCACCCACCCGCAGAGTATGCCAGGCGCTGCCCTTGTCGGAAGCGATGCCAATCAGCTCGCGAATGCGGGTAAAGTCGTCCAGACCGTCCTGCTCCAGCTGATCATAAAGCGCCATCAGTTGTTCGCCGTCGGCGTCGCTGCCGGGCAGGCTGAGCAGAGTGGCACGCAGATGAGCGCCCATATTGTTGTTGGCCAGCTCCAGATCTTCCACCGGATAAATATCCGACATGCCCGGGGCCAGAATGCGGCAGGCATATACGCCCAGGTGCTCGTAGTCGGCAATGTAGACCGGCTGCTTCAGCTCGTTGAAGATGGCCATCAGGTGATTGAACTCTTCTTCCGAGCTGCCGCTGAAGTCCCAGTCGGCAAAGTCATAATCCGCCTTTTCTTGGAACAGATCCCAGCTGATCAGACCCGAGGAGTCGATAAAGTGGGTTTCCAGATTGTGGTGGTCGGCCACTTCGTCATCGTCGAATGACGGCGGCACAAACACATCCAGATCTTTCAGGCTGCGGCCCTGAAGCAGCTCGGTCACGGTACGCTCCAGCGCCACCGCAAAGCGGGGGTGGGCACCGAAAGAGGCAAAACAGGTGCTGTTGGCCGGGTTGAATAACACCACGCAGATAACCGGATAACGGCCACCGAGAGAGGCATCGTAGGCAAAGATGGGAAAGCCTTCCGCTTCCAGGGTAGCAATGGATTCCTGAATATGCGGATAACGGGCCATTACTTCATCGGGAATGGCCGGCAGGCTGATGCGCTCGGCAATAATGCGGTTTTTGACGGAACGCTCAAACACTTCTGACAAGCCCTGAGTGCGGGCTTCGGTTTTGGTGTTGCCGGCGCTCATGCCGTTGGACACATACAGATTGCCGACAATATTCATGGGAATATAAACGGTCTGGTTGTCGCCCTGGCGCTCAAAGGGCAGGGCGCAGATGCCGCGTTCTTCATTGCCGGATTGCAGATCGATCAGCATATCGGCAGTGAGGGCACCGTCGGGATCGTAAAAACCGCGGGTATAGTCATCCAGCAGGCCACCGGGCAGGCTGTTGTCGGCGGGAAGCGGGAACCACTTTTCATTGGGGTAATGCACGAAGTCGCCTTCGGCGATGTCGCGGCCCAGGTAGAAGTCGGCAAAGAAATAGTTGGTAGCCAGACGCTCGAAGTATTCACCCAGGGCCGAGGCCAGCGCCGCCTTTTTGGTGGCACCCTTGCCGTTGGTAAAGCACAGGCCGCATTCTTTATCGCGAATATGCACCGACCACACATGAGGTACCGGGTTCAGCCAGGAGGCTTCTTCAATATTGAAGCCCAGGGCCTGCAGCTTGTGCTGAAAGCGGCTGATGGAGTCTTCCAGCGCGGCGTCTTTGCTGGGAATAAAGGTTTTCATGAATACCTCGGGCGGGTTCGGCAAAAAAGGGGGCTGATCCTAACCCGAGGCGATAAATTGAACAAGCGGAAACAAAATGGCAGGACGCAGCCGTGCATTCGTTGGGCACTAAGCTTGCCAGTCAGTATTCAACAGTCAACGCAGCAGCTTCACGAAGCGGCAGTGGGGATTGCCGTAGCCGACCGTCAAATGCCAAGGATGGCATTTGACGAGCGACACAGGGAGGTGCTTGAAGCGGGTCGGCGAAGCGCAACCGCGCTGCTGCTTCGCACTGGGGTGAATTGGCACCAACAAAAACGCCCGCGCGAGGCGGGCGTTTTCAGCAACAGTGGTGGCTGCTTAGGGCAGCAGGTGCAGCATGCGGCGCAGGGGCTCGGCGGCACCCCACAGCAGCTGGTCGCCCACGGTAAAGGCGGCCAGATATTCCGGACCCATGTTCAGTTTGCGCAGACGGCCTACGGGTACGCTCAGGGTGCCGGTCACGGCGGCCGGCGTCAGCTCGTCCATGGACTGCTGGCGATCGTTGGGGATCACTTTTACCCAGTCGTTGTGGCTGGCCAGCAGCTTTTCCACTTCCGGGATCGAAATGTCTTTCTTCAGCTTGATGGTGAAAGACTGGCTGTGGCAGCGCAGGGCACCCACACGCACACAGAGGCCGTCTACCGGAATGGCAGCACCGGTCTGCAGAATTTTGTTGGTCTCGGCCTGGCCTTTCCACTCTTCGCGGCTCTGGCCGTTTTCCAGCTGGGAGTCGATCCAGGGGATCAGACTGCCGGCCAGAGGCACACCGAAGTTATCGACAGGAAGGTCGCCACTGCGGGTTTTTTCGGTCACCTTGCGCTCCAGCTCCAGAATGGCGGAGGACGGATCGGCCAGCTCACCGGCCACTTCGTCACGCAGCATGCCCATCTGGGTAACCAACTCACGCATATGACGGGCACCGCCACCGGAGGCCGCCTGATAGGTGGAAACAGACACCCACTCCACCAGATCCTGTTCAAACAGACCGCCCAGCGCCATCAGCATCAGGCTCACTGTGCAGTTACCGCCTACAAAGGTTTTGGTGCCCTTGGCCAGCGCATCCTGAATTTGCTTGCCGTTTACCGGATCCAGCACAATCAGAGCGTCGTCGTCCATGCGCAGGGCAGAAGCGGCATCAATCCAGTAGCCATTCCAGCCGGCGGCACGCAAGCGGGGGTAAACGTCTTTGGTATAGTCGCCACCCTGGCAGGTGAGCACCACATCCAGCGCTTTGAGGGCATCGATGTCGTAGGCATCCTGCAGAGTACCGGCGTCTTTGCCAAAGTCCGGGGCAGGCTGCCCGGCCTGGGAGGTAGTGAAAAAGACGGGATCAATACGGGAAAAATCACCTTCTTCCACCATGCGGCTCATCAGAACAGAGCCAACCATACCGCGCCAGCCGACCAGACCTACTTTCTTCATCATTCGTGTCCTTTCTTTGAAAGAGAATAAAAAAACCTGCCCCACACAATACTGATTGCAGCCAAAGGTGCAAGGAAAAACCGAAAAAATCGACTGTTTTTTGTACAGTTAAGGCTGCTGCATATTCCGCCTAAACACCGTGCCGACGGGGGTCAGCCGCTGGTAAAAGACAGAAAGCTCAGTATCAGTACAGGCCCCGCCAAACTCAGCACAAACCCCGACACAATAGCCACCGGCACTATGGTCACGCCGCCGGATCGCTGCAGCACCGGCAGGGTAAAGTCCATGGAAGTGGCACCGCCATAACCGATGGCACAGCTGGGGTGGCGGCGCATCAGTGCCGGAATGATCATGATGGCAATCAGCTCCCGGGCCAGATCGTTAAGAAAGGCGGCGCTGCCCATGATCGGGCCCAGCTTGTCGCCGATTAAGATGCCCGACAGTGAGTACCAGCCGTTGCCTGAGGCAAAGGCCAGCCCCTGGCTCAGGGGCATATTCATCAGCCAGGCCCCCATCAGGCCGCCAATCCAGGAAGTGACCATCACCGTCAAGGCTATGGCCAGGCCCCAGCGGTTCAGCAAAATCTGGCGCAGTCTCATGCCCGAGTTGCGCAGCTGAATGCCAATGAGTAACAGCAGCAGCATCAAGGCCCATTCGCTCAGGGTATCTACCTGAAACCAGCCCGGGTCAAGAAACTGGCCAAGGCCCACACCGGTCAGGATCACCAGACACAGCTTGGCCGAGTCGAGCAGCAGCGCCCATTTACTGATAACCGGTGCGCCGCGCTCGCCACTGAGCCGGCCCCGGCGCAGGTCCAGCAGCCAGAGCCCGGCCAGGTTACAGAGCGTGACACAGGCCAGAAAAACGCCACAAAGAATAAAGATTGTGCCCAGGTGAGTACTAAGATTATCCACAAAGGCTAGGCTGATCCCCATCAGAAACAGGATCAGATATACCATGCGTTCTACAGATACATTAATAAAGTGCAGCAAGGATTGAGAGCGGCAGGGAATGCAATAGCCCAGCGCCAGGGGCAGTAATACGATAAGCATGCCGGAGTACATGGTAATTATCTTCCCGTTGGGTGGTCAGGCACAATTTTTGACCATTAAACTGTGTTGCGACAGCATACGTGAGCAATTCGTTAAAAAAAAGCGGCTGTCTTACGCTTTATGAATTTAAAACGCGAAAACCAAGCCTTTGTTGAGATTTTATTCCGGTTTTATGCATAATTTTATGTGGCCAGATGTGAACTATTGGTATAAAAAACCGACATTACTGGCTCTTGCCGGCGGATTATGTTGTTATTGCGTCAGTCCGGTGATAAGTTTTGCCGCACAGGTTAACAAGCTGTTAACTAACAAGGAAAGCAACAGAAAGGTCTAACGGATGAGCAAACCCGCCCTCGAAGTCTCGGGCCTGCACAAGCACTATGGCTCGCTGGAAGTACTCAAAGGCATTGATCTCACTGCCAACAAGGGAGATGTGATCTCCATTATCGGCTCTTCCGGCTCCGGTAAATCTACTTTTTTGCGTTGTATCAACCTGCTGGAAACGCCTTCTGTCGGTGAGGTTCGCCTGCATGGTGAACTGATCGAAATGCGCACCAACCGGGCCGGCGAGCGTGAGCCGGTCAGCATGCGCCAGGTAGAGCGTATTCGTTCCCGTCTGGCCATGGTGTTTCAGAGCTTTAACCTCTGGTCTCACATGACCATTTTACAGAATATTATTGAAGTGCCGGTGCAGGTGCTGGGGGTGCCCAAAAAAGACGCCATTGCCAGGGGCGAGGCGCTGCTGCAGCGGGTGGGCCTGTATGAGCGACGCGACTATTACCCCGGGCATTTGTCCGGCGGCCAGCAGCAGCGTGCTGCCATTGCCCGGGCGCTGGCGGTAGAGCCGGAAGTCATGCTGTTTGATGAACCCACCTCGGCGCTGGATCCTGAATTGGTGGGCGAGGTGCTGGGCGTGATGCGGGCGCTGGCGGAAGAAGGCCGCACCATGCTGGTGGTCACCCATGAAATGAGCTTTGCCCGTGATGTCTCCAACAAGCTGATGTTTTTGCATCAGGGCGTGGTGGAAGAGCAGGGCAATCCCAAAGAAGTGTTTGCCAATCCGTCGTCGGAACGATTCCGGCAATTTATCTCTTCGGTTTATTAAACAAGTGAATGTACATAAGGAGAATGTCATGAAAAAACTGTGGATTGCTGGTGCCGTCATGGCTGCCCTTGCCACCGGTGCGGTGCAGGCAAAGGAATGGAAAACCGTGCGTTTTGGCATTGAAGGGGCTTATCCGCCCTTTTCCTGGACCGATGAAAATGGCGAGCTGCAGGGCTTTGACGTAGACATGGCCAATGCCCTGTGTGAGCAGATGCAGGTGCAGTGCAAGCTGGTGGCCCAGGACTGGGACGGCATTATTCCGGCGCTGCTGGCGCGTAAATATGATGCCATTATCGCCGCCATGTCCATTACCGAAGAGCGCAAGCGCACCGTGGACTTTACCGGCAAATATGCGCTGGTGCCCAACAAGTTTGTGGCCCCCAAGGGCAGTGATTTTGAGCTGAGCAAGGAAGGCCTGGCGGGCAAGAAAGTGGGCGTACAGATTGCCACCACCCACGACAAGTATCTGACCGACAACTTTGGCAAGGATGTGGAGCTGGTACGTTACGGCAACGCCGACGATGCCTATCTGGATCTCAAGGCCGGCCGGGTGAACTATGTGTTCCTGGATGCCACCGCCATTGAAGAAGGCCTGCTCAACAAGGAAGGCGGTGATGCCTTTGAATTTGTTGGCCCCTCGGTCACCGATGAACAATGGTTTGGTGAAGGCTTTGGTATTGCCGTGCGCAAGCAGGATAAAGATCTGAAAGAGATGCTCAACAAGGCCATTCTCGAGCTGCGTGAAAACGGCAAATATCAGGAAGTGAACAACAAATACTTCGATTACGACGTCTACGGCGAGTAACTTAGTGGTAGCCGGCTCTGGCCGGGGCCGGCTTAACAGGAAGTGGTGATGTTCGATTTAAAAGGCTATGAAAGTGCCTTGCTGGACGGGGCCTGGATTACCCTGCAGGTGGCCTTGCTGTCATTGCTGCTGGCGGTCACACTCGGGCTGCTGGGGGCGCTGGCCAAGCTGTCTGCGGTGCGTCCGCTGCGCTGGCTGGCCACCCTTTACACCACGGTCATACGGGGCATTCCCGATCTGGTGCTGATGATGCTGATCTTCTTTGGCGGCCAGGTATTACTTAATAATTCTTTATATTCCCTTAATGAGTCGCTGAATAACTGGCTGGGCGGGGGCGATCCCAACCATGAATGGACCAGCTATGTGCCCGACTATATTGAAATCAGCCCTTTTATTGCCGGCATTATTACCATCGGCTTTATCTTTGGTGCCTATATGGCGGAAACCTTTCGTGGGGCCATTTTATCCGTAGACAAGGGCGAGCTGGAGGCCGCCAGCGCCTATGGCATGGGGCCCTTGCTGGTGTTTCGCCGGGTGCTGTTTCCGCAAATGATGCGCCATGCCCTGCCGGGGCTGGGCAATAACTGGCTGGTGCTGCTCAAGACCACGGCGCTGGTGTCCATCATCGGCCTCGATGACATGGTGCGCAGTGCCTCGCTGGCGGCAGGGGCCACTCAGCTGCCCTTTACCTTTTATATGGCGGTGGCATTAATCTTTTTGCTGTTTACTACCCTGTCTACCTCTCTGCTGCGCTGGGCCGAGCGCCATTACGCCATTCCGGGAAGGTAAGCCATGGACTTTTCAATCATTCTTAACGAGTGGCCGGTGTACTGGCAGGGATTTTATACCACCGTCTGGCTGGTGGCGCTGGCACTGGTGCTGGGGCTCTTGCTTGCCGTGCCCATGGGCATACTGCGCAACAGTAACAACTGGCTGCTGAAAGGGCCGGCCTGGGCGTATATCTATTTCTTTCGCGGCACGCCGCTGCTGGTGCAGCTGTTTCTGATTTATTACGGTGCCGGCCAGTGGCAGTGGCTGAAAGACTCCGCCGCCTGGGAATGGTTCAGTCAGGCCTGGTTCTGCGCCGTGCTGGCCTTTACCCTCAATACCGGTGCCTACACCGCCGAGATCATTCGCGGCAGCATCAATGCCATGCCCAAAGGGGAAATAGAAGCGGCCTATGCCTTTGGCATGAGCCGCCTGGCCACACTGCGGCGGATTATTCTGCCCAACTCCTTTCGCCGGGCGCTGCCGGCCTACAGCAATGAAGTGATCTTTATGCTGCACGGCTCGGCAGTGGCGGGAGTGATCACCATAGTGGATCTCACTGGTGCGGCGCGCATTGTCAACTCCCGCTACTACTCACCCTTTGAGGCCTTTCTGGCGGCGGGGCTGCTCTATATGTGCCTGACCTTTCTGCTGGTGTGGGGCTTTCGCCGGCTGGAACAGCGCTGGTTCAGACACCTGCGCCCGCGTAAGGGGTAAATGCGGGGAACAGGGACTGGGGAGCAGCATTTAATCCCTGAAGCTGGCCCAGATGGGAGCGTGATCCGAGGGCTTTTCAATGCCGCGCAGCTCATAATCAACGCCGGTGTCTTCAAGCCTTGCCAGCAGCGGCTGCGTGGCCAGCACCAGATCAATGCGCAGGCCGCGGTTATCATTAAAACCCTTGCTGCGATAATCAAACCAGGAATAGGTCTCGGCATTGGTCGGGTTCTGCAGCCGCCAGGTGTCGGTCAGGCCCCAGCTCAGCAGCCGCTCCATCCACTCCCGCTCTTCCGGCAAAAAGGAACACTTGCCTTCCCTCAGCCAGCGTTTGCGGTTGGGCTCGCCAATGCCGATATCCAGATCGGTATGGGAAATATTCACATCCCCCATTACCACCAGATCTTCATCGGGCCGGTGATACTCATTCAGATAATGCTGCAGATCCTGATAAAACCGCTCCTTGGCCGGAAACTTGGTTTCATGCTTGCGGTTCTCACCTTGCGGAAAATAGCCATTCAGCACGGTAAACTGGCTGCCATCGGGGCGTTCAAAACGGCCGATAATCATGCGCCGCTGGGCATCTTCCGCATCAGTAGGAAAGCCTTTCTGTATGCTTACCGCCGGCTGTTTGCTCAGCAAGGCCACTCCATAATGGGCCTTCTGACCATGAAAATAAACGTGATAACCCATGGCCTGCACCGCCTCCAGCGGAAAGGCTTCATCGTGTACCTTGGTTTCCTGCAGGCCGATAATATCCGGATTGTGTTTGTCGACAAGCGCCTGTAACTGATGCAAACGGGCGCGAAGGCCATTGATATTAAAAGAGATAACTTTCATAGAATGCCGAGATTAAAAAATTTGGCCACATGCTAACAGAAAGCGGCAAGCCGGGCAGCCGGGGGCGTGCTTTTTGCCGTAAAGCACCGGTCTGCTGACGTTGCCACATTTTGTAACAACTTTACGGAACATTGACATAGTCTGGCTGTGCCAAACAGGTACACTGACGGTAACTGGTGTTTGGAAAAAATGATGCAAAAAAAATATAAAACTCTGGCGGCAGTCTGCTGCCTGGTATTGTTTTCTGCCACTGTGCCGGCTCAGCAGGGAGCCGTAGTCAGTGCCATTACCGTGACCGAGCAGCGATTGCCGTCCCGGCTGCAGCTGGTGGGCACCCTTAAGGCCAACCGGCAGGTGGCCATAGCGCCCCAGGTGAGCGCCCGGGTAACGGAGGTACACTTTGTGCCCGGGCAGGCAGTAGAAAAAGGTGATCTGCTGCTTAGTCTGGACAACAGAGCCGCCAAAGCGGCGGTCAGTGAAGCGGTGGCTGAGCTGCGCGATGCCAGACGCATTCTGACCAACTTTCAGACCCTGTTCAAACGCAAGGCGGTGACTCAAACCGAGCTGGAAGGGCAACAGGCCGCCGTCGCCATGGCCGAAGCCCGGCTGCAGGCAGCCCGGGTAGAGCTCGACTATCTCAGTCTGACCGCACCCTTTGCCGGTGTAATGGGGCTCAGTGATGTGGCTCCGGGCAGTCTGCTCAGCGCCAATGAACCCGTGGCTGAGCTGTATCAGCTTGAGCAGCTCAAGCTCGACCTAGCGGTGCCGGAAAAATATTTTTCCCGTCTAACAACAGGAGACCAGCTGCAGGGCACTACCGCGGCCTATGGAGAGCGCAGTTTCAGCGGCACCATCAAGGTAGTGGCACCGGCGGTGGACGCCAATACTCTGAATGCCCAGGTACGGCTGGAGTTTGATAACAGCGATGGTGCCCTGGTGCCGGGCATGCTGATGCAAGTGCAGCTGGAACTGGATAATGGCACTACCCTGGCAGTACCGGCCAGCAGCCTGCTCTATGCGGGTAATCAGCGTTTCGTTTATGTGATTGATGAGGCCGGCAAGGTGGATCGGCGCAGTGTCATCACAGGTCGCAATCTGGGAGAGTGGGTGCAGATAAGCGACGGCCTGGCCGCCGGCGAACGGGTGGTCAGTGAAGGCATTGTCAAGCTCAGAGACGGCGCTCAGGTGGAGGTGGCCGATGCGGCTCTCTGATATCGCCATTGCCCGGCCGGTGCTGGCTACCGTGCTCAGCTTGATGCTGTGCGTGTTTGGTCTGATCGCCTTTTTTGAACTGCCCCTGCGGGAAATGCCCGACACCACTTCGCCCATTGTTACGGTGCGCACTGATTATACCGGTGCCAGCGCCAGCGTGATGGAAAGCCAGGTGACCAAGCGGCTGGAAGACGAGTTGTCGGGCATCAGCGGCGTCAAGTTTATCAGCTCATCCACCAGTGACGGCAGCTCGCGCATTACGGTGGAGTTTAATCCGGAGCGGGATCTTGATAATGCCGCCAGTGATGTACGCGAAGCCGTTTCCCGGGCATCCCGGCAGCTGCCTGATGATGCCGATGCCCCTGTGGTCACCAAAGACACCGGGCGTAACGACGTGATCCTATGGGTTACCCTCAGATCCACCGGTATGTCGGCACTGGCGCTGGGGGATTATGCCGAAAATGTGCTGGCAGACAGATTCAGCCTGCTCGATGGCGTCAGCTCCGTGTGGGTGGGCGGACGCAAGGAGCGGGTAATGAATGTGCGTCTTAACACCGCCGCCATGGCGGTGCGGGGCGTGACAGTGGCCGATATTGCCGCCGCTCTGCGCAGCCAGAACGTTGAGCTTCCCGCCGGCACCCTGGAAAACGATCAGCAAAACTTTGCCGCCCGTATTGAGCGGGGTTATAACCTGGCAGCCGACTTTAATAACCTGGCCATTCGTAATCTGGCCGGGGGCGAGCGGATTTATCTGCGTGATGTGGCGGAAATATGGGAAGGAGAAAAGCCCGAAGATACCCTGTTCCGCTCCAATGGTCAGAGTGTGGTAGGACTTGGTATCGTCAAACAAACCCAGGCCAATACTCTGGAAGTGATTGATGAAGTCAAGCGGGCAGTGCTGGCACAGCAGCCTTTTTTGCCTGATAACACCGAGCTGACCTGGACTTATGACAGCTCGGTGTTTATTGAAAGCGCCATCGACGAAGTGTATCAGACCCTGTTCATTACCATGGCGCTGGTAGTGCTGGTGATTTATATCTTTTTGGGGCAGATGCGGGCGACGCTGATTCCGGCGGTGACGGTGCCGGTATCCTTGATCAGTGCCTTTATTGTGGCCATGGTGATGGGCTTTTCGGTCAATCTGATTACCCTGATGGCGTTGATCATGGCCATTGGTCTGGTGGTGGATGATGCCATTGTGGTGCTGGAAAATATTTATCACCATCTGGAGCGGGGGCGCTCACCGCTGGCAGCAGCCTGGCACGGCACCCGAGAAGTGGGCTTTGCGGTAATTGCCACCACACTCACGCTGATTTCGGTGTTTTTACCCATTGTGTTTATGGGCGGCATTATCGGTCGTATCTTTACCGAGTTTGCGGTGCTGCTGGCGGCTGCCGTGGGCTTTTCTTCGCTGGTGGCGTTAACCCTGAGTCCGGTGATGGCAGGTAAGCTGCTGAAACGGGAGCAAGCGCCCGGCCGGCTGACGCAATATTTTGACCGTGCCTTTGCCCGCCTTGAAAAAGGCTATCGCCGGCTGCTGGTGCGGGAGCTGCGCCATGGCTGGTGGGCCCCTGTGGTCATGGTGGCAGCATTGGGTGTTATTGCCCTGTTGTTTCGGGAAATTCCTCAGAGTCTGACACCACAAGAGGACAGAGGCGTGGTGTTCGTCATGGTTAAAGGGGCAGAAGGGGCCAGCTTTGAACGCATGAGCAAGGCCATGGGCGAGGTGGAAAGCAGCCTGATGCCACTGCGGGAAGAAGGCATTATCAGCAGCCTGACGGTGCGCACTCCCGGCTTTGGCGGCGGTGTGAACAGCGGCATCATGTTTGCCAGCCTCAGTAACTGGAATGAGCGCAGCGTGTCGTCGGCAGAGGTGGCCGGGCGCATTCGCGCGCTTACCCGTAATGTGACCGATGTTTTGGTGATCCCCATCTTGCCGTCATCCATTCGCAGCGGCTCCAGTACACCGGTGGAGTTTGTACTGGGCGGGGCCGATTATGATCAGCTGCTGGAGTGGGCCGAGCAGCTGCGTACTCTGGCCCGGGATAATCCCGGCCTGGGCGATCTTGAACTCGACTTTGATCGCACCAAACCAGAGCTGCTGGTACAGGTAGACCAGCAGCGTGCAGCGAGTCTGGGTATATCTGTAACCGAGGTGGCCAACAGCCTGAACGTGATGCTGGGTGGCCAGGCGGTCACCACCTATGCCCGTGAAGGAGAGGAATACGATGTATTCCTCAAGGGTAACGAAGACGACTTCAGTCGCATGGACGATCTGGCATCGCTATATTTACGCACCGATAGCGGCCAGCTGGTGTCTTTGAATAACCTGGTCAGCCTGCAGGAGCAGGGGGCGCCGGGCTCGCTTAATCATTACAACCGTAAAAAAGCCATTACCCTGAGTGCCAACCTGGAAGGCAGCTACAGCCTGGGTGAAGCGCTGGACTATCTGGACGGCCTGGTGCGGGATAACCTGCCCGATGCTGCCACCGTGGATTATAAGGGCGAGTCACTGGAATACCGCTCCAATCAAAGTGATATTGCCTTTGTATTCGGGCTGGCGCTGTTGGTGGTGTTTTTAATACTGGCAGCCCAGTTCGAGAGCTTTGTGCATCCCTTTATTGTGCTGCTGACGGTGCCGCTGGGGCTGGTAGGGGGCTTGCTGGGGCTGTATTTAACCGGCATTACCCTTAACGCCTACAGCCAGATTGCCATGGTGATGCTGATTGGCCTGGTGACCAAAAACGGTATTCTTATCGTGGAGTTTGCCAACCAGTTACGGGACAAGGGGCTGGAGTTTGACGATGCCCTGACTGAAGCGGCGGTACGCCGCCTGCGTCCCATTCTGATGACCGCCTTTACCACGGTGGCCGGGGCCGTGCCGCTGATCCTGGCCAGCGGGGCCGGCGCAGAAAGCCGGCAGGCGGTGGGCATGGTGGTGTTTGGCGGCGTGGCCCTGGCCACCCTGCTGACGCTGTTTATTGTGCCGGCCATGTATCGAATGCTGGCGCGGCATACCCAATCGCCGGAGCATCAGCAGCGCCGGCTGAACGCCGAGCTGAAAGAGAGCGGGGAGTAAATAAAGGAATGCCGCACATCAGTGCGGCAACCTGTATTCAGGCATAAAAAAAGCCGGTGCAGTGCACCGGCTTTTAAAGTAATGGTGGAGGGAGCTGGATTCGAACCAGCGAAGGCTGAGCCGTCAGATTTACAGTCTGATCCCTTTGGCCACTCGGGAACCCCTCCACGAGTAAACTTGCACATTGTGTTGCTCATCGCTTGCGCGCTGAACTGAATAGGTGGTGGAGGGAGCTGGATTCGAACCAGCGAAGGCTGAGCCGTCAGATTTACAGTCTGATCCCTTTGGCCACTCGGGAACCCCTCCACATCAGTGGGGCGCATACTACCAAAACAAACGGCATTGTGAACCCCTGAAGGGCAATTAATTTGCTAAATATCGGAGGTTTCCGGCCGATAAAGGTTTAAACGCTCAACTTTTAAACTTTTCGGGTTTTCATGACCACACAGGTGCAGGCCAATTTGTTGATCAACGACAGCCAGCTGGGAGACAGCCTTAATCAGGCGGTTCACCAGGGGCGGCGTCGTGATTTTGGCTTGCTGCTGGCCATGCTGTCGGAAGATGCCCGGGATCTGCCCCGCATTGATGAGCCGGTTACGCCGGCCGGTGAGCCCGACTGGCGGCAGTATTTTGCATTGCCCGAGCCCACACCGCCCATGTTTGCCGAGCAACGGGATCAGGCCCGCGCCAATACCCTGAGTACGCTTGCCGGCTCACTGCAGCAAGACAGCCTGCGGCTGCTGCTGGCCATGCGCGGTGAGCCCCTTAAACCTTCTCGCGATGAGCTGCCCGCTGAAGTCACTTCCAACCTGGACCCCAGAGCACTGGCGCGTATGCAGGGCAAGCTGAATGCCTATCTGCCCCAGCAGCCCGAGCGTATGCTGGAGGTATTGGAAGCGGTGCACGCCACCGCCTGATCAGCGCTGTTTATTTGCCTGTTGGCAGCCTTCAATGGCAGAAGCCAGCAATGTCAGCGCACTGTGCTCGCAGGGGGGCAGAGCGGCATCGCTTTGCCGCATTGGCGTAACCCGCTCGCCCCAGCGGATCACCCCCGCACCCCAGGTCAGACCGGCACCAAAGGCGGCAGTCAGCAGCAGCGCGCCCGGGCGTATGCGGCCCTGCTCCAGTGCTTCGCACATGGCAATGGGCACAGTGGCCGCCGAGGTATTACCATAGTCGGCAATATTGACCATGACTTTATCGGCAGGCACCGCCATTTTTTTGGCCAGAGTCTCAATAATGCGTATATTGGCCTGATGAGGCAGCATAAGATCAATATGCTCCGGGCTGACCCCGGCCTCATCCAGCACAAAAGCGGCGGCCTCACCCATGCCCCGCACCGCGCGCTTGAAAATCTCCTGACCTTCAAAGTTCACATCAAACAGACCGTCCACATGGGCAAAGCGGGCGCGGCCCGTGCCTGAGTCGGGTACTGCCAGAATATCTCTGGCTTCGGCATCACAACCCAGCTTATCGGCAATCAGGCCACAGGGAGTGTCGCTGGCTTCCAGCACAACCGCGCCGGCACCGTCACCAAACAGCACGGCAGTATCCCGGCGGGTCCAGTCAAGATAGTGGGTCAGGCGCTCGGCACCAATCACCAGCAACCGGTTCATGCTGCCGGCGCGGATCATGGCCGAGCCCACACTCAGGCCATAAATAAAACCGGTGCAGGCAGCATTAAGATCAAATACCGCCGCGGCGGGAATGCCCAGATTGCGCTGCACCGCCGAAGCGGCACTGGGCACCAGAGTGTCGGGGCTGGCGGTGGCCAGAATAATGCCGTCAATCTGAGTTGGTTCAAGGCCGGCGGCGGCCAGCGCCTGCTGGGCTGCCACCGTGGCCATGTCGGAGGTGTTTACATGAGCAATGCGCCGGGCGCGAATGCCGGTGCGGCTTTGAATCCAGTCGTCTGAGGTATCCAGAAAGGTGCTGAGGTCATCATTACTCAGCACGGCCGGCGGCAGACACTTGCCCCAGCCGGTGATATTGGCATAACGCATGAGATTCCCGCTGTTCAGGTGAAAGATTCATCGATTATGCCCAAGGCCCGGGCATAACTCTAGCGCTTACAGGCGGCCGTCCCGCTCCAGCCGCCGGCGCACCCAGGTGCGATATAGCCAGGAAAGAACCGGCCGCACCACCGGAAGGCCGATAAACCAGGCCAGTGGCATTAACCGTGGCACCCGTTTCATCAGCAGAATATAGGCATCCAGCTCGGAATGGATATCCCCTTCGGCAGTCTGCACATGCAGCTCCTGCAAGGCCTGCTGCGGGCTGATACCCATGCCCAGCAGCACCTCTTCCTTGTCGGTAATATCAAACCAGTAAATATCCCGACCCCTGTCGCCGGCCCAGCGCTCGTAGCGGGCTCTGTCCTTGATGCAGCCTTCGCAGGAGCCATCGTAAAACACCACCAGCTGGTGGCGTGGTTTTTTATCATCCAAAGCAGTCCTCCATGGCTTCATCCGTGAAACCTGTATTCAGCATAGACGGTTCAGCCCAGATAGCGCTGCTCCAGATGGCGACGAAAGGGGGCAGACGACAGGCTTTGTCCGCTGGCCTGCTGCAATAACTCTTCGGTAGACAGCAGGCTGGCATGCTGCCAGATATGTTGCTGCAGCCAGTTAAACACAGGGGCAAGATCCCCGCTCAGCAACTGCTCAAAGCGGCCCAGTTGCTGCTGCATGGCCTCGGCCAGCTGAGCGGCATAAATGGCACCCAGGGTATAGCTGGGAAAATAGCCAAAGCTGCCGTCGGTCCAGTGAATATCCTGCATACAGCCGTTTGTATCATTCCCCTTGGTGCTGAGCCCCAGATACTGCTGCATTAACTGATCCCAGCGCTCGGGCACATGGCGAGGCTCAAGGTTGCCTTCAATCAGATCCCGTTCAATCTGGTAACGCAGCATCACATGAGCCGGGTAGGTGACTTCATCGGCATCCACTCGAATAAAGCCGGGCTGCACCCGGGTATAAAGCCTGGCCAGATTGTCGGGGGCAAAAGCGGCCTGTTCGCCCAGGTGCTGGTTCAGCAGCGGAGACAGCTGGCTCAGAAAGGCCGGGTGGCGGCCCAGCTGCATTTCAAAAAACAGGCTCTGGGACTCATGCACTCCCATGGATCTGGCCTGACCCACAGGCAACTTGCGCCATTGTGCCGGCAGGCCCTGCTCATAGCGGGCATGACCGGTTTCATGAATAATGCCCATCAGCGCCTGAGCGGCGTCGTTTTCGTCATAGCGGGTGGTCAGACGTACATCCTCACTGACGCCGCCACAAAAAGGATGAACGCTGACATCCAGCCGGCCCCGGTTAAAGTCAAACCCGAGCCTGGTCATCACGTCCAGCCCCAGGGCTTTTTGCCGCTCGGTGGCAAAGGGGCCTGCCGGCTGCAGCACCGACTCGCTGCGCTGTTTTTCCTGCACTTGCGTAATCAGGTTGGGCAGCCACTGATTCAGATCGTCAAACAAGGCGTCCAGGGTCTGGCTGCGCATGCCCGGCTCATACAGCTCCAGCAGGCTGTCGTAACGGGACAGCCCCAGCGCATCGGCCCGGGCGGCGGCAGCCTCGCGGGAGAGCGCCACCACTTCTTCAAACAAGGGCAAAAAGCCGGCCCAGTCATTGGCCGGACGCAGGCTGCGCCAGGCATGCTCGCAGCGAGAGCCGGCCAGCGAGCGGGCGCGCACCAGATCTTGCGGCAGCAGGGTGGCATCACGCCAGCTGCGCTGCATTTCTGTCAGGCTTTGCTGCTGTTCAGCAGGCAGCGCTTCACTTTTTGCTTCGGCAAACCAGTCGCCGAGGCGCTCATCCTGCAATTGCTGGTGGCACAACACTGCCAGGGTACCCAGAGCCTCGGCTCTGGCTTCGTTACCGCCGGCGGGCATCATGGTGGCCTGATCCCAGCCACAGATGGCACCCAGGTGCTGCAGGTGATGCAGTTGTTCAAAATGCTGTTCCAGTGCGGAATAAGACATGATGCTTCCTTTGATAAGCGGTTACCCCTGCCGGCTTTGCAGCCGTTCCCGAGTATCCTGTTTGGCCTGTTCGCTTTTGCGCAACAATACATAAAGACAGCCGCTGCCGCCATGCTGGTGCAGGGCGCTGTGGCAGGCCAGCACTTCCGGCAACTGGGGCAGCCAGCCGGAAACATAGCTTTTGAGTAGGGCAGGCGGCTGACTGCGCTCGCCCTTGCCATGCACTATCATCACTGCCCGCAGGTTGCGGCGCAGACAGCCCTGCAAAAAGGCCAGCAAGGCGTCCCGGGCCTTTTCCACGCTGTGATGATGCAAATCGAGACGGGCTTCGCAGGGGTATTTGCCAAGGCGCAGCTTTTTGAACACGCCTTCCTGCACGCCGGGCTTTTTGTAGCTCACCATATCGTGAGGGCGCAGCAGCGCTACATGATCCAGCGACAACAGCGGCAGGGCAGCTTCGGCGCTGGTTTCTGCCGCCTTGCGGCGCGTGGCAATGGTGGCTGCGTCGCGTTTGCTGGCGTGGCTGGCGGGCAGGGTGTCCTGCTTCAGGGGCGTCAGTCCGTCCATTTCATCAAGAAAAGAGGACCAGTCGTTATGGCTCATAACACGGCTCCTTGGTGTTCGGAATTAGCCGCAGTATAAGCAATTGGATTGAAAGGGGGAACGACGGGCCTCAGGGGAGGAGGAGAGTGAAGCCCGCCGTTTTTTAACGTGGTTATTTGCTGGCTTCACCATTGGGATCTGCCTTCATTACCTTGTAGATGAAGTAACCCGCATAGAAACTGATCAGCAGGGCGGTGGCAATAATTACCATCATCGACATAAAACCCACATCACTACCAAACATTAAATCGAGCCAGAATGCCATCGCTTGTCTCCTTTCTTGCGCTCCGTTAAAGGCATATTAACGAGACCGTTGCGACGGATTCTGATCCTGATCAATAAAGCGGTGTATCCTCAACTTTATTAAGGGTATAGCCATTATTTTCCAGTAGTTGTATCAGTCCCTGCTCGCCGTAAAGGTGCAGTGCACCTACTACCATCAAGGCCCTGGCGGGGGCCAGCTGCTTCAGGCGTTCCAGCCAGAGGTGATTGCGCCGGGCCAGCAGCTCTTGCTCTATAAAGCCGGTTAATGCCGGGCTTTGCTCTTCCTGCAACAGGGCCAGCAGTGCTTGTTCATCACCTTTCAGCCAGGTGTTGAGCAGATGTTCAAGATGCGGCTGCATTTGCTCCAGCTCGTCCAGGCTGTGAGTGATAAAGTCGCGCTCCAGTCCGCGCTCATGCAGCGAGGCCAGCAATTCCATCACCAGCGCCGGTGATTCCAACCCGGCCACGGGCAGATTTTGCTGCCGGGCCCGCAGCCGCAATTGCATGTCGACTCCTTGCCGAGTGTGAAAGCCGAGCTCCCGGGCTTTTAACTGTGTCAGCTGCAGTGCGGCAAACCAGGGCGGCAGCTGACGCAGCATGGGCTGGCCGCTGGCATTCACTGCCTGTTCAAGCTTTGCGGTAAGCTCAGGTCCCAGACGCTCGGGCCAGTGTGTATTCGGGGTGATTACATGGGAGAAATCGCTGCTTTTAAGGGTGAGCGGATCAATTTCCAGCAACAGCAATTCGCTGTTATCCAGTGCCTTCAACACAGGTGCAGGCAACTGGCTTAACCGCTCATCGGCAATATGCACAGAGCCGAACAGCCACAACTGCTGCTCGCCTTTTTGTGCCTGCCACAGCGCCGGAGCCGCCAGCACAGAGCCACACCACAGCCACAATAGCCATAATCCGGTTTTCATATTTTCTCCTCAGCCGCCGGCTTTTAACATTAGCCGGTCGAGGGCGGCTGTGCTCATAAACCGGCGCAGCCAGCCCAGCATTTTGGTGGGCCGGGTCACCGGATAACGGGCTTTGGGGCTGGCGCTGGTCAGGGCGTGCAGCACAGGGGGCAGGCAGGCTTGTGCCGGCAGGCTGTAGCGAGAGCTGGGGCCGGGCTTCTCCAGCCGGGCCAGCGTTTGTTCATAGTCGGCCCGGTGACGGCTGTCCTTCATATTGATGTGACGGAGAAAAGCGGCGCGGGCATTGGCCCTGAACTGAGTTTCAATGGGGCCTGGCTCCAGCAGACTCACATGCACAGAAGTGCCGGCAAGCTCCAGCCGCAGTGTGTCTGTGTAGCCTTCCAGGGCAAACTTGGAGGCGTTATAGGCACCGCGATACTTCATGGCTACCAGCCCCAGTACCGAGCTGTTCTGAATGATGCGGCCTTCACCAGCCTGCAGCATCAGGGGCAACACTAGCCGAGTGAGGTGATGGGTGCCAAACAAATTGGTATTGAACTGCTCCCGCAGTGCCTCGGTGGGCAGATCTTCAAGGGAACCGGGCTGGCCGTAGGCACCGTTATTAAACAGGCCATAAAGGGTGCCATTGGTGTAAGCCAGAGCCTGCTCCAGGCCCTGCTCTATGCTGGAATCGTCTGCCAGGTCCAGCAATACCGCCTGTAGCCCTTCCTGCTCCAGCTGCAATACATCCTGCGGCCGGCGGGCGGAAGCCACCACATTAAAGCCTTGTTGCTTAAGATAGTGAGCGGCGGCATGGCCAATGCCGGAAGAGCAGCCGGTAATCAGCACGGATTTAGACATTAATGACTCCCAGTTTGAACCGAAGTCGTCAATGTAGCAAAAAGGAAAGCGTCACTGAATGGCGTCCCCGGCAGGAATCGAACCTGCATCTAACCCTTAGGAGGGGCTTGTTTTATCCATTAAACTACGGGGACGAAGCGGGCACAATATTGCAAATTTCCCTTTGCGGCGCAATATATTGCCGCCCGTTTGCCGGTTATATAAGCAGGCTTACCATAGCTGCACCAGTCGGTCTCCGGGAGTGACTGGTGTTATTTTGGCTTCCTGGCCGGCGGGCACCAGAATGCTGTAGCCTGCATGGCTTTGCTGCACCACAAAGGTGGCTCCGGAGGTGCTTTCGCTGTAATAGCCCGGTGTGAGTTGCCGTCTGTGCATCAGAGTAAACTTATCTCCGGTCTGAATGCCTTCGCGCCGGCCCAAATCCATTAAAATGCCGTCGCCTGACTGCTGCATAATATTACCCACCGCCTTGATACAGGCCTGAGCCTTGACCAGATCCCGGCTGACATTTTGCAAAAGCTGATTAACCGCCTGACCATAAGCAGAGTGCCAGAAGCTTTGCTGGTGCACATTTACCTTGTCGTGCTTTTTATAATCCCAGCTGGAGCGGGTCTGATAATCTCGTTGCAGCAGCACATCACCAGTGAGGCTGTCTTCCAGCACAATGCGCATGCGAAACTCCCGGGGAATGTCGGAAAAGGTCCACTTGGTCCAGTGGCCGTCTTCAATACTGATGTCCTCAATGCTGCCGCTCAGCAGCAGTCTGGCTTGCCGGCGTGATGTTAGCATATCACTGCCTTTACGCAGCCCGGCGTCTCTGGGCAGGGCGGTGTCCGTGTCCAGTGGCTGACCGGTAGATGACGTAATATTGACGGCGGGTGTCAGCATCGACGATAACCGGCTGCTGATGGCCGCACCCAGTTCATAAATTTGACCCGTGCTGCCCTGCTCGGGATGACGCAGGGTAATGGCGGTCAGTGCCAGGCCGGGACGATAGCGGCCGGCGCATTGTTCCTGCCGGCGTTCACCGGGCCAGATATCGGCCCGTACTGTCAGCCACAGCCGGCCCTGTTTTTTGCGCTCGTCAATAATCAGGTAATCCATCAGTTCGCCCTGAGCAGAAATATCCAGCTGCTGACCGCCGTAGGTACCATTGGTGGCAGACTGCATGGTATTCAGGGAAGCGCCGGACTGTAGCAGGGCATCGCTCAGGGCCTGTTCCAGTGCCTGCTGACGCGCTGTCTCTGTGCCCAGACTGAGCGGTGCTGAGCCCTCGGCCTGATACCAGTCGGCATGAGTAAAAAAGGGAGACAGCAGCAACAATGAGGCAAAGACATTTTTGAGCACGGCGGTATCCTGTGTAAAAGTAAAGAGCGTCAATTAAACATCGAACACTCAGCAAGAAGATGGCAAGGTTTATGCAATATTCTTGCCGGGTAAAGTTATGCTGTTTTTGGCCGATACTCGATTAGTTTCCTGAACTCAGTTTTTAAACCACGGAGCCTGTTAATGACAAGAGCCCTTATTCTGGTCACTGTGCTGGGGTTATCGGCCTGTAGCGGTGAGCCCAGGTTTGACAGCCGGCATCATTACCTGCCTCATGATCATGCGGCCCATTATGTCAGCCATCAACCCCTGGGCTCCACGCCGGCACCGGCCCGCGCTCCGCGGCATACCCAGGACGGTATTCCCATGCGCATGAGCGCCGGTGCCCGCAGTGTATATTTGCCGGAAGCCGGTCCTTCACTGGTGGGCGGGCAAACTCAGCTGCAGCAGCATATGTCAGCACTGGCCTACCGGCTGGTATCATCGGCTCACCAGATGAACCGGCAGGCAGGCATTGCAGTGAGCGGTTTTGTCAGTCAGGAGGATTACACTACTCAGGACGAGTTTGGTCGTCTGCTGTCAGAAACCATGATGTTTCAGCTTAATCAGTACGGCCTTAAGGTTGTCGATTTTAAGGCTCTGCCGTTTATTCGCATTACTCCTGAAGGTGATATCAGCACCAGCCGGGATTATCGGCAGCTCAGTGGTAAAATTGGTGCCCAGTATCTTCTGCATGGCACCATCAGCGAGACGCAGGGAGGCAGGCTAGTGAATGCTCGGCTGATCACCATGGCGGATCATGCTGTGGTAGCCAGTGCACAGCAGTTTATTCCGAGCTATCTGGTGGCCGCCATGCTCGACACCCGCGGCCCGCAGGTGCCTGACCATATACGGAGACGTTATGCGAAATAAGCTGATAACCCTGTTGACCCTGGTGTTTCTTGGCGGTTGTGTGGGGCAGGGCAGTGGTGCCACACCGGCCAGAAACCATATTTATGCCGTGGGTTATGCCCCTATCAGTTTACAGCGGCCGGCGGATTATCAGCAGAAACTGCTGCATGCCATGCGGGCGTCGCGGCTGGATGCCTATCGTGAACTGAGTGAGCAGCTGAGCGGTGTGATGATCTCCAGCTCCAGTGAAATGAACAGTAACGTATTACAGGACGGACCGGTAAACAGTGCCAGCCGGGGCGTGGTGCGCGGTGCCAGAGTGGTAAACAGCTACCCGGACGGCGACATGTATGTGACCGAGCTGGAGCTGGATCTGGCGTTGTATGAAAAACTGCGCCGGGGCGGGCGCTGACAGACAGTAAACAGACAACTCTGCCCAAGCCCAAAGCAGCAGTGGGGATTGCCGTAGCCGACCATAAAATGCCATGGATGGCATTTTCGAGCGTACATGGGGCGAGCTTGCTCGCCGTGACGAAGTAAAAAGCCTGACCGAACATTTAGTATGTTCGCAGCAGGTATTTTTAGTGAGTGGCCTTCACCGAAGCGTGTCGGTGGAGTGCAACCGCACTGATGCTTCGCTCTGCAGTTTAAACTTTGAAGCCGGAGCCTTTATTAATGCCCTTGGTGTGACCTTTTTGATCATAGGTCATGCTCTGGCGCTCGTGCAGCCGGCTGAGAATATTGGCCAGCTGGCGAGTGCCGGCAAGGGACTGCTCCAGCACCTGTCCGGCAACGTCGTTGCGCTCCTGACAAGTGGTCATTAATGCACGCAATGCATCAACCCTGGGTTTAAACTCAGTGCCCAGCAGAGCTACATCGGGGTGGTTGCACAGGCTGGCATCGGTGGCCTGAATATCGGCCAGCAGTTGCTGTTTCTGCTCGGTAAGAGGAGGGAGTTCCAGCGCCTTGCGCTGAACGATCAGCTCAAGCTCCTGCTCAGTGATCGCCAGCAGGCGCTCAAGTTGAGAATGTTGTTGGGTCAGCAGCGTATCAAGGCTCATTAATACAGAGACTCTATGTCGTTTTCAAGGCTGATAATATTACCGGCAAGACGCTCGGCATTCACCTGATAGCTGCCTTCATTGACTGCTTTTTTAATGGCGTCAAGGCGGGCGCTGTTATCGGTGCCGTCCCCGGCAGACAGACTTTGCTGCATGCGGTTAAGTTGTCTGGCCTCTGCCGTGAGCGTGACTTCATCTCGCCCGGCAACGGCTTTGGGTTCGCCACTGTTGCCGGTAGTAGCGGATGCACTTTTCTGCGGATATTTGTTTCCGCTGACCGGACCGTTATGAAATCCGGGAGGAAGCTTGTCTATGGCCATGGTCTTGTGTCCTGATTTGCTGCTGTCACACCGGTTATCGGCTGGCCCTTGTGCAACTTTAGCAGAATTTACAGACCCACCTTTACTACTCCGGCCTCGCTGATGCGCCCTTGTATCTGGCGGCCCGAACGGCTGTTGCGTACGCGAATGGTCTCATTAAAGGTGCCGTCTTCATCGGCCACGCCCTGAGTCCGGATAGACAGGCCGCCGTTTTCTGCCACTATGGTAACTTTGTCTCCTTTGCATACCACACACAGCTGGCTGGCCAGAATCGGCCTGCCCGGGCGCAGATCCCGCTTGCTGCGGGTGCCCACCAGAGCCTGAATATTATCAAATACGTCCCCTCTTACCAGCACTTCATCCTGGTAGCTTATCTGCAGCTGAGCCGGCTGCAGCAGAGTATTACGAGAGATAGGATCAGCAGCCGTCACCACGGGTTTAAGTACTTTTACCCGCACCGGCACAAACAGTTGCCAGCCGGGTTGCTCATGGCACTGTACAAACACATGAGTATTACGCCGCACTTCACCACTGCCGCGGATCTCTGCGGTAAGCATGCCGGGGCATTCACTCAGCTGCAGCCGGGTATCTATGCTTGAAGCCTCAATGATTACCTTGTCATCAGGGCCTGCCTGGACAAAATCGCTCACATAGTTTTCTGCGTAATGACGGATACTGTCGTGTATGCTGGTCTGAGCCGTTACCAGGGCCGGTAATAACGTGAATACAAGGCTTAAAAAAACAGGTATGCATGGCTTGTTATGGTAGTTAGGCAAAAAACCGTTAAGCATCGTTACTCCGTTGCCGATAGTACATAAATCATGACTGGTCCCATCTTTGCCGCTATGAAGTGGCACTGGCACATGGCCGGTGTTAAGCTAGAACCATCGTATTTTGCTGCATAAAGCATGCCATTGAACTGGCGGGCAGACAGCTAAATCTCATTCCGGAGGCTGAATAATGGCGGGTGTACTCGACTCGGTAAACCAGAGAACACAACTGGTGGGGCAAAACCGGCTGGAACTATTATTGTTCAGGCTTAACGGTCGCCAACGATTTGGCATCAACGTATTTAAGGTCAAGGAAGTGTTGCAATGCCCACGGCTCAGTGGCTTGCCTCAGCGTCATCCGGTTATTCGGGGTGTATCCAATGTTCGTGGCCAGACCATTTCCATTATTGACCTGAGCAAGGCCATGGGGGGGCGGCCGATAGAGCAAACCGAAGACAGCTTTGTCATTATCTCCGAGTACAACCGTTCGGTGCAGGGGTTTCTTGTCAGCTCGGTAGAGCGCATCATCAACGTCAACTGGGAGTCGATCTTGCCACCACCCAAAGGGGCCGGTCGCTTCAACTACATGACGGCCGTCACCGAAATAGACGGTGAGCTGGTGGAAATTCTCGATGTGGAAAAAATTCTTGATGAAATTTCTCCTGCCAGCACAGATGTTGACGCAGCGATTATTGAACGCTCAAAAGAAAATGCTGCCGAGCACAAGCCTGTTCTTATTGCAGATGATTCTTCCGTGGCCCGCCGTCAGGTAGTAAAGGCGGTTGAATCTCTGGGGCTTAAGTGTATTGTGACGGAAAATGGCCGGCAGGCGCTGAACAAGCTCAAAGAACTGGCTGCCAACGGTCCGATTCATGAGCAGTTATCATTGGTGATTTCCGATGTGGAAATGCCAGAAATGGATGGCTACACGCTTACCGCCGAGATTCGAAGCAATCCTGCGCTTAAGGGCTTGCATGTGATTCTGCATACTTCACTCAGTGGCGTATTTAACAAGGCGCTGGTTGAAAAGGTCGGAGCCGATAATTTTATCGCCAAGTTTCAGCCTGATGAGCTGGCCAGTGCAGTCAATGATGCACTCTAATTTTTGAAGGTGTAATAGCACGGATGAAAAATTTCACCGACGAGCAGTATTTGGCGTTTTGCCGGTTTCTTGAAAGCAACACCGGTATCGTCCTTGGAGCCAGCAAGCAATATCTTGTTAAAAGCCGGCTTTCACCGCTGATGTCTCGTTTTGGTATTGAATCCATGGGAGTGCTGATAGAGCGCTCCATGCAGCCTCGGGAGCGTGAACTGAAAACGGCCGTGGTTGATGCCATGACCACCAACGAAACACTTTGGTTCCGTGACAGCTACCCCTTTACTCAGCTGAGTGACCGTTTATTTCCGGAGTTGGCGAAACCCGGTAAATCACTGCGTGTCTGGTCTGCGGCCTGCTCATCGGGGCAGGAGCCTTATTCCATTGCCATGACGGCACAGGAGTACATGAGCCGGCGGCCGGGTGCCTTGCCGGGGCTGCAAATTATTGCCACTGATATTTCAGCCACCATGCTGGAACAGTGCAAACTGGGCATTTATGACAGCCTGTCTCTGGCCAGGGGCCTGTCTCCGGAGCGACGCAGCCGGTTCTTTACCGCGCTTGATAATGGCCGTATGCAGCTGCAGCCTGCCATTCGCAATATGGTCAGCTTTCGGCCCTACAACCTGCTCGACAGCTACAGTTCGCTGGGCAAGTTCGACATTATATTTTGCCGTAACGTACTGATTTACTTCTCTCCCGAGAATAAATCCAAGATCCTTAACCAGTTTGCCGGCTCTCTTAATCCGGGGGGCTATCTGCTGCTGGGTGCGTCTGAGTCACTTACCGGTCTTTCCGACAAGTTTGAAATGATCCGCTGCAGCCCCGGCATTATCTATCGCCTTAAATAATTTCACCTTGCCGTCCTTAAAGCACCTCAGTGTTAACTGAAGGTGCTTTTTATTTATGGCACGACTCTTGCTTTACTTTTTCCTGTGTGAGTACTTCAGATTCCGGTCACTATGACGCAGGAGGGTGGCGGTGACGATTTCTTTCGACAAGGCATTTGGCGTGCATCAGCATGCACTGGTGGCCCGCTCCGACAGAGCCGAGCTGCTGGCCAGCAACCTGGCCAATGCTGACACGCCCGGTTATAAGGCGAAAGACATGGACTTTCAGGCGGCACTGAGCAAGGCACAGGGTTCTCAGAATTTCTCCCTCAGCCGCACCAATAACCGTCACTTTGCCGTGGATCTGGCACCGCCGGGCACAGTGCAATACCGGGTGCCCAATCAGCCCGATACCGGCGACGGCAATACGGTGGATGTACAAACCGAGCGTACCAGTTATATGGAAAATGCCCTGCAATATCAGGCCTCGCTGGAGTTTCTTAACAGCAAGATATCCGGCCTGCTGAAAGCCATAAAAGGAGACTCGATGTGAGCCTTTTTAAAGTCTTTGATATTTCCGGCAGTGCCATGAGCGCTCAGTCGGTTCGTCTTAATACCACCGCCAGTAATCTGGCCAACGCCGACAGTGTCAGCTCCAGCATTGATGAAACCTACCGTGCCCGCAAACCGGTGTTTGCCGCTGATCTCGACCAGGCCCTGTCGGACCGTCAGGAAAGCGTCGGCGTCAAAATCATGGGCATAGTGGAAACCGACAAACCCCTGCAAAAAGAATTCAACCCGGATCATCCCATGGCTGATGCCGAAGGTTTCATTTTCAAGCCCAATGTGAACGTGGTGGAAGAAATGACCGATATGCTCAGCGCCTCACGCAACTACCAGACCAATGTGCAGGTGGCCGACGCCGCCAAGCAGATGCTGCAGCAGACCCTGCGGCTGGGCAAGGGGTAATCATTCATGCAGGTTAATCAAGACTATCTTAACGGCCTTAAGTGGCCCGGTGAGCAAAGTCCGGCGGATAAAGCGGCTGATAACAGCCGTGCCCAGCTGGAGCAGGAAGACTTTTTTGCTCTGCTGACCCAGCAGCTGGCTTATCAGGATCCGTTCAAGCCGGCGGATAACTCCCAGATGATCTCACAAATGACGTCTTTCACCACGGCTGACGGCATTAATAACATGAGTCAGCAGCTTTCCGGGCTGAGTGAGGTCATGACCTCCAGCCAGGCACTGCAGGCCTCCAGCCTGGTGGGGCAGAAGGTGCTGGTGCCCAGCTCCATGACCTACTGGGACAATAATGAACCGGTAGACGGCGTTGTGGTAGCGGGTTCAGGAGCCTCCAATGTGCTGATTCGCATCGAGAATGAAAAGGGCGAGCTGGTGCGCACCATACCGCTGGAAGGCGATCAGCGCGGCAACGTCAACTTCAGCTGGGACGGCATGAATGACGCCGGCGAGCCGGCGGCTACCGGCAAATACAACATCAAGGTCAGCGGCCTGATCGACGGCCAGCGTGAGGAGCTGAATGCGCTGGCTTTTGGCAAAGTGGACAGCGTGACCCTGGGCAGTGCCGACAGCCCCACTCTGGTCAACCTGGCGGGCCTGGGCGGCCTGCCGCTTAATCAAATTCTGGAAATAGCCAGCCGCAAGGCGGCGTAAGGAGTACTTATGTCTTTTAATATTGCACTCAGCGGCGTTAATGCGGCCCAGAAAGATCTGGACGTGACCGCCAATAACATTGCCAACGTCAATACCATTGGCTTTAAAGAGTCCCGGGCCGAGTTTGCCGATGTGTATGCCAACTCCATTTTCGCTAATGCCAAAACACAAACGGGCAGCGGCGTGCAAACCGCTGCCGTGTCACAGCAGTTTCATCAGGGTGCGCTGCAGTTCACCAACAACTCGCTGGATATGGCCATCAACGGCAGTGGCTTTTTTGTGATGTCCAATGAAATTGGTTCACTGGACCGCACCTTTACCCGTGCCGGTGCCTTTCGCCTGAACGACGAAGGTTATGTCACCAACTCACAGGGTAACTTTCTGCAAACCTACAAGGCCAATGCTGACGGCACGCCCGCAGGTCTGGGCCTGAACTCGACCCAAGCGCTGAAAATTCCGGACAAGGCGGGTGAGCCCAAAATGACCGGTGAAGTGAGAACTGGTTTGAATCTACCTGCAAAAGCTAATGTCATTACCGGCGCTTTTGATGCCGCAGACTCTTCTACATATACATCTTCTACTTCAATGACTATCTATGATTCATTGGGAGAAACACATACGCTGACGCAGTATTTTGTAAAAGTTGGCCCTAACCCTGATGCAACCCCCGCTGTTACAGAGAACAAATGGGAAATGCGTGTTCATGTTGACGGTACTGATGTTCTGGCTACCTCACCGCAGGAGCTTGAGTTTAATACATCTGGTGAACTAACACCTGCAACCATAACAGCTCTTGCCAACCTGGAAACTAAAGAGTTGAACTTCACTAATGGCTCACAAACGGATCAGAAGATTAAAATTAAAATCGATTCTGCCACCTTGAACGCCGGTGCCTTTGAAGTAACTTCCAACAGTCAGGACGGCAATACTGTAGGCCGGCTGACCAAGGTGGACGTAGGCCCGGACGGCCTGGTGCGGGCGACCTATAGTAACGGCAGCACCGAAAACTTAGGGATCGTGGCTATGGCGCGCTTCCCGAATGATCAGGGCCTGACCCAGATTGGTGATACGCAGTGGCGGGAATCCCTGTTGTCTGGTGAAGCGGTGACTGGTCAGCCCAATACCGGTATTTTCGGCAAGGTGAGCGTGGCCTCACTGGAGCAGTCCAACACCAACCTGACCACAGAGCTGGTGGATTTGATTACCGCTCAGCGCAACTTCCAGGCCAACTCCCGTGCACTGGAAGTGAACAGCACACTGCAGCAGACCATACTGCAAATCCGTTAATTCAAGCTGAAAGCCGGAAGCTGGAAGCTGGAAGAAAAGCCCGGGATCGAAAACCCGGGTTTTTTATGTTTTTACTTCAAGCTGATAGCTTCTTACTTCTGGCTATAGTGGCATTTTTTTTGCATGTATTTTATACATTACTCAGTCGGCCAACCACGGAGCTGAAATGGATCACCTGCTGTATATCGCCATGTCGGGTGCCAAAGAGAATATGCACAGTGTCTCTTTGCGCGCCAATAACCTGGCCAACGCCAATACCACCGGCTTTCGTGCCGATCTGGAGCAGGCCCGGGCCATGCAGGCCTTTGGCGAGGGGCTGCCTAGCCGGGTATTTGCCATGACGGAAAGCCCGGGGCAAAACTTTGCCGCCGGCCCCATTCAAACCACGGGGCGGGATCTTGACGTGGCAGTGGCCGGTGACGGTTGGCTGGCGGTAGAAGCCGCAGACGGCACCGAAGCCTACACTCGCTTTGGTAACCTGCAGGTCTCGGTAGAAGGCCTGTTGCAAACCAGCACCGGCCTCAATGTGCTGGATGACGGCGGCAATCCCATCGTATTGCCGTTGCCGCTGGAAAAAATGGAAATCAATAAAGACGGTACCATCTTTGCGCGGCTGGAAGGTGAAGCCCCCAACGGCGGTGCCGAGCTGCAGCGCATAAAAACCGTGCTGCCCGCCAATGATGAAATAGAAAAAGGCAATGACGGCCTGTTTCGCCGCAAAGACGGTGAAGCCGAGCCTGCCTCGGCCCAGGTGCAGCTGATTGCCGGCGCGCTGGAAGGCAGCAACGTCAACCCTATTGCCGAAATGACCCATATGATCGATTTGCAACGGCGCTTTGAGACTCAGCTAAAAATGATGAGTCACGCCGAAGAGAACGACAAAGCCCACGCCCAGCTGCTGCGTATTGGTTAAAGGAGAGCAGAATGAACCCCGCCTTGTGGATTAGCAAAACCGGGCTTGATGCCCAGCAGACCAATATCTCGGTGACCTCCAACAACCTGGCCAACGCCAGTACCGTTGGGTTTAAAAAGGGCCGGGCCATCTTTGAAGATCTGCTCTATCAGAATGTACATCAGCCCGGCGGTCGCGCCACCGCCGACAGCAACCTGCCTTCGGGCCTGATGGTAGGGGCGGGCAGCAAGGTGGTCGCTACGCAAAAAACCTTTACTCAAGGGAGCGTTCAGACCACAGACAATGCCCTGGATGTGATGATCGACGGCCGTGGCTTTTTTGAAGTGCTGCTGCCCGACGGCACCACAGGATACACCCGCAACGGTCAGTTTGCCCTGAACGATGAAGGCATTATCGTCACGCCCGGCAATGGCTATCCGCTGCTGCCGGAAATGCAGATCCCGGAAAATGCCCAGAGCATCAGCGTGGGCACCAACGGAGAAGTCTCGGTACAGCTGGCGGGTCAGGCCGAGGGACAAGTCATCGGTCAGATTATTGTCACCGATTTTGCCAACCCCGCCGGTCTGCAGCCCAAGGGGGAAAACCTCTATCTGGAAACCCAGTCCAGCGGTGCGCCGCTGCAGGGCATTGCCGGGGCTGACGGATTTGGCACCCTTAAGCAGGGCATGCTGGAAACCTCCAACGTGAACGTGACCGAAGAGCTGGTCAACCTGATCCAAGCTCAGCGGGTGTATGAAATGAACTCCAAGGTTATTTCTGCCGTGGACGACATGCTGGCCTATGTGAACCAGCAACTGTAATGCGAGGTGGGTAATGAAGCTTGTTCTGATCGTGACTGCCGGTCTGCTGCTGAGCGCCTGCACCTCCACGCCCTATACTCCCAAGCCTGACGATCCGGCCTACGCGCCGGTGATGCCCGGGCCTGGCCATGAGCAGTTGGAGCCCAACGGTGCCATTTTTCAGGACAACTACGCCAACAGCCTCTATTCCGATATAAAAGCCCATCGGGTAGGGGACATTATTACCGTCGATCTGTCCGAGTCGACCCGTGCGCAAAAACGGGCCACGACTCAGCAGGCTAAAGACAGTGGTATTAATATCAATCCGCTCAACATCGGTGGCCAGCCGATTAATATTGCCGGCTATCCGGTGACTGCCAGCATGTCGAGCAGTAATGAATTCGACGGCCAGGCCAATACCAATCAGAGTAACAGCCTGCAGGGCAGCATTACCGTGAGCGTGGCGCAGGTACTGCCCAACGGTAACCTGATGGTGCAGGGTGAAAAATGGCTGATGCTCAATACCGGTGAAGAATATGTGCGCATCAGCGGCATGATACGGCCGCAAGACATCAGCTCCGACAACAGAGTGGAATCCACCCGCGTGGCCAATGCCCGCATTTATTATGGCGGTACCGGCGACTTTGCCAACACCCAGAACCGCGGCTGGCTGGCCAAATTCTTTAACAGCCCCTGGTTTCCGTTTTAATGAGGCTTAATGCATGAAAGGGCTTACCGCAATTTTACTGGGCATGGCACTGCTGGCATTACCGGCACAGGCTGCCCGTATCAAGGACATCAGCTCGGTGGCCGGCGTACGGGCCAACCAGTTGGTGGGCTATGGTCTGGTGGTGGGTCTGCCTGGCACGGGCGAGCGCAACAACGCCTTTGCCCAGCAAACCTTTCGCACCATGCTCACCAACTTCGGCATTACCGTGCCGGATAATATGCGGCCTAAAATGAATGATGTGGCGCCGGTGGCGGTGCATGCGGAGTTGCCGCCTTTTGCCAAGCCCGGGCAGACCATAGACGTGACCGTCTCGGCCATTGGTGAAGCCAAAAGCCTGCGTGGCGGCAGCCTGTTGCAGACCTTTCTGAAAGGGGTAGACGGCCGGGTGTATGCCCTGGCCCAGGGCAGCCTGGTGGTGGGCGGCCTGGGTGCCGAAGGGGCCGATGGCTCTTCCATTATGATCAACACGCCCACGGTAGGCCGTATTCCCGCCGGCGGCATGGTGGAGCGGGAAGTGCCCAGCTCCTTTGCCCGTGGCGACACCATCACCTTTAATCTGCACAGATCCGACTTTACCACCGCCAAACGCATGGCACAGGTGATCAACGATCTGGTGGGCCCGGCCACGGCTCAGGCGCTGGATGCCACTTCCGTGACCGTTTATGCGCCTCGCGATCCCGGTCAGCGCGTCAGTTTTTTGTCAACGCTGGAAAACCTGACGGTGGATGTGGCCGATGAAGCCGCCAAAATTATTGTGAACTCCCGTACCGGCACTGTGGTGATTGGTCAGCAGGTGCAGCTGAAACCGGCAGCCATTACGCACGGCGGCCTGATCATTACCATCAACGAAAACCCGCAGGTATCCCAGCCCAATGCGCTGGCTGGCGGTAATACGGTAGTGGTGCCCAACTCCGGCATTAACGTGGAGCAGCAGGACGGCCGCATGTTCAAGCTGGACACCGGCACCACCCTGGACGATCTGGTGCAGGCAGTGAATCAGGTGGGCGTGGCCCCGGGCGATCTGGTGGCCATTCTTGAAGCCTTGCGTCAGGCCGGGGCCATTCAGGGTGAACTGGTGATTATCTGACGGCATTAACCGGAGGCCGCATGAAAAACCTCGATACAGTGCAAAATAGTCTGCTGGCCAACGACATTCAGAGCCTGGACCGGCTGCGTCAGCAGGGCTTTGAGCAGGACAGAGGCAAGGCGCTGGATGAAGCTGCCCGCCAGTTTGAAAGCCTGTTTACCCAGCAGTTGTTCAAGTCGATGCGCGATGCCAACAAGGTATTTGAATCAGACAGCCCCATGAACAGCCGTTATACCCAGTTCTATCAGGATATGCACGATCAGCAGATGAGCAGTGAGCTCAGCCGGCAGGGCAGTCTGGGGCTGGCTGATCTGATAGTGCGCCAGCTGGGGGGCGGTGAAGACGCCAGTGCGGCCACCGAAGCCCGCCATTTCAGCCTGGATAATGTGCGCCGTATTAATGGCAAGGTAGTGCGGCCGCCGGACGCTGAGCAGACAGACAACGCCAGACCGCCGCTGAAAGCGGCAAAAAATGCTCCCGAGGATGCCGTTACCCTGACGGCAGGTCAAAAATTTGACTCACCGGAAGAGTTTGTGCGTCGCCTGTTACCCGCCGCCACTGCCGCCGGTGAGCGGCTGGGGCTGGATCCCAAAGCCATGCTGGCGCAGGCGGCGCTGGAAACCGGCTGGGGCAAAAAGATCATCGGCAGAAAAAATGGCGAGTCCAGCCATAATCTTTTTGGCATCAAGGCCGATAAAAGCTGGAAAGAGCAAAAAACCTGGGTCAGCACGCTGGAATATGAGCAGGGCGTGGCCGTTAAGGTACAGGCACCGTTCAGATCCTATGCCTCATTCAATGACAGCTTTAACGATTATGTGCAGTTTCTGAATGACAACCCCCGCTACGGCCAGGCACTGGAGCAAACCGGCTCACCGCGGCAATATTTCAAGGCCCTGCAGCAGGCGGGCTATGCGACCGATCCTAACTATGCCAGCAAGCTGAGTGCGGTGCTCGACACCGTGAACCGGCTGGCATCACAAGCATAAGGACACATCATGGCTGTTGATATGTATCAAACCGGAGTAAGCGGCCTGCTGGCGGCACAGGCCCAGCTGGCCACTACCGGTCATAACATTGCCAACGTCAACACCGAAGGCTACAACCGGCAGCGGGCCGAACAGGCCACCACAATGCACATGTTTTCCGGTGGCAACTTTTACGGTACCGGCACCCGGGTAACCGACGTAACCCGCATGTATCAGGAATATGCCTTTCGTGATGTGCTGGTCAACAATACCGAAAAAGCCGGTGCCGAAGCCCTGTATAATCACCTTACCTATCTCGACAAAACCATGACCAGTGTGAACGCCGGTCTGGCCAGCAGTCTGGATGATCTCTACGGCGCCATTAACGCGGTAGCCGATAACCCGGGCAACCTGGGCAACCGTGAGCTGATGCTGGCCAACGCCCAGGACATAGTCGATCACTTCAACGAGTTTTACAGCTCGCTGGAGCAGGAAAAAATGATCAAAAACCGGGATATCGAATCCCGGGCCGATCATATCAGTTCGCTCACCGCCGGCATCGCCGAACTGAACCAGCAGATTATGAACGCCGGCCAGAACGGGACTCCCAATGATCTGCTGGATCAGCGCGATCGGTTGCTGCAGGATCTGGGTAAACAGGTGCAGATCACCACACTGAAAGACAGCAACGGCATGATCTCCGTGATGCTGAACGGCCGGGAACCGCTGGTCTCCGGTAATCAGGCCTATCAAATGGAAGTGCGTGCCGGCTCACCGGATCATCAGCAAACCGAGCTGTATCTGGTGCCCCCCAACAGCAATGGTCAGGCCACCCGCATCAAGGGCAGCCAGGCCCTGGGCGGCGAAATGGGAGCACTGTTTCACTACCGGGATCAGGTGCTTGGGCCCAACCTCAGCGACATGGGCAAAACCGCCATCGCCATTGCCGATGCCTTTAATAAAATTCAGACACAGGGCGTGGATCTGAACGGTGAGCCCGGCAAAAACATGTTTAACGACATCAATGACCCGGAAGCCATGGCCAAGCGTTTTGTGGGCAACAACCCCAATGTGACCGGCGAGGTGGAGATTACCGATACCGGCAAGCTGACCGGCGGGGAATACAGCCTGAAACGTCAGACAGATGGTTCTTTTGTGTTTACTGATGTGGTGACCGGGACCCAGACTATAGTTCCTGCCTCTGATATTGGTGCCGATGGCAAAATCACACCTAAAGGGCTTGGTTTTAGTTTGACGCTTACAGAAACTCCAGCTGGCTCCCTTGCCCCAGGCGATGAAATGCTGGTTCAGCCGACTCGCCAAGGCGCCATCGATCTGGAATTGAAACTGAACACCGGCGATCAGATTGCCGCCTCCGGCTCGCTGATGGTCAGCCCCAATGGGGATAATACGGGAACGGCCAAGGTTTCAGTGAGCATGGTCGATTCAGCGACGGCCAATGCTCTTAGTTATCCGTTGACGCTTAAAGTCACCGATAACGCAGGTACACTGGAATATCATATTCACGAGGGCGTTAATAGTAATCAAGTATTTCCAGATAATGATGGAAAGTTTACCTTCAGTGGTATTGAAATAACCCTAAAAGGCGATCCCAAAGCCTTCGATCAATTTGAAATCCGTCAGGCCGGTGGCTCGGGCAATAACGAAAACGCCCTGGCTTTTGCCGAGCTGCAAAACAAGAAGTGGCTGAACAATGGCAAGTCTACCGTGACTGACAGCCTGAACCAGACTGCCGTGGGCATTGGCAGCCTGACCCGCAACCAGGGCGTTAAAGCCGAGGCGGCAGGGGCGGCCTATCAGCAGTCTTACGATCGCATGTTGTCCACCTCCGGGGTGAACCTGGACGAAGAAGCCGCCAATCTGCTGCGTTTTCAGCAGTCTTATATGGCGGCAGCCCGGGTGGTGTCCACCGCCAGTGAAACCATGAACACCCTGTTGCAGATCCGCTAAGGAGTCATAATGCGTGTTGCCAGTTTTCAGTTTATTCAGCGTAACCTGAATAACATCAGTGCCAGAACGTCTCAGGCCAACGATCAGCTGGGTAAAATGTCTTCCGGCAAGCGGGTAGAGCATGCCAGCGAAGATCCGGTGGCGGCCAACGGCATCCTTAACTACAAGCAGGAGCTGCGCAAGCTGGAGCAATACCAGAACAATATCAATCTGGCAGAAAACCGGCTGCGACGGGAAGAATGGGCCTTAAGCTCTGCCGAAACCACCACTCAGCAGGTAAAGGAAATTATGCTGGGGGCCAACAACCCGGCCATTACTCAGCAGGAACGGGACGCCTATAAAGAAGAGCTGCAAAGCCGCATCGATGAAATGCTGGATCTGGCCAATACCCGTGATGAATTCGGCCAGTATATCTTTGGTGGCTTTCAGACCGACAGCTCCCCTTTTGTGCGTAATCCCGACGGCTCTGTGAGCTATGCCGGAGACGGCGGCCAGCGCGACATGATGGTGGGTGATAACGTAAAGGTGGGCATTAACCACAGCGGGGAACTGGTATTTGGCGGCGTACCAAACCCGGCAGGTGACTTTACCGTGGCTTATGACCTTCAAGGTGACTCGCGGGACGATAACCTGAGGGTGGAAGAGGCTTCTATCAACCCACAAGACAGGGCTAATTTTGCTGACGCTGATAAATACACCATCACATTTGAAGATGATCCCGCTAATCCAGGCGGAATTGCATTCAGAATCAAAGACAGTTTGGGTAACGACTTTCCAGCGCCTGGAGATCCTCCCGAGCCTTACACTCCGGGAGATACCATAAAAGCTCCGGGGTTAAATATCACCATAAAAGGTGAAGCCAAGGCAGGTGATAAAATTACTCTGTCATCTGAGGTGCAGGACGGTACCGGTCAGGACACCCGCGATGTGTTTGACGTGCTGAACCGGGCTAAGGAATGGCTGGAAACCGACGGCCATAATCCCTCGGGCCAGAGTGAAATGATTGAGATTCTGGGAGAGCTGGATGCCATGGGCAGCCATTTTACCCGAGTGCGCGCCGATACCGGTAACCGCATGCAGCGCATCGAAAACCAGCAGGTGACTCATGAAGACATGAGCCTGACCCTGAACAAGCTGCGCGGCGGCATGGAGGATCTCGACTATGCCAAAGCCACCGGCGAGTTCAGCCAGACCATGGTGGCCCTGCAGGCCACGCAAACCATGTTCGGCAAGGTGCAGAGCATGAGTTTGTTTAATTACATTTAATTAATGTGAATTTTAGTAAAACGCGTGGTCATTCCGGCCTTTGAGCCGGCATCCATTCTGAAGGCAACAATGCATTCAGCTGGTGACTGTGCTCCATGCCATGGACTCCGGGTCAGTCATGCTGAGCTTGATTCAGTACCGGAGTGACAGTGTTTGTAGGCCGCGTTTAATTGCGGCCTGCAATACTTACAGCTGATAGCTTATGGCTTACAGCTCCCGAAGGGGTTTACTCGATCACACAATCCACAAAATACTGCGTTTCGCCTTGACGCTCTTCTGCCACCAGACCGTGAATGTAGGTTTCAAAGCCCGGGAAACGCTGGTTAAACTCACGGGCAAAGCGCAGATAGCTGATAATGGTGTCGTTAAACACTTCACCGGGAATAAGCAGCGGAATGCCGGGCGGGTAGGGGGCTACCATTACGGCCGTGGTGCGACCGGCCAGCTCGTCCAGGGGCACCCGTTCAATGTCTTTATGGGCCATTTTGGCAAAGGCCTCTGCCGGTTTCATGGCCGGCACCAGATCCGACAGATACATCTCAGTGGTCAGCCGGGCCACGTCGTTTTCCTTGTATACCGCGTGAATTTGATCGCACAAGTCACGCAGGCCCACTCGCTCATAGCTGGGCTGACTCTGCACAAATTGCGGCAAAATCTTCCATAACGGCACGTTCTTGTCGTAATCGTCCTTGAACTGTTGCAATTCAGTCACCATGGTATTCCAGCGGCCCTTGGTAATGCCGATGGTGAACATAATAAAGAAAGAGTAAAGCCCGGTTTTCTCGATGACGATGCCGTGCTCGGCCAGGTATTTGGTCACCACCACGGCAGGAATGCCCGACTCGGCAAACTGGCCCTTCATGTTAAGGCCGGGAGTAAGGATGGTGGCCTTGATGGGATCCAGCAGGTTAAAGCCGGGCTCAATATCGCCAAAGCCGTGCCAGCTGTCTTCCGAGCGCAGCATCCAGGCGTCTCGTTCATCCAGGCCATGATCGGTCAGATCGTCCGGCCCCCACACCTTGAACCACCAGTCGATGCCGTATTCGTCATCCACCTTGCGCATGGCGCGGCGAAACTCCAGCGCTTCCGATAACGACTCTTCCACCAGGGCGGTACCACCGGGCTCTTCCATCATGGCGGCCGCTACATCACAGGACGCAATAATGGCATACTGCGGGCTGGTGGAAGTGTGCATCAGGTAGGCCTCGTTAAACACATGGCGGTCGAGCCGGGTTTTTTCGCCGTCCTGAATAAGAATTTGCGATGCCTGAGACAGGCCCGCCAGCAGCTTGTGGGTGGACTGGGTGGCGAACACCATGGAGTCTTCACAGCGGGGCCGGCCTTCGCCAATGGCGTGATAATCGCCGTAAAAGTCGTGAAAAGCGGCGTGAGGCAGCCAGGCTTCATCAAAGTGCAGGGTTTCTATTTCTCCGTCGAGCAGATCCTTTATCTCCTCTACGTTATACAGAATGCCGTCGTAGGTAGACTGGGTAATGGTCAGCACCCGCGGCTTGGCATCGGGGTTTTTGGCCAGAATTTCCCGGCAGAAAGGGTTGGCTTCCATTTTTTCACGAATGCGCGCAGGCTCGAATTCGCTGCGGGGAATGGGGCCGATAATGCCGTAATGGTTGCGGGTGGGCATCAGAAACACCGGCACGGCACCTGTCATCATAATGGCGTGCAGAATCGACTTGTGACAGTTGCGGTCTACCACCACGATATCGCCCGGTGCCACCGTGGAGTTCCATACGATTTTGTTGGAGGTAGAGGTGCCATTGGTCACGAAAAACAGGTGATCGGCATTAAAAATGCGGGCGGCGTTACGCTCGGAGGCCGCTACCGGGCCGGTATGATCCAGCAACTGGCCCAGCTCGTCTACCGAGTTGCACACATCGGCACGGAGCATGTTTTCACCAAAAAACTGATGAAACATCTGGCCTACCGGCGATTTCAGAAAGGCCACACCGCCGGAATGCCCCGGGCAGTGCCAGGAATAGGAGCCATCCTGAGCATAGTGGGTAAGGGCACGGAAAAATGGCGGTGCCAGCGAGTCGAGGTAGCTTTTGGCTTCACGAATAATATGCCGGGCCACAAAGTCGGGAGTGTCTTCGTGCATATGAATAAAGCCGTGCAGCTCGCGCAGAATGGCGTTGGGAATATGGCGGGCGGTGCGGGTTTCACCGTAAAGGTAAATGGGAATATCCGGATTGCGGTGGCGGATCTGCTCCACAAAGCGGCGCAACTGCTCCAGTACCGAATGGGCTTCTTCCCGGCTGCCGGCCAGCTCTTCATCGTCGATGGACAGCACAAACCCCGCAGCCCGGCTCTGCTGCTGGGCAAAAGAGGTAAGATCACCATAGCTGGTGTAGCCCACTACATCCATGCCAGCCTTCTCAATGGCCGAGGCCAGCTCGCGAATGCCGGAGCCGCTGGTGTTCTCGGAGCGAAAGTCTTCGTCAATAATGACGATGGGAAAGTAAAAGCGCATTAAAAGTCCCTTGTTGCTTTGAGCAAATGCCACAATCATAGCCTAGCCGCATTCTACTGCCTGACCGAAAGCCTTACAAAAGATAGTTATGCATGTGGAGTGATTAAATAATGTTGAGTGAATAGGAGTGAGCAGCAAGAGATGTGGAAAAGAGACGGCGTCGCAGGCACTATTTGAGGCTGGCTTAACACAGGACATCTTCATGCCCGGAATTCTTCGACTTGCCGGCCTTGGGCTGGCGGCCATTTTGCTGGCGGGTTGCGCCACGGCACCCCCCAAACACCCCGAGAATATTTGCCGTATTTTTGAGCAATATCCCGGCTGGCATGATGCCGCCGAAAACACGCGTGAAAAGTGGGGTGTACCTGCTCATGTAACCATGGCCATGATGTATCAGGAAAGCAGCTTTCGCCACGATGCCCGTCCGCCCATACGCTGGTTTCTGTTTATTCCTTACGGACGGGCATCCAGTGCTTATGGCTACGCTCAGGCCAAGGATGAAACCTGGGCCGACTACCGGCGGGAAACCGGCAACGGCTGGGCCGACCGGGACGACTTTGACGATGCCATGGACTTTATGGGCTGGTATATGAGCAAAACCAGCCGGCTGAACGGCATTTCAAAGTGGGATGCTTACGGTCAGTATCTTAATTATCACGAAGGCTGGACCGGCTACCGCCGTGGCAGCCATCTGAAAAAACGCTGGCTGCTGGGGGTGTCGCGCAAGGTTGAAGCCCGCGCCAAGCGCTATTCCGAGCAATATTGGGGCTGCAAGGACTAACCCCCTTCGGGGAGCGGTAAGCTGTCAGCTGTAAGTTGTTTTGTCAGGGCCTTCCGATATGAGGTGGTGCCTGAAGTTACTGTGTGGTTTATATAATGGATTCTGGCCTTCGCCAGAAAGACAGCATCATTATCGTCGCTCCGGCGTAGGCCGGAGCCCATCAAGCAAACAGCTTGTATCAAACAGACACACCTCAAAAGCCACCAGCCACTCCAGAGCTGCTCGCTTACGGTTTACGGCTTTGTGTTCAGGTATTTGTCCATTTCTTCCGCGGGTACCATGCCGCCGCCGGTGGCCCAGACCAGATGGTGGGCGCGGGCCAGGCGGGCCTCGGTCAGGTTCATGCGGGTTTTGTAGCCGGAGTCGTCGCTTTCTACCCGCCAGGGGCCGGGCATGCCGGCCAGGGCCGAGGGTTCAAGCCGAATGTTCTCTTGCTGCGCCAGCAATCTGAGCAGGCTGAACATCTCTTCATCGGGCAGAGTGTAAAAACCATCCAGCAGCGGAGCCATAACCCGGCCCACAAAGCCGGAGGCCCGGCCCACCGCCAGCCCATCGGCGGCGGTAATATTATCAATGCCCAGGTCCTGCACCGAAATGGCGTCGTGCAAACCGGTATAGACTCCCAGCAGCATGCAGGGAGAGTGAGTGGGCTCGGCAAATACACAGTGCACCGCATCACCAAAGGCCAGTTTCAGGCCAAAGGCCACGCCGCCCGGACCCCCGCCCACACCACAGGGCAGATACACAAACAGCGGGTGTTCTTTATCCACTTTAATGTGTTGCTGATCCAGTTGGGCCTTCAAGCGCAGGCCAGCTACCGCATAACCCAGAAACAGCTGTACCGAGTTTTCATCATCTACAAAATGGCAGTAAGGATCATTTTGTGCCTCGGCTCTGCCCTGAGCCACTGCCACCGAATAATCACTTTGATATTCGACCACATTCACGCCATGGCTGCGCAGCAGCTGTTTCTTCCACGCTCTGGCGTCGGCAGACATGTGCACGCTCACCTTAAAGCCCAGTTTTGCACTGATAATGCCAATAGACAGGCCCAGGTTGCCGGTAGAGCCCACAGCAATGGAATAGCGGCCAAAAAACGCCCGGAATTCGTCGCTGTCGAGTCTGGCATAGTTATCGTTAAGGCTCAGCAGGCCAGCCTTCAGTGCCAGCTTTTCGGCATGATGCAGCACTTCATAAATGCCGCCCCTGGCCTTGATGGAGCCGGATACCGGCAGCAGGTCATCCCGCTTCAGCAGCAGGGTGCCGGCAAGCTCATGGCCCAGCCGGGCATTCATGGCATCTTGCATGGCGGTAATGGGCTGCAGCGGTGACTCCAGAATGCCATTCAGTGGCCGGGTATCGGCAAACACCGCTTCAAAAAAAGGCGCAAAGCGGCTCAGGCGAGCCGCTGCATCGGCCACATCGTCGGCGGTCAGGCCCACACCGGCAAGAGCCTGATCCAGTGGCTGGCGTTCGGGGTTGAACCAGCTGACCGGCGTCAGTGCCATTAGTGAATGCAGCAGCGGAAAATCAGCGCACAGAGCCTGAATGTCGCTGAGGGAATAATGGGGATGTGAGTGCATAAAACGAGTCCTGAAAACGAGCTGCGGCCAGTATAGCAAAACAAACGCCGCGATAATCCGCGGCGTTTGTTTGTTATTTGCCGCGCGTAAAGCACGGCCTACAGGTGCATTCCTGCTGGTTAGTTACCTTTCTGCCGGGCAAAGTACTCTTTGGTCAGTTTGAACACCACCGGGCTCAGTAGCGCCAGGGCAATCAGGTTGGGAATGGCCATCATGGCGTTCATGGTATCGGCCATCAGCCAAATAAACTCCAGTGACTGAGTGGCACCAATGGGCAGTGCCAGAATCCAGGCAATGCGGAAGGGCACTATGGCTTTAACACCAAACAGGAACTGCACGCACTTCTCGCCGTAAAAACTCCAGCCCAGAATGGTGGTAAAAGCAAATATCGCCAATGCTACCGAGACGATGTACTCACCGCCAGGAATGGCCAGCGAGAAGGCCAGGGTAGTCAGCGAGGCACCGGCTTCACCACTGGTCCAGCTGCCGGTCACAATAATGGCAAGGCCGGTTACCGAACACACAATAATGGTATCGATAAAGGTGCCCAGCATGGCAATCAGGCCCTGACGCACCGGGTTATCGGTTTTGGCAGCCGCATGAGCAATGGGTGCACTGCCCAGGCCGGCTTCGTTAGAGAACACACCCCGGGCCACACCAAAGCGAATGGCTGCCCACACAGCCGCACCGGCAAAACCGCCCTGAGCGGCAATGGGGGTAAAGGCATGCTCAACAATCATGCTAAAGGCGGCAGGAATTTCGCCAATGTTCATGCCCAGCACCACAATACCGGCGGCAAAGTAAGCTACCGTCATCAGTGGTACCAGCTTGCCGGCTACTTCCGAAATCCAGCGAATACCGCCAATCAGCACCAGACCCACCAGCACCATCAGCACCACGCCTGTCATGGTGTGAGAAATACCAAAAGAGGCATCCAGCGCATCGGCTACCGAGTTGGCCTGCACCGTATTGCCAATGCCAAAGCCGGCAATGCCGCCAAAGATGGCAAAGGCCACACCCAGCCATGCCCACTTGGCTCCCAGACCGTTACGAATGTAATACATGGGGCCACCCACATGGTTGCCCAGTCTGTCGGTCTCCCGGTATTTCACCGCACACACCGCCTCGGCGTATTTGGTGGCCATGCCTACCAGCGCAGTCATCCACATCCAGAACAGGGCACCCGGGCCGCCAAAGAAGATAGCAGTGGCTACCCCGGCAATATTACCGGTGCCTATGGTGGCAGAAAGTGCCGTCATCAGCGCATTAAAGGGCGAAATTTCCCCGGCGCCGGTGTCGGTTTTGCTGAATAGCAGTTTAAAGCCGGTGCCCAGCTTGCGAATGGGCATCAGCCCCAGGCCCAGTTGCAAATAAAGGCCCAGACCGAGAATACCCACCAGCATGGGCACGCCCCATACTACGCCGTTAATGGAGGTAAGCAGTGAGGTGATCCATTCCATCGGTGTCACTCCTGAAGGTTAACAATGTAATTATTGAAATGATGCCGCCTAAGACTAGACCCATTCAGAACATTAAAGCCAGTTAAAAATAACACTGCATAATGCGTCTTAATGCAGAGATCACACTTTTTTGTCCGGCGTAGCCAAAACGGCTGGCCAGTTTGGCGGGTTCGGCACCGGGCTGCAGGGCGGCCTGCAGCAGTTGTTGCTGAAATCCGGTTAATGGCGTCCGGGGAAGGGTATGAGTAACAAAGCGGCGCAGGGCAGGGCAGTCGGCATGCCAGTCTCTGTGATAAAAAGCCAGGTCATGGGCCCGTTGCCCATCCTGTGGCAACACTGTGTCTGTACTTTTTGGCTGGTGGTCGGCCATAAACTGCTGCTGCCATATTGGCAGCATGGCCCGGGCCTGTGAGCTTGCCGGCCAGAGCATCATGGCTGCCTTCAGGCCGCTGACGCCATCAGTATTCAGCCCCATGCGTACCAGCGAAAACTGATTTTGCTGCCAAAATGCCATCAACTCCGGGCTGGCACCAAAGCTGGTACCCAGAAAATCGCAGCTGGCATGCTGTTTCAGCCAGTCAAGCAGTTGTGAACCAACGCCCATGCCCTGGCAGGCCGGATGTACCACAATGCGCATAATACGGTCATAGCGGAATCGACAGGCGTCATAATGGCCACCATGAAATGCCAGTGACTGTGGCAGCAAATGTCCGCGCGGGCGGCGCTGGCCGCGCCAGATGGCGGTGGCCAGCTGCGGCTCCAGCTCACCTTCCCGTATTACCAACACCGCTGCCACCGGTATTTCACCGCGAAATGCAGCGACTACCGTCACGCCGGGTGCATCCAGCAGCTGGCGCAGATCACTGGGGCGAGTCTGATAATGAGCCAGAGTAAGCAGACCAAACAGCTGCTCCAGCGGGGCATCATGTTGCAGCAGATCAGTCCGGCTCAGGGCGCGAATGGCCAGCGCGCCTGTGGTGGGGGGCATTGGCGGCTCCGCATTCAGTGCCAGCAGGGTAAACAGCAGCGGCTCCAGCGGATCCGAGACGCTCCAGCGGGCAGGAATATCAAGGTGCAGCTTGCGCCAGCGCGGAAACAAAGCTGCCAGTGCCGGCTGAAATTTAAGCGTAAAGCCAAGGCCGGTGCCTTCATAGCCGTGCTCTGTGCTGGCAAACACACAGGTATATTGCCGTGCCAGGGCCAGCAGCATGGGCACCGGAATGGCGGCCGCTTCATCCACCAGCACCAGATCAGCATCGGGCTTTGTTTGCAGCAGCGCATCCGGTGCTGTAAAGGGCAGGAGCCGGCTGCAATGGGTTTGCGCCTGAACGGCCGCGCCCGGGCTTGGAGCGGTTAACACCACTTCTTTACCCGCCTGCAACCAGCGTTCAGCAACGCGCCCCAGCAGGCTGGACTTGCCCCGGCCCCGGTCGGCGGTCAGCACCACGGGAATTTGCTGGCGCGCACAGTGCAGCATCACTGCCAGGGCATGGCGCTGTTGCGGGTTCAGACAGCCGTTTCTGTCTGGTCGGCATTGCCAGCGAGCACCCTGACGGAGTGCGGGCAGACTGAACGTCTGCCCCTGACGGTGAATTAACACATCGGTATTTGCCTGCAACAGGCGTACAAAACGGGCAATAAAATGACTGTAAAGATGGTCTGCCTGCTCGGGCAGGGCCACATAGCGGCGCAGATCCGGACAGCCAGACTCAGGCCAGTGTTCCAGCGGCGGACACAACAACAGCAAAATACCGCCGGCAGCCAGGGCACCACCAGCTGCGCCAAGGGCATCTGGATGCAGACCGCTGAAGGCATTAAATACCAGCAGAGAATATTCACGGCCAAGGGCGCTGTGATATTTGCCCATGGGACTGTGGGGTTGATCAGCAGGGGCTGCCCCCAGCCAGAGGTGAGAGTGCTCACCGCAGTGAGCAAGCAGGTATTGTGCCTGTGCTTGTGCCCAGTGAACATTGCCGCTCAGCACCAGCAGCCTGCGCTCTCCCAGCCTGTTCAGTTGCCGGCAGAAGCCGGACCAGTCAGTCAAACAGCTGTTCACCGTTCTCGTCTATCAGCCGCTGAGCTTTGGCAACCATCAGCTCGGCAGCCAGCTCGGCACCGGGCAGCAGATCGGCCCTGATCAGCCGGTATTCCCGGGTTTCGCCATTATGCTGCTGCACAATGCGGCCCTGCAGACGATATTGGCCGCCCTCGGCACCGGGTTCAGGAATAATGGTAAATCCCTTGTACTCCACCGGCTCAAAGCGAGTGCCGGCGGGTGCGTGTGAACGAAACAGGTTTTTCAGCCAGGCAAACACGGGTTACTTCCACACATGTAAAATAACGTCGTCGGCCACGGTGACAATGCCACTTTTCTTTTCAAGATTTTTGACTTCATCCATATTGGAAATAATGACAGGCGTCAGTGTTGATTTAGCCTTTTGCTCCAGCAGGGCCAAATCAAATTCCAGAATGGTATCCCCTTTTTTCACCTGCTGGCCTTCCTGAGCCACCCGGGTAAATCCTTCGCCTTTCAGCTCTACCGTGTCGATACCAAAGTGTACAAACAGCTCCAGTCCCGACTCCGACTCAATGGAAAAAGCGTGGTTGGTTTCAAAAATTTTGCCAATGGTGCCGTTACAGGGGGCCACCATTTTGTTGCCGCTGGGTTTAATGGCGAGGCCATCACCGACAATTTTCTCGGCAAATACTACATCCGGTACTTCCTCAAGGGGGACAATTTCACCGGAGAGCGGGGCAAATACCTCAATGGCATCGGCAACATTGGTATCGTCAGACACCATTTTTTTCAGTTTATCGAACAGACCCATTGTCTCAGCTCCTGAAGGATTCACACGATGATGATAGCACGGGCATAAAGTGAATAAACAGCGATCAAAAAAGGCACCTTGCGGTGCCTTTGAATGCCGGCAGTTAATTACTGCTGCAGTTCCTGATCAGTAAAAATACCCTGGAACAGAGCCGTGCTCAGATAGCGCTCGCCGGAGCTGGGCAGAATCACCACAATGTTCTTGTCGGCAAACTCGGGCAGGGCGGCAATGCGGTTGGCGGCTACCACGGCGGCACCGGAGCTGATGCCGGCCAGAATGCCTTCGTCTTTCATCAGCCGGCGCGCCATGTCGATGGCTTCTTCACTGGTAATCTGCTCTACCCGATCAATCAGAGACAGGTCCAGGTTACCGGGAATAAAGCCGGCACCAATGCCCTGAATTTTATGCGGGCCCGGTTTAATTTCTTCACCGGCCAGTGCCTGCGTGATAACCGGCGACTCTACCGGCTCTACTGCAACCGTGGTAATGGCCTTGCCCTGAGTGTGCTTGATATAGCGGGACACGCCGGTCAGGGTGCCACCGGTACCCACGCCGGCCACAAACACATCCACTTCGCCGTCTGTATCTTCCCAGATTTCGGGACCGGTGGTTTTTTCATGAATTTCCGGGTTGGCCGGGTTGTTGAACTGCTGCAGCAGCACATATTTCTCAGGTTGTGACTCTTTCAGCTCCATGGCCTTTTCAATGGCACCCTTCATGCCTTTGGCACCGTCAGTAAGCACCAGGTTGGCACCCAGGGCTTTCAGCAGCTGGCGGCGCTCCAGACTCATGGTGTTGGGCATGGTCAGGGTAATGGCATAGCCGCGGGACGCCGCCACAAAGGCCAGAGCAATACCGGTATTACCACTGGTGGGTTCAATCAGCTCTTTTCCGGCCACCAGCTCACCACGTTTTTCAGCATCCCAGATCATGTTGGCACCAATACGGCACTTAATGCTGAAGCTGGGGTTGCGGCTTTCTACCTTGGCGAATACACGGCCCTGGCTGACCCGGTTCAGTTTAACCAGTGGTGTATGGCCAATAGTAAGGGAGTTGTCTTCAAAAATTTTGCTCATGGTGGCTGTCCCTGATGTAAATAATGAAAAAGTGAAGTACCGTCTCAGCTTAACCCTTCCGCCGAGAATGAGAAGTGACGATTTGTTATAACAATATGTTATTAAATGATAAAATCATATTCCATTCAGCCTGAAGAAAGCCAGGGGCACCATCACTGTGATCACCATCACACCGTTTTTTAAGTAGTAAGCGGAATTATTTGATTAAATGTCAGTATGCAGAGCGTTTGCCGGTTTTGAGCAATAGCGCCAAAGACGGGATTTATTAATGAAAAAACATCTGATTTTTAGCTGGTTATGCAGTTTATGCATATTCAGTCTGGCGCCACAGGCCGCTACCTGGCAGCAGGAGCCCGACGCTCGCCTGCAACTGCATCAGCTGGGGTTGGAGCTGTCTCTTGCGGATGTGCACAGTGGCATTACCGAGCGCTGGCAAAAAGCGGTCACTGCTGACACTGCCTCGGAAGCCGCCGATGATGAGCTCTGGCTGTCCCTGGCTGCCTTTTGGCGCGAATGGGCAGCGCTGGAATTTGAAGACCGGCAATATCTGCGCACGCAAAAACTCATACTTTCCACAAATCAGGGTGAAATGGAGCAGCTGCATCAGGCGGCAGCCAGCCCCGCTGAAGCCGGCGGTCGCCGGCAACTGATCCAGCAGATTATGCCGGCGTTCAATGATTATGAGCAGTTACAGCTGCAACTGGCCCGGCTGCTGGCCATGGCTGACGAACCCTGGCCAGCACTGGCCGGAGCCACCTTGCGGCCCGGTGATCAGGGCTCGCGGGTGGCGCAGCTGCGCCAGCGGCTGCAACGGCTGGGTGACATGGCCGAAGCCCCGTCGCTGCAGCCTGCGCTGTTTGACAGTAGTCTTGAGCAGTCCATCAAGGCGTTTCAGGCGCGCCATGGCCTGACCACAGACGGCGTAGTGGGGCCGCGCACATACCACTGGCTCGATACCAGCCCTCGCCACCGGGCTCAGCTGTTAATGCGCAGCATGCTGCGCACCCTGATAGGCGACAGTCTGCCCGGCTCTTATATGCTGGTAAATATTCCCGAATACCGGCTGCGGTTATATCAGGATCAGGTCATGGTGCTGGAAAGCGATGTAATAGTGGGCCGCAACAGCCGTAAAACGCCCATTATGCACAGCAGCATTACCAACGTGGTGGTCAATCCGCCCTGGAATGTGCCCAACTCCATTATGACCAAAGACATAGTGCCCAGGCTGTATCGCGATCCGGGTTATATCTCCCGCATGGGTTTTGAGGTGATCGACAGTGCCGGCAGGGTGGTGCCCGGTGAAGAGTGGCAATATGTGCTCTATATGGAAAACCGTTTTCCGTTTCGCCTGCGGCAAAAGCCCGGTGCCAGCAATGCGCTGGGTGCCTGGAAATTTCACCTGCCCAATAACGATGCCATTTATCTGCACGACACCCCGTCTCGCGGCTTGTTCTCCCGCGACAGCCGGGCGCTCAGCTCCGGGTGTGTGCGGGTAGAAAATGCCGAGCAGCTGGCGCACTGGCTGCTTGATGCCACCATCTCCCGTGAGCGGCTGGCGCAGCTTAAAGCCGCCAAGCGCACCCGCTGGTTAAAAGTGAAAGAGCCGTTACCGGTATTTATGGTGTATTGGCGCGGCTGGCTGGCCAACGGAGACTTGCCTCAGTTCAGGGATGATATCTACGAGTTTGACCGCCGACTGGCCAACCCCTTTAAAAGCAGCCTGCAGCAAGAACAAATGAGTCTGATGGGGCTAACATCCATGCCCTTATAACTAATGGTAATTGATCCCTGCTGTTAATGGGGGTAATTTTTATCCGCGAAAATTAATCCTGCCGGACCGGCCGGTGAAGAGTTTACATTGCTCTTTACGGCCGGTCCGGCTTTCTTTGTGCGCTTATAGGAGGTTATATGCTGTCGCGCTCTGTGGATCGTCGTCGTTTTTTACTGGGGTTGGGAGGCTTGGGAGCTGCCGCCATGATGGCCAGCCCGGCACAGGCCAGCCTGTCGGCTCCGGTACGCACGCTGAGCCTGCATAACCTTCATACCGGCGAAAAAATAAGCGCCAGCTTCTGGGAAAAAGGTCATTACATAGGCGACAGCCTGGCATCATTCAACAAGGTTATGCGCGACTTTCGCAGCAACGAGGTGCACCGCATTGATCCCAGACTGTTTGATCAGCTGTTTTTGCTGCAGCACCGTCTGGGCAAGCAGGGCGAGATTCAGATCATCTCCGGTTACCGTTCTCCCGCCACCAACGCCATGCTGCGCAGCAAAAGCTCGGGCGTGGCCAAAAAAAGCTACCACATGAAAGGTCAGGCCATTGATCTGCGCCTGCCCGGCATAGAGCTGGCGCATGTGCGCAACGCCGCTAAACAGCTGGCCGTGGGAGGGGTGGGTTATTATCCCGGCTCCAACTTTGTTCACCTGGATACCGGCCCGGTACGCAGCTGGTAAAAATGATCTACCCATAACGCAGTAGCACCGCACACTGCCACCGGCATCACCAGCAGGTTGATAAAGGGCAGGCTGGAGCACAGTGTGACGCTGGCACCAAACCCCCAGGTAAGCCGGCGCTTGCTGCCCAGCTCCCGCTGCATCAAGGTAAAGTCGATTTTGTGGTTATCAAAGGGGTAATCACAGTACTGAATGGCCATCATCCAGGCGCTGAAGGCAAACCATACCAGTGGTGCCAGCGTCTGGCCCACAACGGGTACCAGAAATAATAACAGGCAGCCCAGCGCCCGGGGCAGGTAGTAGGTCATTTTGCGCCACTCTCTGCCCAGCATGCGGGGTGTGTCTTTAATCAGGTCCAGCCAGCCGCTGTCGGGCACCGGATTGCCGGTGAGTTTCAGCTCTACCCGCTCTGCCAGCAGGCCGTTGAACGGAGCGGCCAGCATATTGGCAAAGCCGGTAAACACAAACGAAAAGCCCACCGCTATGGTGACCAGTGCCAGCGGCCACAGCACATAGCCCAGCCAGTGCAGATAATCCGGGGTCTGCTCTTCCAGCCAGGTGAACATCACTTCCAGCTGAGTAAACAGATAATAGAAAGCGCCGCCAAACAGCAGCAGATTAACCAGCAGCGGAATTAATACAAAAGGACGTAAATCCCGCTCACTGATAAGGGAGAGCCCCTTCATCAGATATTGTGGCCCGCTGGCGCTGTGATAACTGACCGACATAACAATCCTCACCATAAAATGAAGCGCTTATTCTAAAGAAGGGAGGTGCTGGCTGCCAGCGTGCCACATCAGCAAAAACAGACGCGCGAAAGTGGCTGTCGCAGCGTATTTTTCATGCCAATGGCGGCATCACGGGCAAAAACGTCAATATTTTGTGGACTCTGGGCCAGTCAGGCACTTGTCAAATTGTAATGGTAAACATACCCTTGTCGCAGTATTGGGAACCCCCTATTAGAGACACGATAATGCAGGACTTGCGAGTTATCTTGATTATTCTGGGCGCCATGGCGATTGCCGCCCTGCTGATCCATGGATTATGGAGCAGTAAAAAAGACCGTCAGCCATCCATGCGCAACAAACCCATGGGGAAGGTAGCTTCAGAGCCCGGTTCGGAAGACAGTTTCGATCAGGACGGCATTGGTCAGGTGCGGGTAGTTGCCGGCCAGAAGAATGCCACGGCGGCAAAGCAAGAGTCGGCACCCAAGCGGGAAGAGCCACACTTTTCTGCGCTGGACGATGAAGATGACGAACAGCCGGTGGTAACTGCGGAGCCCAAGCCTGTGGTACAAAACCGACAGCCCGAACCCGAGCCGGAAGATGAGTTTGATCCCCTGTTTGATGAGCCGGTTGCCAAACGTGAGCCCGCAGCGGAAGAAGCACAGGCTGATGCCGGGCCGCAAGAGCCTGAACAAACGATGGAGCAAGCGCCGCCGGCCGAGCCGGAAGTGCTGCCCGAGCCAGAGCCACAGGCCCCGTTGCGGGAAGTGCCCCGCACCTGGCAGGACGTTTACGTCATCAACCTGATGGCTCGGCCGAATCAGCAGATTGACGGCAATGCCCTGATGCGCGCACTGACCAACAACGGCTTTCACTTTGGTGACATGGATATTTTCCATCATCACCAGACGCCGGCAGGGCAGGGCCAGGTGCTGTTCAGCTTGATCAACATGGTAAAACCCGGCACCTTTAATCCCAAGGAAATGACCGGCTTCAGCACCCCCGGTGTATCCATCTTTATGCAGCTGCCCCGCCCGGGCATGGCCAAAAACCAGTTCAACCTGATGGTGCAGACTGCCGAGAACTTGGCCGAAGAGCTGGACGCCCTGCTGTTTGATGTGGAGCGCTCACCGGTAAGCCCGGATTATCTGGCCCACTGTCGCGAACAGCTGCGCGACTACGACAGCCAGGCACAATAACTTACTACCTTGAAAGTCAAAGTGCGGCATCAGCCGCACTTTTTGTTTAAGCGGAACCCATTGATGAACAACGCCCACGCCCGCCTGCTCGCCCTGCGCGAACAACTCAACACCTGGAACTATCAATATTACGTGGAAGACGCCCCCAGCGTGCCCGATGCGGAATATGACCGCTGCATGCGCGAACTGCTGGCGCTTGAAAGCGAGCACCCCGAGTGGCTGGACGCTTCTTCTCCCAGCCAGCGGGTGGGTGGCGCGCCGGTATCGGCCTTTCCCGAGGTGCAGCATGCCATGCCCATGCTCTCGCTGGATAACGTATTCAGCGAAGACGAGCTGGCCGCCTTTGAAAAACGCCTGCTTGACCGCCTGGGTCGCAGCGAGGCGCTGACCTTCTGCTGCGAGCCCAAGCTGGACGGCCTGGCAGTGAGCCTGGTGTATGAGCGAGGCCGGCTGGTGCAGGCCGCCACCCGGGGCGATGGCACCACCGGTGAGGGTATTACCGAAAATGTGCGCACCATTCGTGCTGTGCCGCTGAATTTGCGCGGTGAAGGCTGGCCCGAGCGGCTGGAAGTGCGCGGCGAAGTCTATATGCCCAAAGCCGGTTTTGAACAAATGAACCAGCGCGCCCTGGCGGAAGGGGGCAAGGTGTTTGCCAACCCCCGCAATGCCGCCGCCGGCAGTCTGCGCCAGCTCGACTCCAAAATTACCGCCAGCCGGCCGCTGGCCTTTTACTGCTACGGCACCGGCCTTGTGGACGGCGAGCCCCTGGGTGAGCGCCACTTTGATATTCTGCAAACCCTGAAAGGCTGGGGCCTGCCGGTAAGCCCGGAAGTAAAACGGGTGAGCGGCCGGGGAGGCTGCCAGGCTTATCACGACGATATTCTGGCGCGGCGGGATCAGCTGCCCTACGAAATAGACGGCGTGGTCTACAAGGTAGACGAGCTGGCGCTGCAGGCAGAGCTGGGCTTTGTAGCCCGGGCACCGCGCTGGGCCACCGCCCATAAATTTCCGGCACAGGAAGAGCTGACCGAGCTGCTGAACGTGGAGTTTCAGGTGGGCCGCACCGGTGCCATTACTCCCGTGGCCAAGCTCAAGCCCGTCTCGGTGGCCGGCGTCACCGTCTCCAACGCTACCCTGCACAATGCCGATGAAATTGCCCGTCTGGGAGTAAAAATTGGCGACACCGTGACTATTCGCCGCGCCGGTGACGTGATCCCTCAGGTGGTGGGCGTGGTGCTTGAGCGCCGCCCCGACACGGCGCGAGAGATAACCTTTCCCGCTCAGTGCCCTGTGTGTGACTCCGACATAGAACGCATAGAAGGCGAAGCCGTGGCCCGCTGCACCGGCGGGCTTATTTGCGCCGCTCAGCGCAAAGAGGCGTTACGTCATTTTGCTTCTCGTAAGGCACTGGATATAGAAGGCCTGGGCACCAAACTGGTGGAGCAGCTGGTAGACCATGAGCTGGTAAAGACCCCGGCGGATTTGTTTCACCTCGATCAGCACACCCTGATGGGGCTGGAGCGCATGGGCGAGAAGTCGGCGGTAAAACTGCTGGCCGCCTTTGACAAGGCGCGCACCACCACGCTGCCACGCTTTCTCTATGCCCTGGGCATTCGTGAAGTGGGTGAGGCCACCGCCAACAACCTGGCCCGGCACTTTCTGGAGCTTGAATCTGTGATGAACGCCGAGGTGGACAAGCTCATTGAAGTGCCGGACGTGGGTGAGATCGTGGCCAAGCACATCTACTACTTCTTTCGCCAGCCTCATAACCGGGAAGTGGTGGACGCTTTGGTTGCGCCCCAAGAGCAGGGCGGCTGCGGCCTGACCTGGCCGAAAATGGAAGCCCCCCAAGCCGATACCCAGCCTCTGGCAGGCCAGACCTTTGTGCTGACCGGCACCTTAAGCCGCATGCCCCGCAACGAGGCCAAAGCCGCGCTGCAGGCACTGGGTGCCAAGGTGGCCGGCTCCGTCTCCGCCAAAACCAGCGTGCTGGTGGCCGGTGAAGCCGCCGGCTCCAAACTCACCAAGGCCCAGGAGCTGGGCGTGACCATAATGGATGAAGACGGGCTTATTGAACTGCTGGAGCAGCACGAGTAATGGAGCGCGGGCGGCCCGCCCGCAATTTGCCGCAAAGCGGCAACCCTGGTTCTCTCTCTCGTTCCCACACTCTGCTGTTTTTCTGTGCTTGTGTTATGCAAGATTAACTCGCACAATAAGCATTAAAGTACGCCATTGACGTAGCTGATGATTTTGATGATTTTTATCAAAACTCCGATTTTTACTGCTGATGTAAAAGAGCTGTTGCTGGATGACGAGTACCGTGCTCTGCAGGAACATTTGGCCAATCATCCTCAGGCCGGCCCGGTGATTCAGGACACTGGCGGGCTCAGGAAAGTGCGCTGGAGCGCTCAGGGAAAGGGTAAGCGAGGTGGAGTAAGGGTGATCTACTACCACGTTAGTGCCGACAGCCAGATCAGGATGATACTAATCTACAAAAAAGGCATACAAGACGATTTAACACCAGAGCAGAAGAAGGTTCTGCGTACTATCAACGAGGGGTGGAGTCATGGATAACGAATTGTTTGGCCGCCTGGTCGAGAGCATGACCCAGATGGGTGAAATTGTTAAAGGGGAGCGTCAGCCTTCCCGTGAAAGGGTGGTAGATGCCGTCAAGGTCAAGGCTATTCGCAAGAATACCGGCCTGACCCAGCAGCGCTTTGCCAAACTGATTGATGTAAATGTGGGTACATTGCGTAACTGGGAGCAGGGCCGGCGTGAGCCCACCGGGCCCGCCAAGGCTTTGCTACGGGCCATTGAGCGCGACCCCAAGCATGTGCTTAAGGCTTTGTCCTGAATTTCACCTCAATCGTTTCTTGCTTAAAGGCCACCACCTGTCGCTGCTCGCGGTAGAACTACGGGCAACCTGTAGGCCCCAATTTATTGGGGCAGGATATGAAGAGTTCGCCACCATTGCTGAATAAATCAGGGGGGGGCATCACCCCGTCATTCCGGCCTTCGAGCCGGAATCCATGCCACATGCACCGCTAAAATTATTTAAAGTAAAGATAACCTTCGGCAAACTTCTCTGCGCTTTCCAGAATATTCAACAGTTGCTTTGCCATATCAAAGGCTTTGGTCAGCAGGTTGGCCTGTATTTCACTGTCCTGCGGATAGTCATGGGCGAACTGATTACGCATTTCTCTTAATGCCAGCCAGCACTGAACGCTTTCGATAGCGCCTATTTTTTCCAGCCGGTTAAGCTTGTCGATAAAGGTGTTCAGCGCGCCTTGCTCCTTGGTCAGCTCCAGTATGCCCGGCAGCAGCTTCGCTCCCATGGCATCCTGCAGCTTGGAGAAACGCACAATAAACTGATCCATAACCGCCAGATCCACGGCGCTCAGGCTACCAAGTTTTTCGGTAGTAAAAGGATACAAAGGTGCCAGAGTTTGCATGGCCCAGCGCAATCGTTCTGCGTGAGTATGGCAGATGTCTAAACAGCCTTTAAATGCTTCCTGAGTATTCACTTAAGCTCCACTCCATTCTCTTTGGCCACATCATAAATCGCCAGCTGAGGGCCGGCGAACCGGTTGATCACCAAATCGATTTTTTGCTCACCCAACTGCCGGTAAATGTCCACCATGGCAGCAATGCGGGCATCCACAATGCCGGCCGGGCTTTGCACTTCCGGCTCGATATAAAGGTCGATATCGCCACCCCTGGCGTTATCATCCACGCGTGAGCCAAACAGCCAGATCCGGCTTTGCTCACCGAAGTGTTTTTTCAGTGCTCGGCATATCAGCACTTGATGCTGTTCAGATAAACGCATAACTACCCCACTCGTTCATGCTCAAAGGCCATCATCTCTGCCGGTCAGACTTAGCATGAGTGTACCATGGCAGGCCGAAACTCGTCTTTTTGCCCTAAAGCATACCAAGCCCCTGGAGTGCAGGCGGCTTGCCCTGCCACTTGCCGCAAAGCGGCAACCCCAGTTTGCTGTAGCCGCCGCTGCTTCAGATTACAGGTACTGCTGGCCCATTTTTTGCATTCTATAAACACCATTTTGGCACCGAATTCAAAGGACACTTCATGAACATCACTGTATTTGGCTCGGGTTATGTGGGGCTGGTGGCGGCGGCCTGCCTGGCCGATGTGGGGCATTCAGTGATGTGCATGGACACCAACCCCGATCGCATTCATCGCCTTAACAACGGCCATATGCCCATTTATGAGCCGGGCCTTAAAGAGCTGGTAGCCGCCAACACAGCCGCGGGCAGGCTCATTTTCACCAGTGACACTCAGGCTGCGGTTAATGCCGGAGACATGCTATTTATTGCCGTGGGCACGCCCCCCGATGAAGACGGCAGCGCCGACCTGCAATATGTGCTGCAGGTGGCAGACAGCATAGGCCGGCATATGCAAACGCCCAAAATCATTGTTAACAAGTCGACCGTGCCGGTGGGTACAGCCGATAAAGTAACCGCAGTGGTATATGAGCAACTGAAAAAACGAGGCTCAAACCTGCACCTTGAAGTGTGCTCCAACCCTGAGTTTATGAAAGAAGGCTGCGCCATAGAAGACTTTACCCGGGGGCCGCGCATTATAGTGGGCACCGAATCGGAATGGGTAAAAAGCGCCATGCAGGAATGCTACGGTCCCTATAACCGCAACCGCGACAAACTGATGTTTATGGGCGTGCGGGCCGCGGAGCTCACCAAATATGCCGCCAATGCCATGCTGGCCACTAAAATCAGCTTTATGAATGAAATGGCCAACCTGGCCGAACACCTGCAGGTAGATATAGAAGAAGTGCGTCAGGGTATTGGCAGTGATCCGCGTATTGGTTACCACTTTATCTACCCGGGTTGTGGCTATGGCGGTTCCTGCTTTCCCAAGGATGTGCGCGCACTTTGCCACACCGCCGAGCAGGTAGATCAGCCCAGCCAGCTGCTGCGTGCCGTTGAAGCGGTTAATGAACGCCAAAAAACCGTCTTGTTTGAAAAGCTGAGTAACGCCTTTAACGGAGCGCTTGCCGGCAAAACCATCGCCGTCTGGGGCCTGGCATTCAAACCGGGCACAGACGATATGCGCGAGGCCCCCAGCCGGGTGCTGATGGAAGCACTCTGGCAGGCCGGTGCAAACATTCAGGCTTATGATCCCAAGGCTATGGACGAATGCCGGCGGCTATATTCAACACAACTAAAAACAACCCATAGCCAAGGCTTGCTCAGCCTGAGTGAAGATAAAGAAGATGCGGTAAAAAATGCTGACGCCTTAGTGATCTGCACCGAATGGAAAGAGTTCAGGGCGGTGGACTTTGGTTGGCTAAAACAGCAGCTGGGCTTTCCCGTCGTAGTGGATGGACGGAATCTGTATGAACCCGAAACGGCTCACAGGGCTGGGGTGATGTATCTTGGAGTGGGTAGAAAATAACATATTACGCTACCTTTACAGTTGTAAAGGTAGCGATTTTTATTAAGCAGGATTTACTGCGTATTCATGCCAGACCTTTCTGACGTCAATTAGCTCTACGCTTGTTTTAACTTTAAACACGCCAGCACTGTCAGTTCTTTCTACTACATCCAGAAAATCGAGCACACAATGGTATTGTGGTCGGTTCCAGAAGTCATGAATGAAAATAAGTGATTTATCCTGACTCTTGTTTTTTACGATATGTTCAATTGCCGTCATAACACAAGCTACTCTGAAGCGGCCATCTATCAGGATAAGGTCGAAAGATTGAGCATGCTCCAATATGGATTGGCTGTAAAGAGGGAACTTATCGTTTTGTTCTGTAAGTGGATATCCCCAGTCGCCAGTAGGTCCGATATCAACAACTTTTACCTGGCATTGTTGGCCGACTTTATCATGTAGTGCATTAACCCAGTTTGGATCGCTCTCCACACCCTCTACTCTTAATCCTTGCTCTGCCGCCCATACAGTAGAGCCGCCTGAGCCAAACTCAAAATAATGAGTTGCTCTTTTTAAATATGTTTTAAATAATTTTCGTTCATTTTCAGTCATGGCCGGGGAGTTGGGTATAGAAAGCCCTGCCACATTTTTATTTTCTCTGTGGTCACTATCTTCTTTCTTGGTTAATACTTTACTTTCTAAGTAAAGTTCAGCCTGATTTTTATTTAGTTTGTTCAGGAGTTGAAATGCGACGCCTTTTAAATCATAAAGTGCATCCAGAAGAAATGATAGTTTTTCTATTTGGTTGTCAGTGTAAGAACTCAGCTTTTTATTGTTAGGTATAAAAATTGCCTTTGCAGAGGCCAGCTCACTTTCTTCTGGCCTGTACTCAGCGTTTTTAAGAAGATTATGGTATCTTAGCTCATTGACTTTTAAAAGCCTAAAACCAAGGGTGGCTAGTTTTAAAATAAGTTTACCAAAATCAATCTGTGTTGAACTCTCAGGTGAAAAGTTTACTCCTATCTCAATCAGTAATGCATTAGCCAGCTTCTTCTTTCCGTGCTCAAGAATGGTCAGGTTATGATGCTGTCCATCAAGGATTAACCAATCGATATGATCCAGGCCTTCAATATCATCGATGCGGTTGCTGGTAACTGTGGTGGTGCTTACCAGTGCAGGCGGTTCTTGCTCCGGAATGATGGCATTCGGATCTGGTGTGTTTATCGGCAAGGTGGTAGAGCGCTCAGCTTCTACTGCCAGGGCCAGTTTCATCTCACTGCCGTCTCCCAGCACGGTAAGGGGGAAGTGCTGGAAATAGCCAGTATGCAGCAGCTGTTGCGCATTGCGTATTGCACCACCCGGATCCAGGCAAATGTAGTTTACACCACCTTTTCTTAAAAAATCTCTGAAATAAGGCCGACCGGCGAGTGTGGTGCCATGTTCAAGGGCAATAATCTGGCCGGTAAAGTTAAAGCTAAAACCAGCGTCTTTTGCCTGAATTGTTTCTTGCTCAGGTGCGGTTGGCAACTGAAGGGTTGCAGGTTGGTTCTCGTCTTCAAACTGGCAATTACCCTCCGCATCCAGTGTAAGTGCAGCGGGCGCTTTGCCTTCACAATGTCGCTGCCAGATGGCGCGCATGGCGTTGGAGAAATGGCGGGCAAAGCTCTTGGCATCACATAAAGGGGATTCCAGCAGAGCATTGCGCAGGTGTTTGCGAATATTGGCCAGGTTTTCCGGGTCATTAGCCAGGTTTACAACCAGATCGCAGTATTCTTCCCAGCTATTGGCTACCAGCTGACCAAGCCCTACATGGGTTAAGTGGGTAGCAGAGTGGCGACCGGCGAAGGTGGGACCCGGGTATGTAACAACAGGCACACCCATAAACATGGCTTCACAGGTAGTCAGCCCGCCGGAGTAAGGCCAGGGATCCAGCGCAATATCTACCTTGTTGTAGGCCTTTAGTAACTCCTGATGGTTGGATGGTCCTTCTATAATAAGACGCTCGGTGCTAATACCAAAGCCAGACATAGTGGCTGTGATATTATCGACCAGGGTCGGGCTATTAAACTGGTAGCTTTTTAAAAACAAGCGGGAGTTGGGTAAGCGATGCATAATGTTCGCCCACTGCTCCAGCACCACGGCATTGATTTTTTGCGGATTATTAAAGCACCCTAGAGTTACGTAGCCATTGTGCAGCACAGGAGGAGAAAAGACATCGTGACTGTATGCGGGAGCTTCGTAGCACACATAACCATGGGGCATGCGGATGAGTTTTTCAGTATACCACTCATCTACACTTTCTGGAGTCTCTACTGAATCGGACAGTAGATAATCCATGGTGCTGAGGCCGGTTGTGTTGATCAGTCCGCCAACCCATTTTATTAAAATTGGTGCTGGTTTCATGACCATGGTAGGTAATCTGCTACCTCCCATATGACCACTTAAATCAAATAGAATGTCGATCTTGTCGCTGGCTATTTTTTCAGCCAGTTGTGTATTGCCCAGATGATCAATGGTATCCCACTGGGTAACACACTTTTTTATCCGACGGGTAATGGTATCCTCTTTAAGATTGGTGCTATAGGCGAACAGTTCAAGCTCTTGATTTGTAAGGTGCTCTAAAATTCGAGTGATCATTTGCCCTACTGGATGGGTGCGAAAACCATCCGACACCATACCAATCCGCAGTTTCCTATTGTATTTTCTGTCGCGTTCGCCCAACTCAACAGCTTTTAGCGCTCGGGCATACTTTTGCTCCCAGCGTGTTACCAGGTTGAATATTTTTTGTGGTGTTGAATACGGAATATAGTGTTGAAGTAAAATTAGATTGTTATAAGCTGAGTCATCTTTTTTTTCTGACATTTCTGCTGCTTTTAGATAATACGCCTCTGCCTGCTCAAACAGTCCTAGGCTTTGATGCAGCATTCCCAGGTTACTCCATATATAAGCACTAGCTTGACCAAGTGTAATCACCTTTTGCAGCGTTTCTATGGCCTCATTATAACGGAATAATTCATTCAGTATCAGGCTTTTATGATTAAGCACTTGTACGTCTGTGGGGGCCAGTTTTTCGGCTTGCTCAATGTAGCCGAGGGCATTTTTGTTTTGCTTGCGCCGATAATAGAGGTTGGCGAGCTGAACCAAGGCTTGAATATCTTCAGGGAACTGATGATGAATATCCTTAAGTTGTGTTTGTAAATGCTCTAAATCGTTAATTTCCTGATACAGTCTGGCCAGTATCCACGCTACTTCCTGTGAACCTGGATATTGTTGCAGTATGGTTTCAGCCATGTTGATAGCTGCTTGCTGTTGTCCCTCTGTTAGCAGGGCCCTGAGCTGGGTGAGTTGTTGGTCTAATGTGTGCATTTTGATAGCCATATGAACGTTTCCAATACCATGGTGGCATGGTAGAGGCTTATTGTCTGGTTGCAAACCAAAAAGCTCAAGGTTCTGGTCAGTGAGTCGATACGTAAGAGACGCGTAAGACAGGTGTCATGAGTAAGGGTGGCAGTAGCGAGGAGCCGTAGACGCTTTGGCGCAAGAAGAAAAATCGAAAAAATTCTAAAGGTTTTCAGAGGCTGCCGATAACCTAAGCAACAACACTACACCGGGTGACCGGACTCAATAGACCAGGAGTTTATTATGGCGATAACAGTCAACACCAACGTAACCGGCATGGTTGCCCAGCGTAACCTCACCAAGTCCAGTAACCATCTGGCCACCTCCATGGAGCGTCTGGCCACCGGCAGCCGCATCAACTCCGCCAAGGACGATGCCGCCGGCCTGCAGATCTCTAACCGGCTGAACTCTCAGGCTCGAGGTCTGGGTGTGGCGATGAAAAACGCCCAGGATGGTAACTCTATTATTCAGACCGCCGAAGGCGCCTTGGGTGAAACCACCGAGATTCTGCAACGTATGCGCGATCTGGTGGTTCAGGGAGCCAATGATACCAACTCAGATGCAGACCGAGAGGCTATTCAAGAAGAGCTCAAAGAGTTGGTGGCTGAAATTGATAATATCGCTTGTACTACCAAGTTTGGTGGACAAAAAGTCTTAAATGGTGACTTTTCCAGCAAAACACTGCAGATCGGTGCAGATATGGGAGAAACCCTTGAAATTAAAATATCAAAAGCGGATGCATCTTCACTGAGTGTAAGTGCTGGTGACCTAACTAATATCATAGGAACTGCTGCTACAGGCTCTTATGCTGACTTCTGTGCTGCCATTTCAAAACTGGATTCAGCGATTAAGACCGTCGATGGAGAGCGTGCCAAAATGGGTGCTACCCAGAATCGTCTGGAAAGCACCATCAATAACCTGGCGAATACCCGTGAAAACGTTACTGCCGGTATGTCGCGTATCAAGGACGTGGACTTTGCTCAGGAAACCGTGAACCTGACCAAGCAGCAAATTCTGCAGCAGGCCGGTACTTCCATTTTGGCCCAGGCCAAGCAAATTCCGCAGGCGGCGCTGTCGCTGCTGGGCTAACATAGTCACTAAGTTCCGGAGGGCCAGGCCCTCCGGTTTTTCGTTATTTAGCTTAGGGTGTTGCTGCAGTATCACGTTAAGCTAAGTGGCGCTGCTATCAGGCCAGATTTGAGGAAAAAATAATGGATACCACTCCGCTCACTCAAAAGACAGCATACAGTACAGACACCTCTATCCGGCCGGTGGCTTCCCAGTCTTCAGCAGGCAATGTAAGCACGCAAACCGCCGGAGCGGTGCAGGCGCTGGAGAAATCTGCCGCCGGTCAGAGCCGGGCACAGAGCGAGCAGAAGGAAACTCAGCTTAGCGCCGAACAGTTGACGGAAATGGCTGAGCAGATGGATGAGTTTGTGGGCACCTTTAACCGGGGCCTCAAGTTCAGGGTGGATGAAGACTCCGGCCGCAATGTGGTGTCGGTGGTGGATACCAGCAACGGTGAAGTGGTGCGGCAGATCCCCACAGAAGAGTTGCTGCAGGTTATCAGCCGGCTGGCAGAAGCCAGTGGTGGTCTGATAGACGTAAAAGCATAGGAGGTTAGTATGGCGGGTATTCAGCTGCCGGGCGTAGGTTCTGGTTTTCCCATTCAAAGCTTTGTTGATGCCACAGTGCAGGCCGAGCGTGCGCCCAAAGAGAACGCGCTTAACCGCAAGCAAGAGAGTCTGGACGTTAGAATTTCTTCTTATGCATCCCTTAAAAAAGAGCTGGATGCGTTTCAGAAGTCACTGAAAGATCTCACCTCCAAAGAAGCGTTTCAAAAGCGCTCTGTCACTCTTTCCAATGAAGGTTTTTTTACCGCCAAAGCCGATAAAAACGCGGTTGCCGGTAGCTATACCCTCAAGGTTGAGCAATTGGCTCAGGCCCATAAAGTGGGTTCCGGCTATGTAAGTGGTGATATTAAAGACAACCTGGGCGCGGGCAGCATCACTCTTGGTATGGGAGCTGAGTCTTTTACTGTCGATGTGACGGCGGATAAAAGCTCATTGGCTGATATTGCAAAGGCTATCAACCAGTCTGATGACAACACCGGCGTAAGCGCGACAGTGGTCACTGACGATAACGGCCCCCGTCTTGTACTGTTTGGTGACAAAACCGGTCAGGAAAATCAAATCAGCGTGAGTGCCAGCGGTGATGCCGGCCTTACCGATATTTTTTCTTCCGCCAATATGAAGCCGGTGCAAGCCGCGCAAGATGCCATCGTCAATATCGACGGCGCAACGGTTACTCGCAGTTCCAACGAAATTAAGGACGCCATTGCAGGCGTTACCCTCAATCTGGACAAGCTTAATAATACCGACGACCCCACCACCAAACTTACCATTGGGTACGATAAAGAGTCGGTCACCGAGAACCTCAAAAAGTTTGTTGAGTCTTACAACAAAATTATCAGTACCACCAAAAAACTGACCAGTTTCGATCCGGAGAGCAAGGCCGCGGGTCCGCTTAACGGCGACACCCTAGTGCGCAATATTACCTCTGAGTTGCGAAATGCATTGGGGGCAGAAGTAGAGGGAGCCAGCAGCTCGCTGAAGTCTTTGTCGGATTTGGGGATCACTACCAAGCGGGACGGTACGCTGGAAATTGATAACGATGTACTGGATGAGCATATCGCCAACAATTTCGACGGCATCGGCCGTTTGTTCGACGGCGACAGCGGCCTGGCCAGCAAGCTGGATGAGATGCTGGAAGGGTTTACCGGTCGTGAAGGCATACTCACCACCAAGGACGAATCGCTGAACAGTCAGCTCAGTAAACTGAACAAGCAACGGGCCGACTTTGAAGACCGTATGCTGAAGTTTGAAGACCGGGTATTTCGCCAATACAATGCCATGGATCAGATGATCGCCGACATGAATAATCAGATGAACAGCATGATGTCGATGCTTGGCACTGGTGGCATGTTGTAACCTGGGGAGCCTTTATGTCTCAGCCACTATTACAGCGGCTTGCAGAGCTGGATGACGAATTACAGGCCGGCTTGCAGGTGAAAGCCGATGAATTCGACGATGTGGCGTTTACCCGCAAGTTAAGCGAGCGTGCAGCGCTGCTGCAGCAGATCCAGACCGAGGGCAACGTCACTGAACAGCAGGTTCAGGAGATTATTCAGCGCTCCAGAGTGCTGACCAGCTCGGCCGAAGCGGTTAAACACAAGCTGGGTGAGCAGCTTAAAGTCATTCAAAAGGGGCGCCGCTCTCAGCAGGCGTACCAAAGCGTAAAATATCAGGAGTAATCAGCATGGCAGGCTCTATGCGTGGCTCAATGAAAGCCTACAAATCCGTGGCCTTGGACAGCCAGAAAACCGTGGCGCCACCTTACCGTATTGTACAAATGCTGCTGGCCGGTGCCCTGGAGCGCCTGGCCAAGGCGCGCACCGCCATTGAGCATAAAGACTACGCCCAGCGTGGTGACCTTATCAGCTCTACCATGATGATCATTGATGAGCTGCGTATGTCACTGAATTATGAAGAGGGCGGTGAAATAGCCACCAACCTTGGCAACCTCTACGACTTTATTATGTCTGAGCTGATTAACGTAAACATGAACAACGACATAGAAAAGCTCGAGTCCATCAGCACGCTGCTGCGTGAAATAAAAGAAGCCTGGGACGCCATTCCGGCGGATCAGCAACAGGTTCCTGCCTGATCATCATTTTTGCCGGGGCTAGCCCCGGCTTGTCTAAGCAAGTCACATCGTCAAAAAAATATCCTTTCCTGTACTAAACTTGATCCAAGTCAACATAACTGGCTTTTTAGCGACTATCTTTGTCGAGTTGTTTTGACGCTTGTGTCAGAATTACGACTTCTTTGGTTTCAAATCTGAGCCGCTTCAATGTTATGCTGGTGTCGAGCCAAGGATAAGCTCAGAAACTAATTCAATAAATCACTGAATGTAAAGGATATTTACCTTATGGGTTTTAATGGCTGTGTCTTGATCATGGATCATAACCAGGAACGGCGGTCAAGACTTGAGGCTATCCTTTCCTTTATGCAGGTTGAATGGCGAAGCGGCAGTCGCGCTAATGATCTGGCATGGTTGCGGGAGCAGTCCCAAACCATGACGGTACTGCTGGGGGAAACGGACTTTCCACTCCAACCTCTTCTCGATGAACATTCTCATCATGTGTTTATCAGCCTGCGCTCAACCCAGTGCAGGGCCAATAACCTGCTGGGCACCTTGAGTGATCTGACCTACGACGAGCTGACCCGATTGCTGCATCAGGCTGCCCAGTGGCGGCCCGTAATGGTGAGTGATGAGCAGAATGAGCAGCTCAATCATTTGCTGGTGGGTAACAGCGCCGGCATGCAACAGGTTAAAAGCCTTATTCGCCAGGTGGCCGACAAGCAGGCCAATGTGCTGCTGCTGGGTGAGTCGGGCACCGGTAAGGAAGTGATTGCTCAGGCCATTCATTTATTATCGCAACAGTCTCGTGGTCCTTTTGTGCCCATTAACTGTGGTGCCATTCCGGCTGAACTGCTGGAAAGCGAGTTGTTCGGCCATGAAAAAGGGGCTTTTACTGGTGCCGTGGCGGCCCGCAAGGGACGGTTTGAACTGGCAGACGGCGGCACTCTGTTTCTGGATGAAATCGGCGATATGCCCCTGCCCATGCAGGTGAAGTTGTTGCGAGTGCTGCAGGAGCGCACTTTTGAGCGGGTAGGGGGCACCCGGCCGATTAAAGCTAATGTGCGTATTATTGCCGCCACCCATCGTGATCTGGAACAGATGATTGCCGAGCAGCGCTTTCGGGAAGATCTCTATTACCGGCTGAATGTATTTCCCATTACCGCTCCGCCCCTGCGCCAGCGCAAAGACGACTTGCCCCTGCTGCTGAATGAGCTGATTGAACGCCATAAAGATACCCATCAGGTTACGCTTTCTTTCTCTGCGCCGGCGGTGAACACTCTGCAAGGCTATCACTGGCCCGGCAATGTTCGGGAGCTGTCCAACCTGGTGGAGCGGATGATGATACTGTGCCCGGGGCAACGGGTGGAGCCGGCAGATCTGCCGGAAAAGTACCGCGGCGATTATGTGCCCGAAAGCTTTGATGAAATGGATGAGCAGGCAGCCCTGGCCTCTATTTTTTCAAGTAATGGTGATGATTTTGAAGACGATGGCGCTTTCTTTGATTTCAGTCCCGAAGAGGAAGCGCCGGCGGCGGTAAACGGGGATTTGCATATTCCCGATTTAACTTCCGAGTGTTACAACCTGAAGGATGTACTGGCCAGCATAGAAATCGAAGTGATTGGAAAAGCGCTGGATGCCAACGACGGCATTGTGGCCAGAGCCGCCGAGCACCTGGGCATGCGCCGCACCACCCTGGTAGAGAAAATGAAAAAATACGGCATAGCACGGGATTGATCCACCTGCGGGGAGCTTCTAGCTTCCCGCTTCCAGCTCGCCCTTCGGGCGGTCTGGCACGTATTTTGAATATTACCTGCCATGATGCCTGCAAATTCTTCTTATTCCGCGCCCGATGCGCCCTGGCTGGATGTGCTGGGGCCGGAGCAGCTGGAGCAAATTCTGCACACTTTACCCGGTGGTTTGCTGTGGGTGAACGGTCAGGGCGTGGTCAGTTGCGCCAATGCTGTTGCCCGCCAGCTGCTGGGCGAGCCTTTGCTTAACACGCCCTGGCTGGAGGTGATTACCCGTGACTTTGCGCCCCGGCCCGATGACGGCCTGCAGGTGTCGTTAAAGAGCGGTCGCCGGGTGCAGCTGGCCATTTCTCACCTGGAAGGGCAGCCTGGTCAGCTGGTGCAACTGACCGATCTTACTCCTACCCGCGCCTGGGCGGAGCAGCAGGGCCATGCCGAGCGGCTGGCGGCGCTGGGGCGTATGGCGGCAACCCTTGCCCATCAAATACGCACGCCGTTGTCGGCGGCGACCTTATACGGTGCCAACCTGGCCAATCCGGCGCTGAATGCATCCCAGCGGGAGCGGTTTCAGGGCCGGCTGATGGAAAGGCTGACGGATATCGAGCGTCAAATAAGCGACATTCTGCTGTTTGCCCGGCCTGATCAGGCCGCGCTGGCCGAGCCGCTGTGTGTGTCTGCCTTGCTTACCAATATTACCCAAACCGCCAATACCCTGTTTGCAGGCAAGGCCAGTCTGGTTTGCAATACCGAGCCCGGATTAAGCGTGCTGGGTAATGCCAACAGCCTTAAAGGCATAATACTCAACCTGCTGGAAAACGCCGTAGAAGCGGGAGCTGGTGTCGTCACAATCCATGCCGCCGGCAACCAGGGGCAACTGTTGATTGAAGTGGCAGATAACGGTGCCGGCATCAGCCCTGAACTGCAGCAGCAGATTTTTACGCCTTTTTTTACCACCCGCAGCCAGGGTACCGGCCTTGGGCTGGCGGCAGTGGCGTCGGTCATGCGTGCTCATAACGGCGGCGTAAGCGTCAGCTCCGAGCCGGGGCAGGGCACTTGTTTCAGCTTGTGGCTGCCTTTGCTGCAGCATAAGGATACAAAATGAACGCCGATATTTTGCTGGTGGAAGACGATGCCGGCCTGCAGCAGGCGCTGCAAGACACCCTGGAGCTGGCCGGACTGGAAAGCCGCTGTGTCACCAGCGCGGAAGATGCCATTGTGTATTTGCAGCAAACCCCGGTGCGCATGGTGATCACGGATGTGCAAATGGCGGGCATGAACGGCCTTGAGCTGCTGGAATGGATTAACGAGCGCCTGCCCGGCCTGCCGGTGCTGGTGATCACGGCGCACGCTCAGGTATCGGGCGCGGTGACCGCCATGCGCGCCGGTGCCGTGGATTATCTGGCCAAACCCTTTACGCCCGAGGTCCTGCTGGAGCGGGTGCGCCGCTATGTGCAGCCCGAGTCAAATCACAATAACGACCTTATTGCTGAAGATGCCGCCAGTCGCCAGTTGCTGCAACTGGCAGCCCGGGTAGCGGCTACTGATGCCAGCGTGATGATCTCCGGCCCCAGCGGCACCGGCAAGGAAGTGCTGGCGCGCTTTATTCATGCCCGCTCCAACCGGGCCAATCAGCCTTTTGTGGCCATCAACTGCGCTGCCATTCCCGACAATATGCTGGAAGCCACTTTGTTCGGGTATGAAAAAGGGGCCTTTACCGGTGCCGTGCAGGCCAGCCCCGGCAAGTTTGAACAGGCCCATGAAGGCACCCTTTTGCTGGATGAAATTACCGAAATGGACGTGAACCTGCAGGCCAAGCTGTTGCGGGTGCTGCAGGAGCAGGAAGTGGAGCGTCTGGGCAGCCGTAAAACCTTAAAACTGAATGTGCGCGTACTGGCCACCAGCAACCGGGATCTGCGTCAGGCGGTAACCGAGGGCCGTTTTCGGGAAGATCTCTATTACCGGCTGAATGTGTTTCCGCTGGTCTGGCCGGCCCTGATGGATCGCCCCGGCGATATTCTGCCGCTGGCGCGTTTTCTGTTAAGCCGGCATGCCGGCATGCAGGGGCGGCATGGCGTCACTCTGTCGGAAGATGCCGAAATACGGCTAAGACACTGGCATTGGCCGGGCAATGTGCGCGAGCTCGACAACGTGATGCAGCGGGCCCTTATTCTGGCCGCCGGCAGCCAGATTGCCGCCACCGATATTTTGCTGGACGATGCCGGCCCCTTCAGTACGGCCCCGGCACCGGTCACAGCAGAGCTGGGCGACAAGCTGGAAAGTCAGGAGCACCGCATTATTCTGCAGGCCCTGCAAAGCAGCGGTGGCAGCCGGCGTGAGGTGGCTGAACAGTTAGGCATCAGCCCCCGGACTTTGCGTTATAAGCTTGCCCGCATGCGCGAGGCAGGTATAGAAGTACCGGTTTAATTCGCACAAAAGATGAACTGGCCCGAGCTTTGCATTAAGATGCGTGGGTTGTATGAAATTCACTGATTGAGGAGCCAAACCATGGATATTAAAGCCGCTGCTTTGCTGGCAGAAATGCAGTCAATGCAGGGAGAAGCCCAAAGCATGGCACCGGTGCAGGGTGCGGCCCCTCGTCAGGATTTTGCCGAGCTGCTGGGTCAGGCCGTGAACAAGGTAAATGCACTGCAGCAAACCACCGGTGATCTGCGCACCCGTTTTGAGCTGGGGGATCCTTCGGTGGGGCTGGAGCAGGTAATGATCTCCGCCCAAAAATCCAGCATTGCTTTTGAGGCTACCGTGCAGGTGCGTAACAAGCTGGTGGAATCGTATAAAACCATCATGAACATGCCGGTGTAAGGAGCTGACGGGTGGCAGACAATCCGCTGGCGGAAACCGACCAACGCGCGCTGACGGCCAGCAGCGATGGCACCGATATGGAAGCCCAGGAACGCAAAAGCACGCCTTTTGCCCTGCTGGGTAATGCCGATGTATTGCGTCAGATTGTTATTGTACTGGCGCTGGCCATTTGTCTGGCCATGGCCATTTTTGTGCTGCTGTGGGGCAAGGAGCCGGAAATGCGGCCCTTGGGGGTGTATAACAATCAGGAGTTGATTGAAACCCTCGATTATCTTGATGCCCAGAAGGTCGAATACAAAATAGACGGTAATAGCGTGCTGGTGCGTGCCGATCAATATGCCGATATTCAGCTGGGGCTGCGTCGTTCAGGTCTTACTCAGGCACCGCCGGAAGGCGACAGCATACTGCTGTCCGATCCCGGTTTTGGCATCAGCCAGCGGCTGGAGCGGGAACGTCTTAATCTTAGCCGGGAGCGTCAGCTGGCCCGGGTCATAGAGCAATATAACAGTGTGGCCGGCGCTCAGGTGCTGCTGGCTATTCCCCGGGAAAACGTCTTTGTGCGCGACAAGCGCAAACCCAGTGCTACCGTGGTGCTTAATCTGCGCCGGGGAGGCAGCCTGCGCCAGGAAGAAGTAGACGCCATTGTGGACACAGTGGCCTCTGCGGTACCCGATCTCACTCCCGGCCGGGTAACGGTGACGGATCAGAACGGCCGTCTGCTGAACTCCGGCTCTCAGGATCCGCTGGCTGCCCGCAACCGGCGGGAATTTGAACTGCAGCAACAGCAGGAAGAAGAATATCGTCAGAAGATTGACGCCATTCTCAGTCCGGTGCTGGGGCTGGGTAATTACACCGCTGAAGTGGATCTGAATCTCGACTTTCGTCGTCGTCAGCAAACGGTCAAAACCTATAATCCCGACATGCCGGCAGTACGCTCCGAAATGGTGATGGAAGACAATACCTCCGGCACCGGCCCCATCGGCATTCCCGGTGCGCTGACCAATCAGCCGCCCATGGAGTCGGATATTCCCGAGCAGGCCGGGCAGGCTACGGAAAAATCCGGTACCGAACGCAGCCGGCGGGAAGCCACCCGCAACTTTGAGCTGGATACCACCATCAGCCATACCGAAAGCGCCGTGGGTGATATTCGCCGGTTAACGGTGTCGGTAGCGGTAGATTACAAAAACGTGACTCAAGCCGATGGCACCACTGAAAGAGTGCCGCTGGAGAGTGCCGAGCTGGCCCGCATCGAGCGTTTGCTGAAGGGGGGGCTGGGCTTTGATGTAAGCCGGGGTGATGCCATTGAAGTGGTCAGCATGTCGTTTAACCGGCCCGACCTTGATGCCGTGGCGGACATTCCTTTTTATGAGCAGACCTGGTTCTGGCGGCTGGCGCGCATTCTCGGTGCCGTGCTGGTACTGGTGGTGCTGCTGCTGGCACTGGTGCGTCCCATGGTGAAACGTCTGCTGAACATAGACGACAAAACGGATGAACTGGATCTGGACGGTCAGAGTGCGCTGTCGGGCAATAATGATCTCGATATGCTGGCACAGCAGGCCGAACTGGAAGACGGTATGTTTGGCATTAAGGACGGCCAGCTGCGGCTGCCGGATCTGAACAAGGATGAAGACTTGCTGTCGGCAGTACGGGCGCTGGTATCCAACGAGCCGGATCTGGCGGCACAGGTAATTAAAGACTGGGTACAAAGCGATGAGTGATGAGCAGGAGCTGGTAATTACCGATGCACAGCGGCAACTGCTGTCGCGCATGACAGGCACCGAGAAGGCGGCATTGCTGATGCTGAGCCTGCGGGAAGATGATGCAGCGCAGATTTTTCGTCACCTCGACCCCAAGCAGGTGCAGCGTCTGGGGATGAAAATGGCGGCCATGGGCGATTTCAGTCCGGACAGGGTAGGGGCCGTACATCGGTTGTTTATCGAAGATATTCAGCGCTTCACCAAAATTGGCGTAGGCAGCCAGGACTTTGTGCGCAATGCTCTGGTGGCCGCTTTGGGTGAAGACAAGGCAGGCCGGCTGGTAAACCAGATTGCTGCCGGTGCCGGCTCCCGGGGGCTCGACTCACTCAAATGGATGGATGCCCGTCAGGTCGCCGGCATCATTCACAACGAGCATCCGCAAATTCAGACAATCGTGCTGTCCTACCTCGATGCCGATCAGGCCGCGGCCATTTTGCAGCAGTTCCCCGAGCCCATGCGTCTGGATCTGATTATGCGTATCGCCGAGCTGGAAGAAGTGCAGCCGGCGGCGTTGCAGGAACTGAACGACATTATGGAAAAACAGTTTGTCGGCAAGAGTAATGCCAAAGCCGCCAAAATGGGCGGCCTGAAAACCGCTGCCGACATCATGAACTACCTCGATACCTCGGTAGAGGGAGCCCTGATGGATTCCATCAGGGATCAGGATGAAGAAATGAGCATGAAGATCCAGGATCTGATGTTTGTGTTTGAAAACCTGATTGACGTAGATGACAGAGGCGTTCAGGTATTGCTGCGGGAAGTAAATGCTGAGCTGCTGCAACGGGCGCTGAAAGGGGCAGATGATCAGCTGAAAGAAAAATTCTTCAATAATATGTCACGCCGGGCGGCCGAAATGCTGCAGGACGATTTGGAAGCCATGGGACCGGTGCGGGTCAGTGATGTGGAAGAAGCCCAGCGCGAAATTCTGGCGGTGGCTCGTCGTCTGGCCGACAGTGGCGAGCTGATGCTGGCCAAGGGCGGCGGAGATGATTATCTGTGAGTGATCAGGGCTACCAGCGAAAAGGGCGGGTTCCTGCCGGATTGGGGGCCTGGCAATGGCCCGATCTGGAGTTGCCCGAGCCTGAGCGCCCGGAGCAGGCGGCACTCAGGCTGCGTAATGAGCCTGAGCCGGTGGCCGATGAGCCGGAACCGGACACAGAAGCCACTCCCGAACCCCTTACCGCAGAAGCCCTTGACGCCATTCGTCAGGCCGCCTTTGAGGAAGGCCATGCCGAGGGCAAGGAACAGGGCCTGGCAGAAGGCCGTGAAGAAGGCCGCCTGCAGGGCATGCAGGAAGGTCATGAAGCCGGACTGCAACAGGGTCTTGAGCAGGGGCTGGCCGACGGTCAGGCACAAATGCAGGTGTTGCTGGAGCGCTGGAATACCCTTACCGAACAACTGCAGGCTCCGTTGGCTACCATTGACCACACCGTTGAGCAAAGTCTGGTGATCATGGCCATGGAGCTTGCCCGCAACCTGTTAAAAGCCGAGGCGACTGCCTCGCCCAAACTGCTGCTGGCTACCATACAGGAAGCCTTGCAGGCGCTGCCCCATCATGAAGGCACCCTTACCTTTTATCTGAACGCCGAAGACATGGCCATGCTGCAGGCACAATACAGTGAGGAAGCCTGTGCCAAGCGCGGCTGGGAGCTGGTGCCCGAGCCCGGGCTGGCGCGAGGTGAGCTGCGGCTGCAAACCGCCATGTCTCAGCTGGATGTCAGCCTGGCCAGCCGCATTGATGAGCTGATGGCTAATTTCATTAAGGCCAACTGGAGCCGTTTTCATGACACAGACGCTGGCTGAGCGGCTGGGTGCCTATCAGTGTGCCGGTCTGGCTCCGGCCATGGCTGCCAGTGGCAAACTCACCCGGGTGGTGGGATTGACACTGGAAGCGGTGGGCTGCACCGCTGCCGTGGGCAGTCAGTGCAAGGTGCAAACCCAGTTTGGTGAAATGGACGCCGAGGTGGTGGGTTTTGCTGATGACAAACTCTATCTTATGCCCAGCGAATCCCTGAAAGGAGTGATTCCCGGTGCCAGAGTCACACCGGCAGGCGACGGTAACGGCGTGCCCGTGGGCATGGCACTGCTGGGCAGGGTGATTAATGGCATCGGTGAACCGCTGGACGGCCTGGGTCCCATCAATACCGGCACCACTGCTGATTTCTTATCCCGGCCCATTAACCCCATGTCCCGTAAACCGATCAAAACTCCCATGGATGTGGGCGTGCGAGCCATTAACTCAGTGCTGACGGTAGGACAAGGCCAGCGTATGGGGCTGTTTGCCGGCTCTGGTGTGGGCAAAAGTGTGTTGCTGGGCATGATGACCCGGGGAGCAAAAGCCGATGTGGTGATTGTGGGCCTGATTGGTGAACGGGGCCGGGAAGTCAAAGAGTTTATTGATGAAATTCTGGGAGAAGAAGGCCGGGCCCGGGCTGTGGTGGTGGCAGCGCCGGCAGATGCCTCACCCTTGATGCGCCTGAAAGGCTGCGAAACCGCGCTTACCCTGGCGGAATATTACCGGGACCAGGGCCTGAACGTCTTGCTACTGATGGACTCCCTTACCCGCTATGCCCAGGCCCAGCGGGAAATTGCCCTGGCAGTAGGAGAGCCGCCGGCCAGCAAGGGCTATCCGCCGTCAGTGTTTGCCAGACTGCCGGCACTGGTGGAGCGGGCCGGCAACGGTGCCGAAGGGCAGGGAGGCATTACCGCCTTTTTTACCGTGCTCACCGAAGGGGACGATCTGCAGGATCCGATTGCCGATGCTGCCCGCGCCATTCTCGATGGTCATATTGTGTTATCACGGCAACTGGCCGACAGCGGCCACTATCCCGCCATCGATATTGAAAAGTCCATCAGCCGGGTAATGACGGCAGTGACCACACCAGAGCATCAGCAGCAGGCGCGGGCAGTCAAGCAGGCTTATGCGCTTTATCAGCAAAATCATGATCTGATTAACCTGGGTGCCTACAAGAGCGGGGCTGATCCACGCTTGGATATGGCCATTACCATACGGCCCCGGCTGGAGCGTTTTTTAACTCAGAGCATGACAGACGTATTTGACTATGAGGCCTGTCTCAAAGAGCTTGAAGTGGTCGCCATGCCGCTGCTGAGGGCAGGCTGATGAGCCGGGCTTTGAATTTGCTGCTGGAGCAGCTGGACGGCGAAGAGCGCAAGGCCGCTGCCGAGCTGAATATTGCCCAGCTGCAACTGCAGCAGATGGAGCAACAGCTGCAAACACTGAGTCAGTATCAGCGTCAGTATGTGCAGACGTTTCAGCAACGGGGGCAGAGCGGGCTGGAAGCACACCAGTTTGGCCACTTTCGCGGCTTTATCGACAAATTGGAAGTGGCCCAGCAGCAACAGCAGCAAGGCCTGCAACAGGCCCGGGAGCAATTAACCCAAAGTCGCGATGCCTGGCTGGCGGTGCGTGCCCGTAAGCAAGCCATTGCCAAACTGATGGAGCGCGAAGCCGGGCGCAAAAAGCAGGAAGCCGCCCGCCAGGAGCAGAAAATGCTCGATAACCTCGCCATCTACCGTTACCACCGCAAACCCATGTAATTCCCCTTTGGCTCATATATTGCATATTACCCGTATCAGCGGGTGCGCCCGGTGGCCACACTTTTAATCAGGTGACTCTGTATGACCACAATTATTCCTGCCTTTGCCAGCACTGTGAGTTCTGCCGGCTCCCTGTTGCAGCCCAAAGCCGATGGTGAAGGGGTTAACTTTGCCGAACTGCTGGAAAGCGCCGAAACCGGTGCAGGCCAGCAAGCACAGGCTGGCAATGAATCTGCAGACAAACAGGAAGTGGCCGGTTCAGAGCAGGGCGAGACGACGCCAAAAGAGGCTGATATCAAGGTGAAAGCCGAACCTGAAGAGGAAGCAGACAAGCCGGCCGGTGCGACGGCAGAGCAGAAGCATGACAAGCCCGAGGAAGAGCTGAGGGCCGATACGCTGCAGAGCGGCAATTTGGTGCCGGCAGCGGCAATACCGGTGGCGGTGCAGCAGCAAGCGTCAGCGTCATTACAGAGCAAGAGCGAGCCGGACGCTCAAGCAAGCAGTACGCGCTCGGAAAATACCAACATACAGAACGTAAAAGGTGAAGCTCCAGCCGCATCGGCAGAAAGCGATAACCAGCCGGCTGCAAAGAGTGAGTCGGCGGTTAAAGATGCACCCGTCAAAGCAGCTGTGGTGAACCAGGCTGACACCAAACCAGCCCGGGATAGCGTACCGGCAGCTGATAACATGCAAATAAAAAATGACGATATAAAATTGAGCGATGCCAAAGAGGCCGCCATTGAAGTGCACAAACTGAACTCTCAAGCCGCTGCCATCCAAACGGATGCCGCCGAACAAGCAAAAGCAGAACCCAAAGCACAAAAACAACTCAAAACACAACCAATAGCGACGGCTGTGCCTCAGGGTTCAGCACCCGCTGGGGAGCCGGCAGAGCCTGAAGCCCAGACGGCTCAGCGGCTGCCAGCGTCTCAGGCTTCAACCGCTCAATCTCAGCCGGCACAGCAACCTGCGTCACAAGTACAGGCCGTTCCGCCACAAGCCGCGCAACAGCAGCCGGCTGCCACACAATCGCTGTCAGTATCAGCAGCCGAGCCGGAGCTAAATGCGCCGCCGCAGCACGAACAGGAGCCGGACAGCGCTAATCAAACCGCGCCCCGGCAGGAAACTACTCAGGCACCGAAGGAGCCGGCGGGCACACCCAACTGGCTGGCACAAATTGAGCATGGCCGGCGCTGGTCGCAGCAGGGCAGCACCGAGAGCAAGGCCGACACCACAGTGGCAGAACAAAACACTGAGAGTCTGAGTTCACCAATCACCGAAAAAGCATCAGCCGATGCCGGAACTGATGGTGAAAGCCGCGATGAAGATGCCAGCCGTGGCGAGAAACTGGCTGACGCGCTGGCAGGGGCGGTGCAGTCAGGCGCTCACCAGGCCGAAAAAAACGAGATCCAGCCACTGCAGCAAACCGCTGCCATTACCGCCACCCGTGAAGCCGCGGCCCCCGAGCGCGCAGCTCAGCCTCAGCTGGAGCGGGCGCTCAATCTGCATCAGGCCGCGCCGGAGCAAAATGCCCGCCAGCTGAGCCAGCAGGTGCAGGTAATGGTGAATCAGGAGCTGCAGGAGGCAGATATTCGTCTTAACCCGTCCGAACTTGGCGGCATCCGCATTCAGCTCAAATTCGAGCAGGGCGAAGTGAGCATGCAGATCCAGGCTCAGCATGCGCAGGCCCGGGATATGCTGGAGCAGGCCATGCCGCGCCTGCGTGATATGCTTCAGCAACAAGGTATTCAGCTGGGACAGGGGCAGGTGGGCAGCTTTGCCGGTCAGCAACAGAATACAGCGCAAAATGGTAACCAGGGGCAGGGTGCAACCGGCCGGGAAAATGGGCATAATTCATCCTCGTTTGAGCAGGGCCCGAACGATGATGAAGCAGGCTTCACTCAATATTCAGCGGGCAGAACATTGCATGAAGGTGGTATCGACTTTTTTGCATAAGGACACTTAATGGCAGAGAACCTCACCATTCCCAAGGTGGCATGGTATAAACGCAAGCTGGTCTGGATTTTGCTTTTGCTCGTGCTGGCGGGAGCAGGCGGAGCGACCGCCTGGTTGCTGATATCGGGTGCAGAAGAAGCGCCGGTAGCAGAGCAGGATAATAATAGTGATCAGGCCATGTATGTCAGCCTGTCACAGCCCTTTACCTTCAGCGTGCCCGGTGGCCGGCGAGATCGGCTGGTGCAGATTGAAGCTCAATTAATGGTGCGTGGAGAAGCCAATGCCGAGCTGGCCCGACAGCATCTGCCACTGCTGGAAAGCACTCTGCTGGATGTATTCAGCCGTCAAACCGCCGACAATTATCTGACGGCCGCCAATAAAAAGGCACTGCGTGAAGAGGCGCTTAATGAGCTGAATTACGCCACTGCCGAAGTACTGGAAAAGCGGTTATTTGAAAAAGTGTTATTTACCAGCATAGTGATGCAATAGGTGAGCTGTGAGCGATCTGTTATCCCAGGATGAAATCGATGCTCTGTTACACGGAGCCGACGATGTCAAAGAAGAAGAAGTGAAAGAAGAAGGAGGCGTCGCCTCCTTTGACTTCTCTTCACAGGATCGCATTGTCCGGGGCCGAATGCCGACCCTGGAAATGGTGAATGAGCGTTTTGCCCGCCATATGCGCATCAGCCTGTTTAATATGATGCGCCGCACCGCTGAGGTCTCCATTAATGGCGTGCAGGTAATTAAATACGGCGAATATGTACATTCCTTGTTTCTGCCCACCAGCCTGAACATGGTGCGCTTTCGCCCGCTCAAGGGCATAGGTCTGGTCACCATGGAAGCCAGATTGGTGTTTATTCTGGTGGATAACTTTTTTGGTGGTGACGGTCGTCATGCCAAAATTGAAGGCCGGGAATTTACTCCCACCGAGCGCCGGGTCATTCAGCTGCTGCTCAAGCTGGTATTTGAAGACTACAAAGAGGCCTGGGCACCGGTGATGGACGTGGAGTTTGAATACCTCGACTCAGAGGTGAACCCCACCATGGCCAACATTGTCAGCCCCACCGAAGTGGTGGTGGTCAGCTCCTTTCATATCGACCTTGACGGCGGCGGCGGTGACTTTCACGTTACCCTGCCTTACGGCATGCTGGAGCCCATTCGTGAGTTGCTGGATGCCGGCGTGCAGAGCGACAAGGGCGAAAATGACCTGCGCTGGGGCAAAGCCCTGCGGGATGAAATTCTCGATGTGGAAGTGGAAATGTCCACCCGTCTGTTGGAGAAGGAAGTCACCCTGCGCAATATCATGGACTGGCAGGCGGGCGATATTATTCCCATTGAAATGCCCGAGCACTTGCTGGTGTCAGTGGAAGAGCTGCCCACCTTCAGAGCGCAGCTGGGCCGGTCGCAGGAAAAAATGGCCATTCGCATTACCGAAAAAATCAAACGGCCCGAAACCGTTAAAACTGAATTGCAAGAAGTCACCCGCCGCGGCGTGCGCATTGATGGCGAAGCCGAGCTGGAAGAACTGGAAAGAACCATTGAGGACGCATAATGAGCGAGCAGAACGATCAAGGTGACCAACTCGATCAAAGCGAGCTGGATGATATCTGGGGCGACGCCATAGCGGAGCAGGAGCAAAGTGAGGTTAAAAAAGCCGAGCTGGATGACTTCAGCAACGATGGCAAAGATCCCATCACTCAGGAAGAACGGCGCAAGCTCGACACCATTCTGGATATTCCGGTCACCATTTCCATGGAAGTGGGCCGCAGCCAGATCAGCATTCGTAACCTGCTGCAGCTTAACCAGGGATCTGTGGTAGAGCTGGACCGGCTGGCCGGTGAGCCGCTGGATGTGATGGTGAACGGCACCCTGATTGCTCACGGCGAAGTAGTGGTGGTGAACGACAAGTTCGGTATTCGCCTTACCGATGTGATCAGCCAGACCGAGCGGATTAAAAAGCTGAAATGAGAATTCTGCTGTTGTTATTGATGGCGGCACCGGCTTATGCCCAGGGCGGCCCTGAAATTGACTGGAGTTCCTGGGCGCTGTCATCGGCGCTGGTCATTGGCCTGCTGCTGGCGCTGGGGCAGTTGCTGCGCCGGCTCAAGCTGCCGGCGCTGGGCGGTAACCGCCAGCTGAAAGTGGTGTCCAGCCTGGCCCTGGGCCACAAGGAAAAACTGGTGGTAGTGCAGGTAGGCAAGGAGCAGGTGCTGCTGGGTATTACGCCGCAGAATATCAGCCACCTGGGCAAGCTGGAGCAGCCACTGGAAGTACCTGAAAAACAGGGCGTAGGGAATACCCCGTAGGAATAGGGAGCAGGGAATAGGGTTGTTGGGAATCGTCGGAGCAAATAAATGAATAAGGAACGCCTGTGAGCCGCATTCGCTATTTTTTGCCATTGTTACTGCTGCTGGCCACGCCGGCACTGGCTCAGCAGGGCATGTCAGCGGTGACGGTCACCACCAATGCCGACGGCAGTCAGGAATACAGCTTAACTCTGCAGGTGCTGGCATTAATGACGGCACTGTCGTTTTTGCCTGCCATCGTTATTATGATGACCTCCTTCACCCGTATTATTGTGGTGCTGTCCATTCTGCGGCAGGCCCTGGGCCTGCAGCAAAGCCCGTCCAATCAGGTGCTGATTGGCATCAGTCTGTTTCTGTCCTTTTTTATTATGTCGCCGGTGCTCGACCGGGTAAACGCCGAGGCGCTGCAGCCCTACCTGGCGGAAGAAATCGGCTCAAAGGAAGCGCTCACCCGCGCCGAGCAGCCCATTCGTGATTTTATGCTGACCCAGACCCGGGTAAAGGATCTCGACACCTTTTTGAATATTGCCAATGTGCAGGTAAACAACGAAGCAGAAGTGCCACTCAGAGTACTGATTCCGGCCTTTGTCACCAGCGAGCTGAAAACCGCCTTTCAAATCGGCTTTATGCTGTTTTTGCCCTTTCTGGTGATTGATCTGGTGGTGGCCAGTATTCTGATGGCCATGGGGATGATGATGCTGTCGCCCATGCTGATATCGCTGCCCTTTAAGCTGATGCTGTTTGTGCTGGTGGACGGCTGGAACCTGATTATGGGCACCCTGGCTACCAGCTTTGGACTGGGAGCAAACTGATGAGCCCGGAAACCTTCGTTGACCTGTTTCGCAGCGCCCTCTGGCTGGTGACCGTGCTGGTGTCGGCGGTGATCTTTCCCAGTCTGGCGATAGGGTTAATGGTTTCCATTTTTCAGGCGGCCACCTCCATTAATGAACAAACCTTAAGCTTTCTGCCCCGCCTGCTGGTCACTCTGGGGGCGCTGGCGGTAGGAGCGCACTGGGGCTTTGGCATGCTGATTGACTACTTTCATGAACTCACAGAGCTGATACCACAGGTCATCGGTTAACTTCAGCCATAAGCTTTAAGCCGTAAGCTGTAAGACAATCCCGATTGTTTGCGGGAACTGAGTTTTGCTCACAAATTGAGTTTATAACTGAAGGCTTACCAACGACTCGGGCTGCTTAAAGCTGACAGCTTACGGCTTATAGCTTTCTTTTCAGGAGTTTGTTTGAACTACACCACTGCCGAGCTGATGCAATGGCTGTCGTCCTACCTCTGGCCGCTGTTTCGCATTGCCGGGTTGATGATGACCATGGTGATGTTTGGTGCCAACCTCACGCCTGTGTATGTGCGCCTGCTGCTGGCGGTGGCCATCACCATTGCCGTGGCCCCTGTGCTGCCGGCCATGCCGGCGGTGGAGCTGTTTTCGGTGGAAGGGTTTCTGGTGAGCATACAGCAGGTACTGATTGGTGCCGTGATTGGTTTGTTATCGCAGTTTTTGCTGCAGACCTTTGTGACCGCCGGTCAGATCATCGCCATGCAAACCAGTCTGGGCTTTGCCTCCATGGTGGATCCACTCAATGGCCAGTCTGCGCCCGTGGTGGGCCAGCTTTATTTGATGCTGGGCACCTTGCTGTTTCTGGCGCTGGACGGTCATCTGGTGATGATAGAAGCCATCGTACTCAGTTTTACTTCTGTGCCGGTATCGGCAAGTGGCTTTAGCGTGGGTGACTGGCAAAACCTGGCGAGCCTGCTTACCCTGCTGTTTCAGGCAGCGGTGGCCATGGCTCTGTCGGCCATTGTGGCCATGCTGCTGATTAACTTCAGCTTTGGGGTCATGACCCGGGCGGCACCCCAGCTGAATATTTTCAGCGTGGGTTTTGCCATCAGCATGGTGTGCGGCTTGTTTATTATGTGGCTGACCCTGGGCGGCTTTATGGATCATTTCGAGAATCAGTGGTTACGCCTGCAACTGGTGATGTGCGACACCCTGAGACTGACCTGCGAAGGAGGCTGATATGGCAGAGTCGGACGGTCAGGAAAGAACAGAACAGCCCACGGAGCAACGGCTTCGGCAAGCCCGTGAAAAAGGCCAGATCCCCCGTTCCAAGGAGCTGGGCACGGCCGCGGTGCTGCTTAGTGCCGCGGCCGCACTGTTCATGCTGGGAGACGCACTGGGTACCGCCATGTCGGCGGTGTTTGCCGCCAGCTTTGAACTGGAGCGGGCCGCCATTTTCGATCCCGAAACCATGATGCCGGCGCTGGCCTCGGCCATTGGCGGCATCATGTGGCCGTTGCTGGGCATGTTTGCGGTAGTGCTGGTGGCCGCCCTGGTGGGTAACAGCCTGCTGGGGGGCTTTAACTTTAGTACCCAGGCCATGATGCCAAAATGGAACCGGCTCAGTCCCATGAGTGGTATCAAACGCATGTTTGGCGTGCAGGCACTGGTGGAGTTGTTAAAATCCATCGCCAAGGTGGTGTTCATTGCCACCATTGCCATCTGGTTGCTGTGGGGGCAATTCGACAATATTCTGCGTTTAAGCAGTGAAACCCTGAACCTGGCCATGAAAGACGCACTGGAGCTTTTGCTGTGGATGGGGCTGGGTTTGTGTCTGGCGCTGCTGCCCATTGTTGCCATTGATGTGCCGTTTCAGGTGTGGAACCACACCCGCCAGCTGAAAATGACCCTGCAGGAAATAAAAGATGAATACAAAAATACCGAGGGCAAGCCCGAGGTAAAAAGCCGTATTCGCCGTCTGCAGCAGGAAATGGCCAACCGCCGCATGATGGCGGAAGTGCCCACCGCCGATGTGGTGGTGGTCAACCCCACCCATTTCTCAGTGGCCCTGCGCTACGACAAGGATAAACCCGGCTCGGCTCCGGTAGTGGTGGCCAAGGGGCTGGATGAAGTGGCCCTTAAAATCCGGGAAATAGCCCGGGAATATAAGGTGCCGGTTATTTCTTCTCCGGCGCTGGCCCGGGCCGTGTACTTTTCCACCAAGCTGGATCGGGAAATTCCCGACGGTCTCTTTGTGGCGGTGGCCCAGATCCTGGCCTATGTGTTCCAGCTGAACGCCTGGCGCAAAGGGCAGGGCAATAAACCAGTGCCGCTGAAAGACGACTTGCCCATTCCCGATGAATACCGGGTGTGATTGACTTAAAGGGATTAGGGATTAGGGATTAGGGATTAGGGATTAGAATCGGCCCCAGTCCCTGTAAATTTATGGCGCACTTCTTGCATTCTCACCGCCACTATCAATAAACCGCAGCGAGTGTCATGGAGTTAAGGGCAAGGCTTTCTCAGGCTAAACAGTGGACCCGTTGGTTACATTCGGGCATGGGTACGCCTTTGCTGGTGCTGGCGGCACTGGCCATGGTGGTGCTGCCCATTCCGGCATTAATGCTGGATGTGCTGTTTTCGTTCAATATTGCTCTGGCACTGGTGGTTTTGCTGGTGGCGGTATATACCCAGCGCCCTCTCGACTTTGCCGCCTTTCCCACCGTTTTGCTGGTAGCCACTCTGCTGCGGCTGGCGCTGAACGTGGCCTCTACCCGGGTAGTACTGCTGGAAGGGCATCAGGGAGGCAACGCTGCCGGTAACGTGATTGAGGCCTTTGGCTCTGTGGTTATTGGCGGCAACTATGCCGTGGGCCTTATCGTCTTTCTGATTTTGATGATCATCAACTTTGTGGTGGTGACCAAGGGTGCCGGCCGTATTTCGGAAGTGAGCGCCCGCTTTACCCTGGATGCCATGCCCGGTAAACAGATGGCCATCGACGCCGACCTTAATGCCGGCATTATCAATCAGGATGAAGCCCGCACCCGGCGGGAAGAGGTCACACAGGAAGCCGACTTCTACGGTTCCATGGACGGTGCTTCCAAATTTGTAAAAGGCGATGCCATTGCCGGCATTATGATCCTGTTCATCAATATTATCGGCGGCTTTATTATCGGCATGGCTCAGCACGAGCTGAGCTTTGGTGAAGCAGGGCGTGTCTACACTCTGCTGACCATAGGTGACGGTCTGGTGGCGCAGATTCCGTCCTTGTTGCTGTCCATTGCCGCCGCCATAATTGTGACGCGGCAAAATACCCGGGAAGACATGGGGCAGGCCATGCTGGGTCAGCTTTTTGACAATCCGCGCTCCCTGTCCATTGCTGCCGGCATTCTTATTGCCATGGGACTGGTGCCGGGCATGCCCCATTTTGCCTTTTTGCTGCTGGGTGGCCTGGCGGCTGGCGGTGCCTGGTGGATGCACAAACGTCGCAAGGAGCAGGCCGAGCAGCAGCAGGAAAGCAATGCTCAGGCACCGGCGATAGCAGCCAACGAAAACCGCGAACTCAGCTGGGACGATGTAAACCAGGTAGACACCATAGGGCTGGAAGTGGGTTACCGGCTGATCAGTCTGGTGGATGTGTCTCAGGGCGGCGAGCTGCTCAGCCGCATCAAGGGCGTGCGCAAAAAGCTGTCTCAGGAGCTGGGCTTTCTTATTCCTGCCGTGCACATACGTGACAATCTGGAGTTAAGCCCCAATGAATATCAGATAACCCTGATGGGGGTCAGCTCCGGGGTGGCCGATATCTACCCAGAGCGGGAGCTGGCCATCAACCCCGGTCAGGTGTTCGGCCCGGTGCAGGGCATAGACACCCGGGATCCCGCCTTTGGGCTGGAAGCCACCTGGATTGGCCGGGATCAGATAGAAAACGCCCAAAGCCTGGGTTACACAGTGGTGGATGCCGCCACCGTGGTGGCCACTCACCTCAGCCAGCTGCTGACCAACAATGCCTCTCAGCTGCTGGGTCATGAAGAAGTACAGAACCTGATTGATCAGGTGGGCCGCACTCAGCCCAAGCTGGTGGAAGGGCTGGTACCCAATACGCTCAGTCTGGCGCTGGTCACCAAGGTGCTGCAGAGCCTGCTGAACGAAGGGGTGTCCATTCGGGACATGCGTACCATTTTGCAGACCCTCACCGAATACGCGCCCAAGAGTCAGGATCCGGAAGTACTGACCGCCGCCTGCCGTATTTCTCTGCGCCGCTTTCTGGTGCAGGAAATTGCCGGCACCGAGCGGGAGCTGCCGGTTATTACGCTGGCACCTGAGCTGGAACAGATCTTGCAGAACTCTTTGCAGGCGGGTGGTGCTCAGGGCAGTGGCATAGAGCCGGGGCTGGCAGAGCGCATGCAGCAGTCGCTGTCGCAGGCTGCTGCCAACCAGGAGCTGGAAGGCCAGCCGGCCATATTACTGACGTCAGGCATGCTGCGTACCACGCTGGCGCGCTTTGTAAAACATACCATTCCCAGTCTGCGGGTGCTGTCTTATCAGGAAGTGCCGGATGATCGCCAAATCCGCATCGTGGCTTCAGTTGGGCAGCAGTAGCGGGAGAGCCATAAATGAAGATTAAACGGTTTTTTGCCAAAGATATGCGTGCCGCCCTGGCCGAAGTAAAAGAAGAGCTGGGGGCCGATGCGGTGATCATGTCTAATAAAAAAGTGTCCGGGGGCATAGAAATTGTGGCCGCCGTGGACGATGACGACAATACACCGGTCGATAAGGGGCAGCGTCCGTTAACGGACGACAATGTCAGAATTTCGTCGCAGGCCCGTCAATTTATTCCGCCACTCAGCCAGCAGCAGCAGGCTGACTCCTTGCAGGCGCTGTTAAATCGTGGCAACACAGCACCGTCTCCCAAAACCCTGGCCGAGCAGGTGGACTGGGGCCAGCCGGAAGCGCGCCGGGAGCCGGTGATGCCATCGCCTGCACCGCTGTTTGCCGGTGGTGAAAAAAGCCGCAGCCGCCAGAAAGACAGCACCAAAGACAAAGAGCTGAACGCCATGCGTCAGGAAATTGCCAGTATTCGCCGGCTGCTGGAACATCAGGTATCCGGTCTGATGTGGCAGGAAGTAGAGCGCCGGGAGCCGGTGCGCGCCATGGTGATTAAACAACTGAACCAGCTTGGTTTCAGTGATGGTTTTGCCGATATGCTGGCCATGCGGGTACATGAGCGTGCAGCCCCTCATGAAGCCTGGGCCCAGATTGAAAACGCCCTGACCGAGCTGGTGCTGACCGGGGAAGATGAAATTATGCGCCAGGGCGGCGCTGTAGCGCTGCTCGGCCCCACCGGAGTGGGTAAAACCACCACCATTGCCAAACTGGCGGCCCGCTTTGCTGCCCGCCACGGTGCCGATCAGCTGGCGCTGATCACCACGGATCATTATCGCATCGGTGCCCATGAGCAGCTGCAGACCTACGGCCGCATTATGGGCGTGGCGGTCAAGCAGGCACGCACCTATGAAGAGCTGGCGCAGGCACTTTATCAGTTACGTCATCGCCGTCTGGTATTAATTGACACCGCCGGCATGGGCCAGCGTGATATGCGCCTGAACGAGCAGCTCGATACCCTGGTCGGTGATCGCCAGATCCGCATTCGTAATTATCTGGTATTGCCGGCTACCGCCCAGCGCAGAGTGCTGCAGGAGGCAGTAGAGCACTTTCGGCGCATTCCACTGGCCGGCTGCATCCTTACCAAGCTGGATGAAAGCCTGTCGCTGGGGGATGTGCTTGATATCAGTATTCAGAACAGTTTGCCCATCAGCTATGTCACCGATGGCCAGCGAGTACCGGAAGATCTGCGCCTGGCCAAGGCCGGTGAGCTGGTCAAGCAGGCAATGGGCGCGGTAGAGCAGCGTGAAGATCCCTATTATTGGGAAGCCGCCGACGATGAGGATGCGCGTTTCTATGACTAATTGGTTTCATGACCAGGCAAGCGGACTGCGGCTTATGCAAAAAATGAACAGAGTGCAGGTAATTGCCGTCACTGGCGGCAAAGGGGGCGTGGGCAAAACCAATATTACCCTGAACATGGCCTCGGCCATGGCAGCGCAGGGCAAGCGGGTATTGGTACTCGATGCCGATCTGGGGCTGGCCAACGTGGATGTGCTGCTGGGCATTCGGGTCCGGCGCAATCTGTCTCATGTATTGAGAGGCGAATGTACCCTGGATGAGGTAATGGTCGAAGGCCCGCAGGGCATTCGCATTATTCCGGCCACATCGGGCAATCAGTCCATGACCGAGCTGTCGCCGCTGGAGCATGTCAGTCTTATTCGTGCGTTCAGTGAAATGCAGACGCCCATTGATGTGTTGCTGGTAGATACCGCCGCCGGCATCTCCGACATGGTGCTAAGCTTTTCCCGGGCGTCTCAGGAAGTGCTGGTGGTGGTATGTGATGAGCCTACTTCTATTACCGATGCCTATGCCTTGATTAAGCTGCTGTCCCGGGAGCATGGCGTATTTCGTTTTAAAATTGTGGCCAACATGGTGCGTACCCAGCGTGAAGGTATGGAGCTGTTTGCCAAACTGACCCGGGTCACCGACAAGTTTCTGGATGCCTCCCTTGAGCTGGTTGCCTGCATTCCCTTTGACGGTAACTTGCGTCTGGCGGTGCGCCGTCAGGCGCTGGTAGTGAACCAGTATCCCAAGTCGCCTTCTGCCATCGCCATACGGGCGCTGGCCGCCAAAGCGCTGAACTGGCCCACTCCGCACCGGGCCGAAGGGCACCTGCAGTTCTTTGTGGAGCGCCTGCTGCGTAATCCCGCCATGAACCAGCAAGGAGTACGGAGTGAGTAGAGCACAGGCATACGCACAGCATCAAAGTCAAAGTCTGGTAGAGCGTCATGCCGGCCTGGTGCGGCGTATTGCTCAGCATCTGCTGGCCCGTCTGCCCGATAGTGTGTTGCTTGATGATCTTATTCAGTCCGGCATGGTCGGACTGCTGGAGGCGTCGAAAAACTTCGATGCCTCCAAAGGAGCCAGTTTTGAGACCTTTGCCGGTATTCGCATTCGCGGTGCCATGCTGGATGAAATCCGCCGGGGCGACTGGGTTCCCCGTTCGGTGCATCGCAACGGCCGGCACATTGCCGAGGCCATGCATACTATTCAGCGACGGGAAGGGCGACCGGCTCAGGATCGGGAAATTGCCGATGAACTGGGTGTCTCACTGACTCAGTATCACGCCATGCTGGCAGACGTCAATCATGGCAAATTGCTTGAAATGGATGAGTTTGAGCAAGGCGTCGAGCAACAGGCCGAGTTGCACAGTCATACCGGCAGCCCCTTTGACGGCATGGCCAAGGAACGCTTTCAGCGAGCGCTGGCAGAAGGCATTCGCAGACTGCCCGAGCGTGAGGCGCTGGTGTTGTCACTTTATTACGACGAAGAGCTGAATCTGAAAGAGATCGGCGGCATACTGTCGGTGTCGGAGTCTCGTGTGAGCCAGATCCACAGTCAGGCCATGCTGCGCCTTAAATCTCGTCTTAAAGAATGGCAGGCTTGATACAGAACAAGCAGTCAATGTGAAAAAATGTCATATTCCCGTTCAGAAACGGGAGCGATGGCCGACTTGTATTTGAGTAGGTATTTTACACCATGTTCAGTGGCTGCCGAGGCAGCAGAACAGGAGGAATGGGTTGGACAAGAACATGAAAATCCTGATTGTGGATGACTTTTCCACAATGCGCAGGATCATCAAAAATCTGCTCAGAGATCTGGGCTTCAACAACACGCACGAAGCCGACGACGGTCTCACTGCATTGCCGATGCTGAAAAACGGCGACTTCGACTTTGTGGTCACCGACTGGAATATGCCGGGCATGCAGGGCATTGATCTGCTCAAAGCCATTCGGGCTGATGACAAGCTCAAGCATCTGCCGGTATTAATGGTTACCGCAGAGGCCAAGCGCGAGCAGATCATTACAGCGGCTCAGGCGGGTGTAAACGGCTATGTGGTAAAACCCTTTACCGCCGGCACTCTCAAAGAAAAACTCGAAAAGGTATTCGAGCGCATCGGATAAAGGTCTTTCCATGACACAAGCACAAGGGTTGATCAACCTGGAACAGGCCCGTCAGCTGGTGGCACTGCTGGAGCAGGGTGACCAGGCCGGTGCCGATCGTTTTATGACTGACGTTTGCATGCCTCATGCCGACGCACTGCTGGAGCAGGTAGGTCAGCTTACCCGTCAGTTGCATGATTCGCTGCAAGAGTTTCGTAACGATCCCCGCCTGCCGGTGCTGGCCGAAACCGATATTCCCGACGCCCGCGAGCGGCTTAATCATGTCATTGACATGACCGACAAGGCCGCCAACCGCACTATGGACGCAGTGGAAGCCAGTCTGCCCATCGCAGACCGGCTCAGCGATCGTATACAGCAGGTAAAACCGGGCTGGCAGGGGCTGATGCAGCGCCAGCTTGAGCTGGGACAGTTCAAGGAGCTGTGTTATCAGCTCGACAACTTTCTGCAAAATTCCGAGCAGGATGCCGAGCAGCTGCGTCAGCTGCTGACCGAAATTCTGATGGCTCAGGACTACCAGGATCTTACCGGCCAGGTGATTCGCCGGGTGATCAAGCTGGTGCAGGAAGTGGAAGCCAAGCTGGTTGAAATTTTGTCGGTGTTTGGCCGCCTTACAGACGAAGCGCCCCGCCCGGAGCAGCAAGAGTCTAACGCTGAAAAGGCACAGAAGGCCATTGAAGCGGAAGGGCCCATCATCAACAAGGAACAACGTGATGACGTGGTCTCGGATCAGGATGAAGTGGACGATCTGCTGTCCAGTCTGGGATTTTAAGGAGCAAGCATGGGCTTTGAGGTAGACGAAGATATTCTGCAGGATTTTCTGGTGGAAGCATCGGAAATTCTGGAACAGCTGTCGGAGCAACTGGTCACCCTGGAGCGTCAGCCCGACGACAAGGACCTGTTAAATGCTATTTTTCGCGGCTTTCACACCGTAAAAGGCGGTGCCGGCTTTTTGTCGCTTACGGCACTGGTAGAGACCTGCCACAAGGCGGAAAATGTCTTTGATATTCTGCGCACCGGTCAGCGTCGTGTTACTTCAGAGCTGATGGACGTGATCTTGCGGGCGCTGGATACCGTAAACGCCATGTTTGCTGAAATTCAGAGCCGTCAGGAGCCCACACCTGCCGATCCGACCTTGCTGGAAGAGCTCAGTTTTTACTGTCAGCCGGAGCAGGAAAATGAAACAGCACCGTCAGCCGAGGCAGCGGCTCCTGCCGGCAACAGCATCGAGTCTCTGAACGAGCAGGAATATCAGCAAATGCTGGGTGAGCTGGCAGCTGAACCTGAGCAGGAACAAGCGGCCTCGGGCAGCGACAGCGACGATATTACCGACGACGAATTTGAAGCCCTGCTGGATCAGCTGCATGGTGCCGGCAAGCACGGTGGTGTGCCCGCAGAAACGCCGGCAGCCGACACCGCAGCCGACAAAAATACTGCCGGTGGTGACGACGAGCTGATTGACGATGGCGAATTTGAAGCCCTGCTGGATCAACTCCATGGTGCCGGCAAGGGGCCTACTGCCACGTCAGTACCGGAAAAATCCGTGCCGGCCAGCAGCCAGCCAGCCAAAGCCGCTCCTGATGCCAAACCAGCCGCACCTGCCAAGGCCGCTCCGCCGCCGGCCGACACCACGGTTCGGGTCGACACCAAAACCCTCGACAGCATCATGAACATGGTGGGCGAGCTGGTGCTGGTGCGTAACCGCCTGCTCAGCCTGCAGTCCGGCCACGAAAATGAAGAGATCACCAAAGCGGTGACCAACCTGGATGCGGTCACGGGTGATCTGCAGGGCGCTGTGATGAAAACCCGCATGCAGCCCATCAAAAAGGTATTTGGCCGTTTTCCTCGCGTGGTGCGTGATATTGCCCGCAACATGAAAAAGGAAATTGAGCTTGAGATGGTGGGAGAAGACACGGATCTCGACAAAAACCTGGTAGAAGCCCTGGCCGATCCGCTGGTGCACCTGGTGCGCAACTCCTGTGATCACGGCATTGAGCTGCCGGAAGAGCGCGAAGCCGCCGGCAAGCCCCGCAAGGGCGTGATCCGTCTTACCGCGTCCCAGGAAGGGGATCATATTTTGCTGGGCATCGAAGACGACGGTGCCGGCATGGATCCGGAAAAACTCAAGAACCTGGCCATCAAGCGAGGTATTCTCGACGCCGACGGTGCCGCCCGCATGAGCGACAACGAAGCCTATAACCTGATCTTTGCCCCGGGCTTTTCTACCAAGGTAGAAATCACCGACGTCTCCGGCAGGGGCGTGGGCATGGATGTGGTGAAAACCGGCATCAGCTCGGTAAATGGCTCCATTTTTATCGATTCGGAAAAAGGCAGAGGCACCAAACTGCAGATTAAGGTGCCGCTCACCCTGGCCATTTTGCCTACCCTGATGGTGGTAGTGGGAGAGCAGACCTTTGCTCTGCCGCTGACTAACGTGAACGAAATTTTCCATCTGGATCTCACCAAAACCAGCATGGTGGACGGTCAGCTCACCGTAGTGGTGCGTAACCGGGCCATACCGCTGTTCTATCTGCAGGACTGGTTGCTGCGTGGCGGCAAGCGGGATCGCAAGGCCCATGGTCATGTGGTGATTGTAATGATAGGCAATCAGCAGGTCGGCTTTGTGGTTGACGGCCTTATCGGCCAGGAAGAAGTGGTTATCAAACCGCTCGATCAGCTGTTGCATGGCACGCCGGGCATGGCGGGAGCCACCATTACCAGTGACGGCGGCATTGCCCTTATTCTTGATATTGCAGGCCTGATCAAGGCCTATGCGCGGCGTTACGCCTGACGCACCAACAGGGAGCACGATAACAATAATGACTATTCGGGTTCTGGTAGTTGATGACTCCAGTTTCTTTCGTCGCCGGCTGAGCGAGATCCTGCAACAGGATCCGCTGCTTGAGGTGATAGACACTGCCGCCAATGGTAAAGAGGCCATCGACAAGGCAAAAAGCCTGCGGCCGGATGTGATCACCATGGACATTGAAATGCCGGTGATGGACGGCATTACCGCCGTGCGTGAAATCATGAAAACCACGCCCACGCCGGTGCTGATGTTTTCATCGCTCACTCACGATGGTGCCCGGGCCACCCTGGAAGCCCTTGATGCCGGTGCCATGGATTTTCTGCCAAAACGCTTTGAAGACATAGCCCGCAGCAAGGAAGAAGCTATTTCCCAGCTGCAGCAGCGTGTGCGTGCCATTGCCCGCCGTCGTCCCAGGGCGGCCGTCAGCCGCACCACACCGGTTGCATCTTCCGTTGCACCGCGCACGCCCGTCTCATCCCGTTTCAGTCGTGAACCGGTTGCCGCTCCTGCTGCGTCCGCTCCCCCCGAGCGGCGCAGTCTGCCCCGGCGCAGTGGCAAAAGTTATCAGCTGCTGGCCATCGGCACCTCCACCGGCGGCCCGGTAGCCCTGCAGGCGGTGCTGACCAAGCTGCCCGCCAATTTTCCGCATCCTGTTGTGCTGGTGCAGCATATGCCAGGTACCTTTACCACTGCCTTTGCTGCCCGGCTTGACGGCCTGTGCCAGATTCGGGTGAAAGAGGCCGAAGACGGTGACATGCTGCGTCCGGGCCATGCCTATCTGGCACCCGGTGGCCGGCAAATGATGCTTGAAGGCCGGCCCGGTGCTGCCCGGTTGCGCATTCTCGACGGCAACGACAAGGTTAACTACAAGCCCTGTGTGGATATTACCTTTGCTTCCGCCGCTAATATTTACGGTGGCAAGGTGCTGGCCGTGGTGCTGACCGGTATGGGTGCCGATGGCCGTGACGGCTCGCGTCTGCTGAAAGAGCAGGGGGCCAGCATCTGGGCACAGGATGAAGAAACCTGTGTGGTCTATGGCATGCCTCAGGCGGTAGCCAAAGCGGGCATTGCGACTGAGTCATTGCCGCTGCCGCTGATTGGCGAGGCCATCGTTAACGAAATGGTGGGCTGATATGGCACTGGCCGGTCTGCTGCTTGCGCTGGTCTGCATCGTGCTGGCTCAGTGGTGGCACGGCGGCAGCCTGTCTGTGCTGCTTGATGGTCCGGCATTACTGATTGTGCTGGGCGGCAGCCTGGGTGCCGTCTGGCTGCAAACTCCCTGGTTTCAGTTTTGCGCCGCCTTACATGCCCTGCGCACTGTGCTGGTCCCTCCGCGGTGGCCTTTTCACGATCAATGCGCGCGCCTGCTGCGCTGGTCTCATGAGGCCCGTCAGTCCGGGTTTCTGGCGCTGGAAGGCCGGCTGCATTCCGATACCATCGATGGCTTTACCCGTCAGGGGCTGCAATGGCTGGTAGACGGTACCGAGCCGGCCATGATGGAGCAGCTGCTGGATAACGAGCTGGCCCGCATTGAAGAGCAAAAAGAGCTGGAAGCCGGCGTATTTGAAGCCATGGGCGGTTACAGCCCCACCATTGGCATTATCGGGGCCGTGCTGGGATTGATTCAGGCCATGTCTCATCTGGACGATCCCGCCAGACTGGGCAGCGGTATCGCCGTGGCCTTTGTGGCCACGCTTTATGGCGTGGGGCTGGCCAACCTGCTGCTGTTGCCTCTGGCCAACCGGCTGCGGGCGCTTTACCGGCTGGAGCTGCGCTACCGTGAACTCACCGCCATTGGCCTGCTGGCCATTGCCCGGGGCGAGGGCAGTCTGTCGGTAAGCCGGCAGCTCAATCAGTTTCAGGGAGGCCGGCATTGATGAAGCGCCGCTCTCTGGTATCAAAGCCGCGGGATCAGCACACGGAGCGCTGGCTGGTGTCCTATGCCGATTACATGACCCTGGCCTTTGCCCTGTTTGTGGTGCTCTATGCCGTGCATGCATCCCGCACCGAGCTCCGCCAGCCAGTCATGGAGGGGGTACAGCAGGCGCTGGGGCAACTGGGCTCCCGGCCCGAGCAAACCGGTGCCATGGAGCGTGAGGGCCAGCCGGCCCTGCCGGTGAGTGAACTGCCGGTGGCCAGCAGCAGCGCCAACAGTCTGCATCAGCTGAAACTGGAGCTGGGTAACACGCTTGCTCCGCTGACCGAGCGGCAGCTGGCCGGCATAGAGCAGGGGACGCATGAACTGGTGCTGACCCTGGATGGCAGCCTGCTGTTTGCCCAGGGCAGTGCGCTGCTCAGGGGCAACAGTGACGCGGTATTTTCCGCCCTGATGCCGGTGCTGGGTCAAGATACTCATTTTATTCATGTGCGTGGTTTTACCGACAGCATTGCTGTCAGCAACGAGCTTTATGACTCCAACTGGCAATTGTCCGCAGAGCGGGCCAGAGCCGTGCTGGAGCAGCTGCAGCAAAAGGGCATTGCACCTCAGCGGCTGCGTCTGGAGGCCTATGGCCAATACCGGCCGGCAGAGACTGCACAGCGCCGTGAGGCGGGCAGGGCACCCCAGCGACGGGTAGAAATTGCTATTGCTGCCGAACGCTGGCAGCCACCTTCGCCGCCACCGGCACGGCCGCCGGAGCCGGACCAAAAAGAAGGTATTCAGGTTTATGAGCTGCCGGGAGGCGGCATTCGCATTACCAACGACAGGATAACGCCGTGATAGTCTGGACCGTAGCAAACCAAAAAGGCGGTGTTGGCAAAACCACTTCAGTGGTGGCGCTGGCAGGCCTGCTGGCACAGCATAACAAGCGGGTGCTGCTGATCGACACGGATCCTCATGGCTCGCTTACCGCCTATCTGGATTACAACTCCGATGAACTGCCGGGCACTCTGTTTGATTTGTTTCAGGCCGGTGCCGGCCGGGCTGAATTTGATCGGGTGGCACTGAATACCCGTTTTGATGGCATCACACTGCTGCCGGCTTCCATTTCGCTGGCCACCCTGGAGCGAACCTCCAGCAGCCGGGAAGGTATGGGACTGGTGCTCAAACGGCTGCTGGCTGAAGTAAAAAATGACTTTGATGTGGCCATTATCGACTGTCCGCCGGTGCTGGGCGTGATGATGGTCAATGCCCTGGCCGCCTGTGACCGTATTCTGGTACCGGTGCAAACCGAATTTCTGGCGCTTAAGGGGCTTGAGCGCATGGTCAGCACCTTTAAACTGATGCACAAGGCCCGCAAAGACGGATTTAATTACACAGTGGTGCCAACCATGTATGATCAGCGCACCCGGGCGTCGGTGCAGAGCCTTGACAGTCTGAAAGCGCAATACGGTGACAGAGTCTGGCCGGCTGTGATACCGGTAGACACCAAGTTTCGCGATGCCAGCCTGCGCCATGAGCCACCGTCTTACTTTGCCAAGGGCAGCCGGGGTGTCTATGCCTATCAGACCCTGCTGCGCTTTTTGTGGCGTCTCGACGGAGGAGACCAGCCGTTATGAACCAACGCCAGTTTTCAGCTCTGGATGATTATTTTGATGCGCTGCTGGATGAGCGGGTAGTAAGTCCGCAGGTTTCTGCAGAAGCAGCAAACGCTGCTGCCAGACCGGTGGTTTATGTTGATCCAAAAGAAGAAGAGCGCCGCCGTGCACTGGAATCACTGCTGGCGACGGTTGCCGAGCTGAAAGAAGAAGAAGCCGCCAGCGCCGATCCGCAGTCGCGCCAGGCAGAACCGGTTATTGATGTGCCATCGCCTGCAGAGATAGAGATGCCGGTGGTCGCGCCCGAGGTACAGCCGGAGCCGGCCCCCTGGCGCAATATGGACACGGAAGCACAGTTTCAGGCCTTGTTCTTTGAGGTGGCAGGCATGACCTTTGCTGTGCCGCTTACTCATCTGGGTGGCATTTATCAGCTTGACAGGCTTACCAGTCTGTTTGGCAAGCCGGCCTGGTTTGCTGGCATTATGACGGAGCGGGAGCGTCAGCTCAGTGTGGTGGATACGGCGCGCTGGGCCATGCCAGGCCACACTCAGGATGAGCAATATCAATATGTGGTGACCCTGGGCGAAAGTAACTGGGGGCTGTCCTGCCATCAGCTCAAGGGAACGGCTCTGCTCAGCCGTGAGCAGGTAAAGTGGCGCACTACGCCCGGCACGCGGCCCTGGCTGGCAGGTATGGTAAAAGAAAAAATGTGTGCCTTGCTTCATGTTGATGCCTTGATTGCATTACTGGAGCAGGGCAAAAATATAGACGGACAACGGGTCTGAGAGAGATAAGGGTGAGTGTATGAGCAATCATCGTAATGTGGCGGAAAATCTGGCTGAAGGCGAAGTGTTGCAGTGGGTGACCTTTCGGCTTGATAACGAAACCTATGGCATTAACGTTATGCAGGTACAGGAAGTATTGCGCTACAGCGACATTGCTCCGGTACCGGGCGCGCCAGATTATGTGCTGGGTATTATCAACCTGCGCGGCAACGTGGTTACTGTGCTTGATACCCGGCTGCGTTTTGGCCTGCCCAGTGCGGAAGTAACCGACAATACTCGCATTGTGATCATTGAAGCGGAAAAGCAGGTCATTGGTATTCTGGTCGACAGTGTGGCTGAGGTGGTCTATCTCAAGTCGTCGGAAATTGAAACGGCGCCCAATGTGGGTACCAGCGAGAGTGCGCGCTTTATTCAGGGCGTATGTAACCGCGAGAGCGAGCTGCTTATTCTGGTGGATCTCGACAAATTGCTGTCCGATGACGAGTGGGAAGAGCTGAGTCAGCTTTAATGATCAGTGAACTGGCGCTTATTCTGGCGGTACTGGGGCTGGTGATGGCACTGGCCGCCATTGGCCTGGCCTGGATGATGTGGCGGCGCAGCCAGCGCAAGCTGGATGCCATGAGCACCCTGATGCGTGAGCTGGCCCGCAGCCGGGACAGCTACCGCAAACAGCTGGAAGAGCTGCAGACCGCCAATATTGGCATGGGCAAAAAGCTGAACGAGCTGGGGCGCTATATAGCGGCGCTGCGCGAGCAGCAGCAGGAGCTGGCATTAAAAGATCCCCAAAGCAAGCTCTACAGCCGCGCCGCGCGAATGGTGCAGCTGGGAGCCGGTATTGAAGAAATCATGGCCGAATGCGAAATGCCCAGAGCCGAAGCTGAACTGCTGCTGTCTTTGCACCGGCAAAAGTAGGCTGGCGATGATAGTCGCTTATCCCTGCAGGCCGTGCTTTACGCGCGGCAAACCATTTCGCATTTGGCAAACCATCTTATTAACCACAGAATATTAACTTATGCTTGAAGCCCACGCCCTGACCTGCGTTCGTGAAGAACGTACCCTGTTCAGTGATCTTTCCCTTGCGGTGGCTCCCGGTGAGCTGGTGCAGATTGCCGGCCCCAACGGTGCCGGCAAAACCAGCCTGCTGCGGTTGCTGGCAGGCTTGTCCCGGCCTTATGAGGGAGAAGTCAGCTGGCAAGGGCACAACATAGAGCAGTGCCGCGACAGCTTTCATCAGGATCTTTTCTACCTGGGCCATCAGGCCGGCATCAAGCACGAGCTGTCTGCCTACGAAAACCTGGCCTTTTTTCGCCGCATGCATCATAAGGGCAGCACGGCCAACCTGTGGGACGTGTTGGCACAGGTTGGGCTGGCGGGGCTGGAAGAGCAATATGCCGGCCAGCTATCTGCCGGGCAAAAGCGCAGGGTAGCACTGGCCCGGCTGTGGCTGGGCGGGCCCAAACTATGGATCCTCGACGAGCCCTTTACTGCCATCGACAAACACGGGGTAAAAGTGCTGGAAAGGCTGTTTCTGGAGCACACCGATGCTGGAGGCATGGTGCTGATCACCACCCACCAGGATCTTAATCTTTGCGCCGACCGCGCCCGCATTCTTCACCTTTCACCATCCCGTGAGGACGCCCAATGATGCACTCCTTTACCGGCGTGGTGCGCCGGGAGCTGGTCAGCGCCCTGCGCCGGCGAGCCGACATTCTTAACCCGCTGTGGTTTTTTGTAATTGTGATCACTCTGTTCCCCCTGGGCGTAGGTCCGGAGCCGGCGCTGCTGGCGCGCATTGCTCCCGGCATTGTCTGGGTAGCGGCGCTGCTGGCATCGTTGCTGGCACTGGAGCGACTGTTCCGGGACGATTATATCGACGGCACCCTGGAACAAATGATGCTGATGCCCTGTCCTTTAGGGGTGGTGGTGCTGGCCAAGGTGCTGGCGCACTGGTTGTTAACCGGCTTGCCGCTGCTGCTGCTGTCGCCGCTGGTGGCAGTGCTGCTGAGCATGGACATGAACGGCTTTCTCGGCATGTTCTGGACCCTGCTGCTGGGCACGCCCATTCTCAGCTTGCTGGGTGCCATAGGTGTGGCATTAACCGTGGGCATAGGCAAGGGCGGTGTGCTGCTCAGCCTGCTGACGCTGCCGCTGTATATTCCGGTGCTGATCTTTGCCACCTCGGCCATAGAAACCGCCGGTCTGGGGCTGCCTTACAGTGGTCAGCTGGCCATTCTGGGGGCCATGCTGGCGGGCAGTGTTACCCTGGCCCCGTTTGCCATTGCTGCGGCACTGCGGGTCAGTGTCAATTAGCTCCATTTCAACTGGATTTGGCGGTCAAAGGTTTCTAAACAGAGGGAATTTGGGGTATCTTAAGCGCGCCAAAATAACGCATTAGTACAAAAAAGGTCTGTGAGCAAAATGTGGAAATGGTTACACCCCTATGCCAAGTCGGAAACGGCTTATCGTATTGCCGGACTATGGCTGCCCTGGTTCGCCGTGTTCAGTGTGGTTTCCTTTGCCGTTGGTCTGGCCTGGGGCCTGGCCTTTGCGCCCGCCGATTATCAGCAGGGTGACGCCTTTCGTATTATCTATATTCATGTGCCGGCGGCCATCATGTCGATGGGTGCCTACTCCTCCATGGCCGTTGCCGCCTTTATTGGTCTGGTATGGCAAATCAAGGTCGCCAATATGGCGGTCTCGGCCATTGCGCCGGTGGGGGCCGTGTTCACCTTTATTGCGCTGTTTACCGGTGCCGCCTGGGGCAAACCCATGTGGGGCACCTGGTGGGTATGGGATGCCCGCCTGACCTCCGAGCTGATTCTGCTGTTTCTTTATCTGGGTGTCATTGCGCTCTATAACGCCATTTCCGACAAGGTACTGGCCGGTCGTGCCGCCGGCATTCTGGCCCTGGTAGGGGTCATCAACCTGCCCATCATTCACTACTCGGTGGAATGGTGGAACACCCTGCATCAGGGGGCCACCATCACCAAGTTTGCCAAGCCCTCCATTTCCAATGACATGCTCTGGCCGCTGCTTATCATGATTTTTGCCTTTATCTGCTTTTTGGGCGCCGTCACGCTCATGCGCCTGCGCAACGAGTTGATCCGGCGTGAGTCTCATCGTCCCTGGGTACTGAAAATGGCGGAGAAACACCATGAAATTTGATAGCTGGTCTGCCTTTCTGGCCATGGGCGGTTACGGCTTTTATGTCTGGCTGTCGTTTGCCGTTACCCTGCTGGCCCTGCTGGGGCTGGTGGTGGCCACCATTAACACCAAAAAACGTCTGCTGCGCGAAGTCAGCCAAAAACAGGCCCGGGCCGCCCGCCGTGAGGCCGCCCGCAAGTTGGAGAACACCCTATGAACCCTAGACGTAAAAAACGAATGACACTGCTGCTGGCGGTGATAGCCGGATTGTCGCTCATGGTGGGCCTGATGCTCTATGCGCTGCAGCAGAACATAGACCTTTTCTATACCCCCACCGAGCTGGTGGAAGGCAAAGGCAAAGACCATATCAAGCCGGAAGTGGGCCAGCGCCTGCGCATTGGTGGCCTGGTGGTGCCGGGCACGGTAGAGCGGGACCAACAAAGCCTGAACGTCAGTTTTGCCCTGGTGGATGCCGGCGGTGAGCAGGTCACGGTGCGCTTTGACGGCATTTTGCCGGATCTGTTCCGGGAAGGGCAGGGCATAGTGGCTCAGGGCACCCTGGCAGACGCCCGCACCATCGATGCTTTTGAAGTGCTGGCCAAGCACGACGAAGAATACATGCCACCTGAGGTGGCGGAAGCGCTCAAGGGAATGGAGCACTTTAAACCCGAATACACGGAGGCACAGCTGAAGGGCAGCAACCTATGATCCCCGAGCTTGGACAATTCACCCTGGTGCTGGCGCTGGCCAGTGCCCTGGTGCTGAGTATTTACCCGTTATTGGGCGCATCCCGCGGCAACACCTCCATGATGCTGCTGGCCCGGCCACTGGCCTATGCCCAGTTTGGCTTTCTGTTTATTTCCTTTCTGTGCTTAACCTGGGCCTTTGTGGAGCACGACTTTACCGTGCTCTATGTGGCCTCCAACTCCAACAGCCTGCTGCCGCTGGCTTACCGCATTTCGGCGGTATGGGGCGCGCACGAAGGCTCACTGCTGCTGTGGGTACTGATCTTGGCAGGCTGGACCGCCGCCGTGGCCCGCTTCAGCCGGGCGCTGCCGCTGGATGCGGTGGCCCGGGTGCTGAGCGTGATGGGCATGATCGCCATTGGCTTTCTGCTGTTTGTGCTGTTTACCTCCAACCCCTTTGAGCGCACCCTGCCGTTCTTTCCGGTAGATGGACGCGACCTGAACCCGCTGCTGCAGGATCCCGGGCTGATTTTTCACCCACCCATGCTTTATATGGGCTATGTGGGCTTCTCGGTGGCCTTTGCCTTTGCCATTGCATCTTTAATGACCGGCAAACTGGATGCGGCCTGGGCGCGCTGGTCCCGACCATGGACCATGGCCGCCTGGATTTTCCTGACGCTGGGCATTGCCCTTGGCTCCTGGTGGGCCTATTACGAGCTGGGCTGGGGCGGCTGGTGGTTCTGGGATCCGGTAGAAAACGCCTCCTTTATGCCCTGGCTGGCCGGCACCGCCCTTATTCACTCGCTGGCAGTCACCGAAAAGCGCGCCAGCTTCAAGGCCTGGACGGTACTGCTGGCCATTATGGCATTTTCCCTCAGCCTGCTGGGCACCTTCCTGGTGCGCTCCGGGGTGCTGGTGTCGGTGCATGCCTTTGCCTCCGATCCCACCCGCGGCCTGTTTATTCTGATCTTCCTGCTGCTGGTGGTGGGCTCGTCGCTGTTGCTGTATGCCGTTAAAGGTGCAGAAGTGCGCAGCCATGGCAAGCACGAGCTGGCCAGCCGCGAAAGTCTGCTGCTGGGCAACAACATTATTCTGATGGCCGGTCTGGTGGTGGTGCTGATCGGCACCTTGCTGCCGCTGGTGCATAAAGAGCTGGGCATGGGCAGCATCTCCATTGGTGCCCCCTTCTTCGACAGCCTCTATGCCTGGCTGATCATTCCCTTTGCCCTGTTGCTGGGAGCGGGGCCCTTGTTCCGCTGGCGTCGCCAGAAAATGCAGGAAATCAACGGCAAACTTCTGCTGGCGCTGGTGCTCAGTATTGTCACCGGGGTGGCGCTGCCGCTGCTGTTTTCCGCCAGCTTTGAACCCTGGGCTGCCGTGGGGATTGGCCTGGGTGCCTTTATTACCATTACCAGCCTGCAGGAAACCTGGGTGCGGGCCACGCACCGACACTCGTTCTTTACCGGTGTGCGCAAGCTGGGCAACAGCCACTGGGCCATGATCCTGGGTCACATTGGTCTGGCGGTGACCATTGTTGGCATCAGCTGTACCCAGCTTTACAGCATAGAGCGCGATGTGCGCATGGTGCCCGGTGATACCGTCACCTTTGCCGATTACACCTTTACCTTTGACGGCATTCGTGATGCTGACGGCCCTAACTACGAAGGCTTCAAAGGGGTGATCAGTGTGTCCAAAAACGGCAAACCGCTGACCGAGCTGAAAGCCGAAAAACGCATGTATGTGGTGCAGCGCATGTCCATGACCGAAGCGGCCATTGATGCCGGCATTACCCGCGATCTGTACGCGGCGCTGGGTGAAGAGCTGGATGACGGTGCCTGGGCGGTGCGGCTTTACTACAAGCCCTTTATACGCTGGATCTGGTTTGGAGCACTGTTGATGTCTATTGGCGGTGTGATTGCCATTATCGACAAGCGCTACCGTTTTGGCCGCAAACAACAAGCCGCGGAGGCCTGATGAACCGTCGTATTCTTATTCTGTCCATTCCGCTGCTGATGTTTCTCGGTGCCAGTGTATTTCTGTACAAGGGGTTGTTTTCCGACCCCACCAAACTGGAATCGGTACTGATTGATCAGCCTATTCCTGAGTTTACCCTGCAGGACTTGCATAACCCCGACAAACAGCATGACAAGTCCATTTTTACCGGCCAGCCCATGCTGCTCAATGTGTGGGCCACCTGGTGCCCCACCTGTTATGCCGAGCACGAATATCTCAACCAGCTCAAGGCCAATGAAGGCGTGCATATTATTGGCATGAACTACAAGGATGAGCGTGAAAAGGCGCTGCGCTGGCTCAGTAATCTGGGTAACCCCTATGCCATCGATCTGTATGATCCCCGCGGCATGCTGGGTCTGGATCTGGGCGTATACGGCGCGCCTGAAACCTTCCTTATCGACAGTAACGGCGTTATTCGCTACCGCCATGTGGGTGATGTGAACGATCAGGTATGGAAGCAGACCCTCAAGCCTATCTTTGAGCAAATGGAGTAATGTCCATGTTGATGCGAATACTTATGCTGGCGGCCATGCTCTGGCTGCCGGCAGCTCATGCTGCCATCGATGTATACAACTTTGACGACCCGAAAAAAGAAGAGTCCTTTCGTGAGTTGTTAAAAGAGCTGCGTTGCCCCAAATGTCAGAACCAGGACATTGCCGACTCCAACGCCGAGCTGGCCAAGGATCTGCGGGAAAAAACCTACCAAATGTTGCAGGACGGCAGCAGCAAAGACGAAGTAGTGGACTACATGGTGGCCCGCTACGGCAACTTTATTCTCTATAAGCCTCCTTTTATGGCGTCCACCCTTATTCTCTGGGCCGGCCCTGTGCTGGTGCTGTTAATTGGCCTGGTGGTGGTGCTGGTGCGCACGCGCAAAAAGCCGGCGGTGGCTGCCGACGAAACCCTGAGCGAAGAAGAAAAACAGCGCCTCAAGCGCCTGCTGAACAAGAACAAAGAGAGCTGACATGACCTTATTCTGGATCCTTTGTGCCGGCCTGACTCTGCTGTTGGCACTGATCATTATTTTTCCTCTTACCCGTGGGCGGGCTGAGTCCAGCCACAGTCGTAACGAGCTCAATACTCAGCTTTACCGCCAGCGGATAAAAGAGCTGGAGCAAGACAGTGAACTGGGCCTGCTGGAAGATGACGAGGCCCTGCAGCAGGAGCTGCAGAAAAGTCTGCTGGATGATGTGGTCACCAATGAAACCAAGGCCCGGGACGGCCGCAGCCCGCTCACCATTATCTCGGCGCTGGTGCTGATGATAGCGGTCAGTGCCGGGGTTTACTGGCAGGTGGGAGCACATGAGGAAGTGGCCGAGTGGCAGCGGGTATCCGGCAATCTTCAGGAGCTGTCGCGCAAGGTACTGATAGAGCCGGATGAAAGCGTGACCGAGCAGGACGTGCGCGAGCTTATTCTGGCGCTGCGTACCCGTCTGCATCAGGATGGCGACGACTATCGTGGCTGGCTGCTGCTGGGCCGGTTGTCACTGGAAATGCGTGACGGCGAAACCGCCCGGGAAGCACTGGAAAAAGCCATTAACCTCACCGACGAGCCCGACGCCGTATACGTGCCCTACGCCGAGGCCCTGGCCATGACCGGAGAAAGCCTGCGCGCCGAGCAAATAATTCGCAATGTGCTGGCCAGCCAGCCCGGCAACCTGGAAGCCTGGTCGGTGTTTGCCTTTATGGCAGTACAGCAAAACGACTTTGAACAGGCCAGAGCCCGCTGGCAGCAAATGCTGGAAATCATGTCTCCCGAGCATCCGCGCTATGCCATGATCCAGCGGTCCATTGCGTTTGCCGAGCAGCAAATGAGCAGCAATCAGCAGGCGCCGGTTACCGGCCCCCGCTATCAGGTAGAAATAAATACCGGCACCAGTGTGCCTTATCACCCCGGCGCTGTTTTGTTTGTGTTTGCGGTGGATGCCAATGGTGGCGAAATGCCGCTGGTGGCCCGGCGGATAGAGCAGCCGGCGTTTCCGCTCAGCGTCACCCTGTCCAATGCCGATGCCATGGTGCCTGACAATAACATGAGCAGTCGCGATGAGATTATTATTAAGGCGCGTATTGCTCCCAGCGGTAACGTTACCGATGTCACCAACGCCTGGGAAGGGCGCAGTGGTGTGCTCAGCACCAGTGAAGACAAGCAGCTGAGCGTGATTATCGACACGCCGTTATAATATGGCTTTCAGCCGGTGGTGATGACTGGCCGTGTTGGTCAGTCATGAGTAGACTTACTCTTTTATAACAACAAAAATGAGCGACCTAACCATGTGGTACAGAGCACTTATTCTCATGGCCGGCACTGTGCTTACCGGCTGTGCGGCGCACCAGGGGGTGCAGCAGGAGCGGGTGAATGATCCTTTCTCACCGGCTGTGCCGGCAGACTATGCCAAATCTACCGCGGATGATCCTCGTGATCCCTTTGAGCCGGTAAACCGGGCCAGCTGGGTCATTAACTATGATGTAGCCGAGCCCTATATTGTACGTCCTGCTGCCCACGCTTATGCCGACTATGTACCCCGTTCGGTGCGTACGGGCATTCAGAATGTAGTGCTGAACCTCGAAGAGCCTGCCAGCTTCGTCAACCATCTGGTTACCGGCGACTTATCCGGTGCCGGCACTAACCTGGTGCGTTTTGGCGTTAACAGTACTGTGGGCGTGCTGGGTTACTTTGATGTGGCCCAGAAGCTCTCATTTGAACCTAAAGCCAAAGATTTCAGTCAGGTTCTGGGACAAATGGGAGTTGGTAATGGCCCTTATATGATGATCCCGCTCTATGGTCCGGCCACTCTGCGTCAGTTGACCGGCGATGTGGTGGATACGCTGTACTTTCCTTATGACGTTATGTCTCTTGCCATGCGCACCGGCAAATGGGCGCTGGACGGGCTTTATCAGCGCAGTGAGCTGATAGAGCGCGAGGCCATTATTGATAACTCGCTTGATCCCTACGGTCTGACCAAGGATTTCTATCTGCAGTTTCAGGATGCCAAAGTCGGCAAACAGCGTGAAATGCCTGACGACGAAAACCTTGACGCCTTTATGGATGAGATTGACGGGTAAAATAAAGCTGGAAGTCGCGTTGGTGGATGAGGTCGGGGTTTATACCCGGCAAACGGGGCTGCTTCGTCGCATCATGCACGGGTTGCCCCAATAAATTGGGGCCTACCACTTTATCGCGTTGATAATCCGTCTGTACCAGGGCGGGGAAAACTGGCGGCTGTGCTCGGCGGCAAACAGGGCTTTTTGCAGCGTCATGGGGCTGGGGCGGTAACCGTAATGCTGCTCCCAGCTTGCTGCCACTTCATCCAGAATAAGCCGGCACTGATGGTCATAAACCGTATCATAATCATAAGACTCGGGGCTTTGCCGGTAGTCTACACCGTAGTGATCCAGAATGCGCCGCAGGGCCAGTACCAGCTCCTGCTGCTCGCGATTGCTTAATTGCATACAGGCTCCTCATTTTTTTCAATTATAAACAAAATAAACCGCATTTGATGCTCTCCCGGGCTTTGCAACCCCGGCCAGCCTTGATAAGGTTGAAGCCGGTTGCGTAGAAAAGAAGTTTCTATATGTCAAACGAGACTAACCTTTTCTTTCTCTTTGGTTGTATAAAAAAGTTTACAGTGAGGATGTCATCATGCAGAAAGACACATTAAACAATATCCATATTCAATCCGAGCAGGTGATGATCACTCCGGCCGAGCTGAAAGCCAAGCTGCCCATTTCTCAAAAAGCGCTCGATTACATCGGCCAGGCCCGGCAAACCATTTCTGATATTGTGCACCGCAAGGATCACCGCTTGCTGGTTATTTGTGGTCCTTGCTCCATTCACGATGTAGACGCAGCCAAAGAGTACGCAACCCGCCTCAAAAAACTGCATGATGAATATCGCGACAGCCTTTATATTGTAATGCGCGTCTATTTTGAAAAGCCGCGCACCACAGTAGGCTGGAAAGGCTTTATTAACGATCCTCACCTTGATGGCACCTTTGATATTGAGCTGGGCCTGCACAAAGCCCGGGAGCTGCTGTGCTGGCTGGCGGAGCTGGAGCTGCCTCTGGCGACAGAAGCACTGGACCCGATCAGTCCGCAATATCTTGCAGAGCTGTTCTCCTGGTCTGCCATTGGTGCCCGCACCACCGAATCCCAGACTCACAGAGAAATGGCCTCGGGCCTGTCCATGCCGGTGGGCTTTAAAAACGGCACTGACGGTAACCTGGGCACTGCCATCAACGCCATGAAGGCGGCTGCCGAATCCCACGCTTTTATGGGCATTAATCAGGAAGGTCAGGTAGCGCTGCTGGTGACTCAGGGCAACCCCGACGGCCATGTTATCCTGCGTGGCGGCAAGCAGCCCAACTACGACTCGGTCAATATTGCCCTGGCCGAAAAAGCCATGATCAGTGCCGGCCTGACGCCGCGGCTGGTAGTGGACTGCAGTCACGGCAACTCCAACAAGGATTACAGCCTGCAGCCGCTGGTGACCGACAATGTGGTGCGCCAGATCCAGGAAGGCAATGAGTCTATTCTCGGTATTATGCTGGAATCACATCTGTTTGAGGGCAACCAGCCCAGCGAGCAGCCGGTGAGTGAGATGCAGTACGGTGTGTCCATTACCGATGCCTGCATCGGCTGGGACACCACCGCCGAACTGCTGGCACGTTGCCATCAGCAGCTGTCTGCCTCACTCAAGGCACGCGTTGCCTGACATTGTCAGCTCAAGCAATAAACAGGCATAATGCAACGCCGGACTCAGGTCCGGCGTGTTAATTCCGGGATGGATAAAATGGTAGATGAACTCAAGGTCCTGCGGGATCAAATCGACGAAGTGGATCAGCAGCTGGTCAAGCTGTTTGCGCAGCGGCTTAAGCTGGTAGCGGGGGTAGGGGAAGTAAAAAGCCGGCATGGCCTGCCTATTTATGCGCCCGACCGGGAAGCCGCCATGCTCGCCAGCCGCCGGGCCGAAGCCGAAGCACAGGGTGTGCCGCCCGACCTGATAGAAGACGTGCTGCGCCGCTTTATGCGCGAATCTTATGCCAGTGAAAAAGACACCGGCTTCAAATGTGTGAATCCGGATTTGGGCAAGGCGGTGGTGATTGGCGGTGGCGGCCAGCTGGGTGGTCTGTTTGCCCACCTGCTGAGCCTGTCTGGTTACCACACCGAGATCCTTGAAAAGGACGACTGGCACAAGGCCGATACGCTGCTGGCCGATGCGGGTCTGGTAATAATTGCCGTGCCCATCGATCAAACCGTGGCGGTAATAGAGCGTCTGCCCAAGCTGCCCGAGCACTGCCTGCTGGTAGATCTGACCAGCGTCAAGAGCGAGCCGGTGGCCGCCATGCTGAACGCGCATTCAGGCCCTGTGCTGGGGCTGCACCCCATGTTCGGACCGGATATTCCCAGCCTGGCCAAGCAGGTGATTATTCACTGCCATGGCCGCGGCGAAGCAGACTATGAATGGCTGCTGGCGCAAATGCGTATCTGGGGGGCCCGCCTGCAGGAGGTGCCGGCGGCCGAGCACGACGAGGCCATGAGCCTGGTACAGGCGCTGCGTCACTTTACCAGCTTTGCCTATGGTGCTCATTTGTGTGCTGAAGGAGCAGATTTGTCTCGTCTGCTGCGGTTAAGCTCGCCCATCTACCGGCTGGAGCTGGCCATGGTAGGCCGTTTGTTTGCCCAGGATCCGGCGCTGTATGCCGACATTATTCTGTCGTCACCCCGCAATCTGGCGATGATACGACGTTATCACGGGCGCTTTGGCGAGTTACTGGAAGAGCTGGAGAATGGACAGCGCGACGCCTTTGTAAAGCAGTTCAGCGCTGTCAGTGATTATTTCGGCGACTATGCCGACACTTTCCTTAAAGAAAGCCGCATGTTGCTGGCCCAGGCCAACGACAGCCGCCATCATTCGGATTAATCCCCTTCGGGGGCTGTAAGCCGTAAGCTGCCAGCTGTAAGTAGAGCAGCGGGGTCACTCCGGTACTGAATCAAGTTCAGCATGACGGACCCAGAGACTATTGTATAAAGCACGGCTGTTCGAATACAGACTCAGTCGCCTGCAGAATGGATTCCGGCTCAAAGGCCGGAATGACTTTTAAACCGGTGCTATCTGTAAGCACCGGTTGTTTTTCTTAAAGCTTAAGGCTGATCGCTTATAGCTCTCCCGAAGGGAGTTAGCCAATCAACGCCTGAATCTTGGCAATCACATCATCGATGGCCACTTCCTGCTTGTCGCCGCCGCGGCGGTGCTTGTATTCCACCACGCCGTTGTCCAGGCCGCGCTCACCAATAATAATGCTGTGAGGCACACCCAGCAGCTCCATATCGGCAAACATCACGCCCGGGCGCTCCTTGCGATCGTCAAACAGCACTTCAATGCCGGCGGCGGTCAGCTCGGCATAAAGTTTCTCGGCCACTTCCTGAACGCGATGAGACTTGTGCATGTTCATGGGAATAATGGCTACCTGGAAGGGGGCCAGGGCATCGGGCCAGATAATGCCGCGGTCGTCGTGGTTCTGCTCAATGGCCGCGGCCACAATGCGTGACACGCCAATGCCGTAGCAGCCCATTTCCAGCACTGTGGCCTTGCCGCCTTCGTTCAGCACGGTGGCGTTCATCTTCTCGGAGTAGTTATTACCCAGCTGGAAGATATGGCCCACTTCAATGCCGCGTTTGATTTGCAGCACGCCCTTGCCACAGGGGCTGGGGTCGCCTTCACGCACATTGCGCAGGTCGGCCACCTCGGGCAGGGGCAGATCACGGCCCCAGTTCATGCCGAAATAGTGCTTGTCGTCGATGTTGGCACCGGCACCAAAGTCACTCATGACCGCCACGGCTCTGTCTACAATTACCGGCACCGGCATGTTCAGCGGCCCCAGCGAGCCCGGGCCGGCACCCACGGCGGCACGCACTTCTTCTTCGGTGGCAAAGGTCAGGGGGCTTGCCACCTGGGGCAGCTTTTCGGCTTTTACCTCGTTCAGCTCGTGATCGCCGCGCACCAGCAGCGCCACCAGCGGGGCATCCATATCGTCGGCGGCTTTTACCAGCAGGGTTTTCACGGTCTGCTCAATGTTCAGGCCGAATTTTTCTACCAGATCCGCAATGGTCTTGGTATCGGGCGTGTCGGTCAGCACCATCTCCTGGGTAGGAGCATCGGCGGCTGCTTTCGGGGCCAGTGCTTCGGCCATTTCAATGTTGGCGGCGTAATCGGACTCGGTGGAGAAAGCGATATCGTCTTCACCGCTTTGAGCCAGCACATGAAACTCGTGCGAAGCACTGCCGCCAATGGCACCGGTGTCGGCCAGCACAGCGCGGAAGTCCAGACCCATGCGTTCAAAAATGCGGCTGTAGGCGGCATACATGTCGTCGTAGGTCTGCTGCAGGCTGTCCTGAGTGGTGTGGAAAGAATAAGCATCTTTCATTACAAATTCGCGGGAGCGCATCACGCCAAAACGCGGGCGTACCTCGTCACGGAATTTGGTCTGGATCTGATACAGATTCAGAGGCAGCTGCTTGTAAGAGGCGACCTCGTTGCGCACCATGGCGGTGATCACTTCTTCATGGGTGGGGCCCAGCACAAAGGGACGATCGTGGCGGTCTTTAATGCGCAGCAGCTCGGGGCCGAACTTGTCCCAGCGGCCGGTTTCCTGCCACAAATCGGCGGGCTGCACTACCGGCATCAGCATTTCAATGGCACCGGCGCGGTTCATTTCTTCCCGCACTATGGCCGCCACCTTGTTCAGCACCCGCAAACCGCTGGGCAGCCAGGTATACAGGCCCGAGGCCAGCTTGCGGATCATGCCCGCCCGCAGCATCAGCTGGTGGCTGATCACTTCGGCATCGCTCGGAGTTTCTTTAAGAGTGGAAAGCAGGTATTGACTGGTACGCATGAACGGGAACCTTGTAAGCTTAAAATCCGTGAAAGCCTGAATTGTAGCAGGGGGGCGGAGCGGGAAGAAGTGCCTTGCTCTGGCTAAATGTTGTTCAGCTGAGCCCCCGCCTGGCCATTCTGTGTCGCTGCTGTGCTACCCTAGAGTGGTTCAAGCAAGCCAACCCCTTAAAAAAGGAAGCATCTTCATGGCAGAAAAAGATAACCATGATGTTATCGCCCCCGAGGGCAAAGTGACGCCCATTGATACCGATTATCAGATAGGGCAAGACAATATCGCCCTGCAAATTGGTCCGTTCGGGCTCGACATTCATAACCGTGTATTCATGATCTCCGGTCTGGCTATTGTGGCCTTTGTGTTTCTCACCCTGGCGTTTCAGAACCAGGTAGGGCCCATGTTCAGCGATCTGCGCGGCTGGCTCACGTCCACCCTTGACTGGTTCTTTCTTTCCGCCGGTAACATTTTTGTGCTGGTGTGTCTGGGGCTGATTATTTCCCCCCTGGGCAAAGTCCGCATCGGCGGCACCGAAGCCAGCCCGGATTTCACCTATATCGGCTGGTTCTCCATGCTGTTTGCCGCCGGCATGGGCATAGGTCTGATGTTTTTCGGTGTGTCCGAGCCGCTGACTCACTTCGGTACCTCGTTTGCCGGCACCACGGTAGAAAACGGCGTGCGCACTGACTGGGCTCCGCTGGGCGGAGCTGCCGGAAATGCCGCCGAGGCCAGCCGTCTTGGCATGGCCGCCACCCTGTATCACTGGGCACTGCACCCCTGGGCCATTTATGCGGTGCTGGCACTGGGTCTGGCCATTTTCTCCTTTAACAAGGGGCTGCCGCTGACCATGCGCTCTGTGCTCTATCCGCTGCTGGGTGAGCGGGTATGGGGCTGGCCTGGTCATATTATTGATATTCTGGCGGTGGTCGCCACTCTGTTTGGTCTGGCTACGTCGCTGGGTTACGGTGCCTCTCAGGCCTCGGCCGGCCTTAACTTTCTGTTTGATATTCCGGATACGGTCACCACTCAGGTAGTGCTGGTGATCCTCATTACTCTGGTGGCACTGGTGTCGGTGCTGGCCGGGCTGGATGCGGGGGTAAAACGCCTGTCTGAAATCAACATGGGGCTGGCGGCACTGCTGCTGGGCTTTGTGCTGATAGTGGGGCCGACCCTGCTTATCTTTACCGGTCTGTTCAACAATATTGTTGCGTACTTTGAGTATTTCCCGGCGCTGTCCATGCCCTTTGGCCGGGAAGATGCCAATTACTCCCAGGGCTGGACTGCCTTCTACTGGGCCTGGTGGATTTCCTGGTCACCCTTTGTAGGCATGTTTATTGCCCGGGTATCCCGTGGCCGTTCGGTGCGTGAGTTCCTGATTGCCGTACTGGTGGTGCCAACTTCTGCCTGTATGCTGTGGTTCAGCGCCTTTGGCGGTACCGCCATCGATCTGGTGGTGAGTGACGGCATCAAGGCTGTCAGTGAAGCCGCACTGCCGCTGCAGCTGTTTGTGATGCTGGAGCAGCTGCCGCTCACCGCCATTACTTCCTTTATCGGTATTGTGCTGGTAGTGGTGTTCTTTGTTACCTCGTCCGACTCCGGCTCGCTGGTCATCGACACCATTGCCGCCGGCGGCAAGGTCAACGCGCCCAAGCCGCAGCGGGTGTTCTGGTGTACCTTTGAGGGTCTGGTGGCCATTGCCCTGATGCTGGGCGGCGGTCTGGCCGGTTTGCAGGCCATGGCGGTATCTACCGGCTTTCCCTTTACCATAGTGCTGCTTATTTCCTGTGTAGCGCTGATCAAAGGGCTGATGTCGGAGCCAAGAGGCTAAGCGCCTGCGGCACCGTTAATCAATTTAAAGGCAGCCGGGTGCTGCCTTTTTCACGTTTTGCAGGAGTGAACCATGGAAGCAGAGCAGCTGGAGGTACTCGCTTTTATACGCCAGTGCTACCCCTTCAAGGCGCTGCCCGACCAGGAGCTGGAGCACATAGCCACTCAGGTGGAGGTCAGCTACTTTCGGGCCGGTACCGTTATTTTTAAATATGGCGATGCGGTGCACCATCTCTATCTTATTCGCAGCGGGGCGGTAGAAATACACCGCCGTAACGGTGAGCTGTATAACCGCCTGAGTGAAGGCAGCCTGTTTGGTCAGATGGGGCTGCTGATGAATAATAAAAACCGCTTGCCTGCCACTACGCTGGAAGACACCCTGGTCTATTGCCTGCCCGAAGCCGTGTTTCATGATTTGTATGAACGCTTTGAAGTCTTTGCCGATTTTGTGGAAGTGGGAGACAGTGCCCGGCTGCGCCATGCGGTGTCCCGTCATCAGGAGGCCAACGAACTGATGACGTCCAGCATTCGTGAACTGATTTCCCGCGAGCCGGTATCTATCGGCCGCGCTGCCAGCGTATTTGATGCCGCCCGTAAAATGACCGAAGAGGCCGTTTCCTCCATTCTGGTGCTGAACGAAGAAGGGGAAGAGGTAGAAGTGGCCGGCATTATTACCGACCGGGATCTGCGTACCCGGGTGCTGGCCGAAGAGCTGCCTTCCAGTACGCCGGTAGCCGAGATCATGTCGGTGGATCTGGTGGCGGCAGAAAGTGATCAATATGTGTTTGAAGCCATGCTGACCATGCTGCGCTATAACCTGCACCATTTGCCGGTACTGCACAGAGGCAAGCCCATCGGTGTGGTGGCGCTGTCGGATGTTATGCGTCATGAATCCCGCAACAGCCTGTTTGTGGTGCGGCATATTTTTCGCGCCCAGGATGCCGGCGAGCTGGCCACCATTGCCGACGATGCCAGAGCCTGCTTTGTGCGCATGGTTAACGAAGACGCCAACTCTCACATGATTGGCTCCGCCATGGCGGTGATTGGCCGCAGCTTCAAGCAGCGGCTGCTGGAGCTGGCCGAAGAAAAACTGGGGCCGCCGCCGGTGCCGTACTGCTTTCTGGCGCTGGGCTCCATGGCCCGGGACGAACAACTGGTGGTGACCGACCAGGATAACGCCATTATTCTCGATAACAGCTATGATGCCGAACGGCACAATGACTATTTTGCTGAGCTGGCCAACTTTGTGTGTGATGGCCTGGCCGCCTGTGGCTACAGCTACTGCACCGGCAACATTATGGCCACCAACCCGGAATGGCGCAAAACCCGCACAGAGTGGGAGCAGTGCTTTATTGACTGGATAGACAACCCCAGCGCCCGTTCTTTGCTGAACAGTAATATCTTCTTTGATCTTGACGGCGTATACGGCCACCTGGAATGGGCCGAACAGCTTAATCGCTTAATTGTGCGCCGCGCCCGCCGCAGTCCGCGTTTTCTGGCCAGCATGGCCCGCAATGCGCTGCTGCGCACGCCACCGCTCGGGTTCTTTAAAGAGTTTGTCATGGAGCAGGACGGCAAACATAACAACTCCATTAACCTTAAGCGCCGCGGCACGGCACCGCTGGCAGATTTAATTCGTGTGCATGCCCTGGCGGTAGGTTCCAAGGCACAGAATTCCTTTGAGCGGCTGAACGATGTGATTGAGGCCGATATACTGCCCAGAGGCAGAGGGCCGGATCTGCGGGACGCCATGGAGTTTATTGCCATGGTGCGCATTCGTCATCAGGCCATGGACGTAGAAGCGGGCAGAGAGCCTGATAACAATATAGAGCCGGAAAACCTGTCCGACTTTGAACGGCGCAACCTTAAAGAGGCGTTTCAGATCCTGAGTCAGGCACAGAAATTTCTGAAGTTCCGTTATCAGCCCGGACGAGCCTCGTAAGGAGCCTATGATGTATCTCAGACCGTCATCATTGGTCGACACCGCCAGTGCACCCGACTGGCCGGCGTTGTTTGAAGAGCGTGCCCGCAGCGCCCGTGACTACCGGCTGCAGCGCTTTTACCGGGCTGGCCTGCCGGGTCCGGACACGCCGCTGGCAGACGTGCCTTTTGTGGCGCTGGACTTTGAAACCACCGGGCTGGATGCCAGAAAAGACGCCATTGTCAGCATAGGGCTGGTGCCTTTCGATCTGCAGCGCATTTACTGTCGCGCATCTGCTCACTGGATTGTCAACCCGCACCGGCCAATGGCGGGTAATACCGTGGCCATTCACGGTATTACCCATTCGGAAATAGAGGAAGCGCCGGACTTGTTACAGGTGCTGGATGAACTGCTCAACGCTCTGGCCGGGCGTATTGTGGTGGTGCACTACCGGCGCATAGAGCAGATTTTCTTTGCCGCTGCCTTGAAGGCGAGGCTATATGAGGATATTCGCTTTCCGGTGATCGATACCATGGAGCTGGAAACCCGCTTTCACCCTCGTCAGCTCAGCCTGTGGAGCCGGTTGCGGGGGCGCAAGCCGGTATCCATTCGTCTGGCCAACAGCCGTGAGCGCTATAATCTGCCCCATTATTCGCCCCACCATGCTTTAACCGATGCCCTGGCCACCGCCGAACTGTTGCTGGCACAAATTGCCCATCACTATACGCCGGAGACGCCGTTAAGTGAGTTATGGCTTTAACCTGCTCCCTTCGGGAGAGCCGTAAGCCATAAGCTTTCAGCTGTAAGTGGGTGCCGGCTGTGAGTTGTGAGCAGTGCTTGTAGAGGGCGATATCCTTTGCAGGATGGATTCAGGGTCAAGCCCGGTATGACAAAGGTTGTCGGCTGACCAAAAAGCGTTTTGGCATGGGTTAAGCTGGCTTACCATTTTATTTCCGGCTCGTCGTCGGGTTCATCGTCGGGCAGGCTGAGGGTAGGCTCACGGCGGCCGTTAACGGCAAACGGCTGAATGGTATCGGGCTGCAGCAGAGCGGCTATTTCTTCCCACAACATGCCGGGCTCGGGCCAGTCTTTGGGCGACAAGTGCACTACCGGCAGGCCGGCGGTCTCAATCTGCTCCAGCAGCCGGTGCCGGTGGCGGCCGTCGGTGCAGCTCAGGCTGTCGTCGGTCAGTGCGACGACCACCCGGGGCATCAGCTCCCCGGGAGAGCACAACACAAAATCCAGTGTCTCGCCCAGCATCATCTGAGCGGCCTGCTCCCGTTGTGCCTTACCAAGTGCCGCAGAGACTGACAGAACCTCGCTCATCTGCACCGCTGCAAACACCCGCAGCCGGTGATTTACCGCCTGTTCCAGCAATGCATAGGCAGTGGCGGCTTCCGGGCTGAACATCACGGCGGGCTCAAACAGTACTTTCGGCTTGCCCCGCCACAGCCGGCGCAGCAGACTATAGAGCATCAGCAACACCAGCAAACCCACAAAGGTCAGCATCAGCCAGTCGAGCAGTGACACAGGTAACCAATCCATCAATCTTCAGTCCGCCATAGATAAAGAATACCAGTGTACTCAGCCCGTCATTAAAAATGAACCAGAGCCATGCTGGTATGCGCAGCCACAGACCCCTATAATTCACAGCCACTTAAACGCTGTCAGAGATGAGCATGTCCCGGCGATTACCTCCGCTTAACGCGCTGAAAGCCTTTGAAGCCGCTGCCCGTAACCTGAGCTTTACCCGGGCAGCTGAAGAGCTGTTTGTGACTCAGGCCGCCATCAGCCATCAAATCAAGGCGCTGGAAGAATTTCTGGGTATCAAGCTGTTTCGGCGGCGTAACCGCTCGCTGCTGCTCACTGAAGAAGGGCAGAGTTACTTTCTGGAAATAAAGGATATTTTTACCGGTATTTCCGATGCCACCGAACGCCTGCTGGCGCGCAGTGCCAAAGGAGCCCTTACCGTCAGCCTGCAGCCCAGTTTTGCCATTCAGTGGCTGGTGCCCAGGCTGGTGCGCTTCAGTGAGGCACATCCGGACATAGACGTGCGCATCAAGGCGGTGGATCTGGACGAAGGCTCGCTCACCGACGACGTGGATGTGGCTATTTATTATGGTAAGGGGCACTGGCCAGGTCTGCGCGCCGACAAGCTGCATGCGGAATACCTGATCCCGGTATGCTCGCCCATGCTGCTGATGGGCACCCGGCCGCTGAAAACCCCGGAAGATTTAACCCGGCATACTCTGCTGCACGATACCTCGCGGCGTGACTGGAAGGCCTGGTTCAAGCAGCTGGATATTCAGGCCGCCAACGTCAATCAGGGGCCGATTTTCAGTCATTCCTCCATGGTGATCCAGGCGGCCATTCATGGCCAGGGGGTGGCCCTTGGCCACAGCGTGCTCACTCAGCCGGAAATCGATGCCGGCCGGCTGGTCTGCCCCTTTGAGCAGGTGTTAATGTCAAAAAATGCGTATTACCTGGTCAGTCATGAGGCTCAGGCAAACCTTGGCAAAATTGCTGCCTTTCGTGACTGGATGCTAGCGCTGGTCAGTAAAGAAGAAAAACAAAAAGGGGTAAACGGTTGAACGTATTAAAAGATGGCCCCGACCATGCTGCAGCAAGAGTACTGCTGGCCCATGGTGCCGGTGCCGGTATGGAGCACGATGTCATGCACACACTGGCCCGGGGACTGGCAGACGAGCATATTCAGGTGGTGCGCTTTGAGTTCCCTTATATGCAAAAAACCCGAAGTGATGGCCGCCGCCGGCCGCCGGATCGTGAGCCGGTATTACTGAACTGCTGGCGCGAGCTGGCGGCGGAGTTTACTCATCCGCGGTTGTTTCTGGCAGGCAAGTCCATGGGCGGGCGCATGGCCTCACTGGTGGCCGATGAGTTGGCCCCTGCCGGACTGATATTGCTGGGCTTTCCGTTTCATCCGCCGGGCAAACCCGAACGTTTTCGCGGGCAGCACCTGGCCTCCATTGCCACGCCCACCCTGTTGTTGCAAGGGGAGCGCGACACTTTTGGCAACCGGGAAGCCGTGGCCGGTTACGATCTGGCTGATACGGTACAAACCGGCTGGATTACCGACGGCGATCATGGCTTCAAGCCGCGCAAGTCTTCGGGTGCAACCCTTGAGGGCAATCTGGCTCAGGTGATTGAACGCATGAGGAGCTTTATTCATGATCATTAATCTTGCCTTTTATGCTGCGGCTTTGGCCGGCCTCAGTGCCACTGCGCTGGGGGCCTATGGTGCCCATGGCCTGGTGGCAGCCCCGGCGCTGATATCGGCGTTTAATACCGGTGTGCAATATCAGTTTCTGCACGCCCTGGCACTGCTGTTGCTGGCCATTATGCTCCGGCAGCGGGCCAGTGTGCTGATCAACGCCGCGGTCGTTTGTTTTGTGCTGGGCATGGTGATGTTCAGCGGCAGTATTTATGCCCTGGTGTTGTTTGGCACCAAAGGGATTGGTTTTATTACCCCGCTCGGGGGGTTGAGTTTTATGGTGGGTTGGTTATGCCTGTTGCTGGCCGGCCGCACCTGGTTGAGGTTTAAATGAAACAGTTGTTGATCTATTGCCGTCCCGGATTTGAAAAAGAAGCGGCGGCCGAAATTCAGGACAGGGCAGGGCAAATGGGTTGCCCGGGCTTTGCCCGCACCAAAGATAACAGCGGTTATGTGGTGTATGAGTGCTTTCAGCCGGAAGACGGCGATCTGCTGGGCCGTAAGCTGCCATTTCGTGAGCTGATTTTTGCCCGTCAGATGCTGGTGGTATGGGCCGAGCTGAATGATCTGCCGCTGGACGATCGCATCAGCCCTATTATTGATGCCGCCGAGGGCATGCCTCTGTGCGGTGATATTCGGGTAGAAACTGCCGACACCAATGATGGCAAGGAGCTGTCAAAGTTTTGCCGCAAATTTACCGTGCCGGCGCGTCAGGCTTTGCGCGGCAAGGGGGTATTAACCCGCGCCGAAGCCCGCAACCGGCCCACACTGCATCTGTTCTTTACCGCCAACAATAAGGTCATGCTGGGTTATTCCTATTCCTATAACCAGTCACCCTTTCATATGGGCATTCCCCGGCTGCGGTTTCCTGCCGATGCGCCCAGTCGCTCCAGCCTCAAGCTGGAAGAGGCTTTTCATGTGTTTATTCCCCGTGAAGAGTGGGATACCCGGCTGACGTCGGGCATGCGTGGTGTCGATTTGGGGGCCGCTCCCGGTGGCTGGACTTATCAGCTGGTCGCCCGTGGCATGATGGTCACCGCTATTGATAACGGCCCCATGGCAGACAGCCTGATGGAAACCGGCCAGGTAAAACACTATCGGGAAGATGGTTTTAAATGGCGGCCCAGCCGCAAAAATACTTATTGGCTGGTGTGCGACATGGTAGACAAACCCGCCCGGGTAGTGGCGCTCATGGCCGACTGGCTGCTGGCAGAAGACTGCCAGGAGGCCATTTTTAACCTCAAGCTGCCGATGAAAAAGCGCTACGCTGAAGCCGTGCACAACCTGCAGCAATTGCAGGAAAAGCTCGATCAGCTGGGAGGGTTTCAGGTGCAGGCCAAGCAGCTCTATCACGACCGGGAAGAAATTACGGTGCATGTGTGTCAGCCACGTAAAGTCGCCAAGCTTCAGCCCAAGGACTGACCCCTTCGGGGAGCCGTCAGCTTTATGCGGTCAGCTGTAAGTGATGTTGTCTGGATGTACCGATAAACCAGGTCTGCTTTCGCTGGCCCTGCCGGCTGAGGCGGCACAAAACCAGACAGAAAAACGGCGCTGTGAGAACAGCGCCGTTTTTTACTTACAGCTTATAGCTGACCGCTGTTTTCAGAGGTTGGCAATTATCGCGTCGGTAAACTCGGTGGTGCTGGCGTTGCCGCCCAGATCCCGGGTCACGGCTTTTCCTTCGGCAATGGTCTTGCGCACGGCGTTGCGGATTTGTGCGGCCTTGTCGGCCATGCCAAGGTGTTCCAGCATCTGAATGGATGCCAGAATCACCGAGCAGGGGTTGGCAATATTCTGGCCGGCAATATCCGGGGCAGAGCCGTGCACCGCTTCAAAAATGGCCACGTCTTTGCCGATATTGGCACCCGGTGCCATGCCAAGGCCACCTACCAGACCGGCACACAAGTCCGACAAAATATCACCAAACAGGTTGGTGGTAATGATGACGTCAAAACGCTCGGGATACATCACCAGGTTCATACAGGCGGCATCCACTATCATTTCCTGAGTTTCAATATCAGGGTAGCGGGGAGCGATTTCACGGGCCACTTCCAGAAACAGTCCGGAAGTTGACTTCAGAATATTGGCCTTGTGCACCACTGTCACTTTTTTGCGGCCTTCCTTGCGGGCCAGCTCATAGCCAAAGGTCACAATGCGCTCGGCACCTTCCCGGGTAATAATGCTCATGGCTTCGGCGCTGCTGTTGTCGTCGGAGCGCTTCTGCCCGGCACCGGAATACATGCCTTCGGTATTTTCCCGAATAGTAATAATGTCGATATTGTTATAGCGGCTTTGCGTGCCTTCAAACGACACCACAGGGCGCACGTTGGCGTAGAGGTTAAACAGTTTGCGCAAAGACACGTTAATGGAGGTAAAGCCGCCACCTACAGGGGTCGTGAGCGGACCTTTCAGGGCAATTTTGTTCTGGGTTATTTGGTCCAGGGTAACCTGAGGAAGGAGTTCGCCGTGTTTTTCCAGGGCCATCAGGCCTGCATCGGCATAATCGTAGTGAAAATTACAACCTGCGTGATCCATAATGCGCAGGGCGGCATCGATAATGCTGGGACCAATGCCATCGCCCGGGATCACGGTAATACTGCGTTTGTTCATGGGCAGCTTCCGTTATCAGTGGTTGGTTTATACTCTGTTTTGCAGCGACTTTATAACATTTTGTTCCCATTTTGCCTATGGCCCTTTGGTCGGATTGTGATATCGAAGCTGCTGCAAATTAACGCCAAGCTCAATATCATCCACCAGTTTCACCAGTTGCCTGGCCAGCAGGGCCTCATCTCTGTGTTGCTGCACGATATTTTGTTCTTTGCTGGTTGCCGGTGCAGTCAGCAGAGTGTCGAGGTTGTCAAATTGTTGCAATAATCCACAGGCGCGTTTGGGGCCAATACCTGGCACCCCTTTTACATTGCTGCCCGAGACCCCGGTCAGCGCCCAGTAGTCCACCAGCTGGGCCGGCGCTATGCCAAACTTCTGCTGCACATGCTGTTCATCAAGCCAGCGCTGGCCAAAGTGATCCCACTGCTGAATATGTGGCCCCAGCAGCTGACAAAAGCCCTTGTCGGTAGACACAATCACGCTGTTCTTGCCATGGCGGGCCAGCTGGCAGGCCAGTGTGGCCACCAGATCGTCTGCCTCTTCACTGTCCGACAGCAGGGCATCAATGCCCTGTTGCCACAGCGCCTGCTGCAATTCACCCAGATAGCCGGCCAGCGCATCGGGCATGGGTTGGCGGTTGGCCTTATAGTCGGGGTATAAACGATGGCGAAACCCCACCGGCGCACCATCGAACACCGCCACCACATGGCTGGGCCTAAACCGCGCCAGCAGCTTGCCGGCAGCCTGCTCCAGCGCAGCACGAGTGGCCATCAGCTGTGCATCAGCGTCGGCATTTTGCTGCTGTTGCACCGCAAACAGGCGGCGCACCAGGTTCATGGCATCCAGGATCAGCAGCATATCAGCGATTAATGCGATAGCAGGGCACATAGGTGGAGCCCGGCAGCTTCATGCGCTGCTGCTCCACAAACTGACGCAGCAGCTTGTCCATCATCTTCATCAGTTTAGGATCACCGTTAATCAGAAAGGGGCCTTTCTTCTCAATGGCATGCAAGCCGCTTTCTTTGACGTTGCCCGCCACAATGCCGGAAAACGCCCGGCGCAAATTGGCCGCCAGTTGTTGCGGTGCCTGATCCCAGTTCAAATTAAGATCGGCCATGCTCTCATGATCGGGCTCAAAGGGCAGCTGAAACTCGGGCTCAATTTTCAGTGACCAGTTAAAGGAATAAGCATCGCCCACCGATTTGCGATAATCCCGCACCAGCGGCATGGTGGTTTTCATGCGGCGGGCCACTTCTGCCGGATCATCAATAATAATTTCATACAGCGCCTGAGCATCGGGGCCAAGGGTATTGCCGATAAACTCATCCACACTGCGGAAATAATCAGCGCTTTCTTTTGGTCCGGTCAAAATAATGGGCAGCGGCTGATTACGGTTTTCCGGGTGCATCATAATGCCCAGAATGTACAAAATTTCTTCTGCGGTGCCCACGCCACCAGGAAAAATAACAATGCCATGGCCCAGACGCACAAAGGCTTCAAGGCGCTTTTCAATATCTGGCAAAATCACCAGTTCATTCACAATGGGGTTGGGCGGCTCGGCGGCAATAATGGACGGCTCGGTCAGGCCAATATAGCGGCTGCCGGTCACGCGTTGTTTGGCATGGCCCACAGCGGCACCCTTCATCGGGCCTTCCATGGCACCCGGGCCACAGCCGGTGCAGATGTTCAGCTCACGCAGGCCCAGCTCGTTGCCTACCTCGCGGGTATACTGATATTCCACCGGGCTGATGGAATGTCCGCCCCAGCACACCACTATGCTTGGATCTGCACCCGGATTAATGGTTTTGGCATGGCGCAAAATGGAAAATACCAGGTCGGTAATGTGGGTAGATGCGGTTAAATTAAACAGAGAAGTGGCCTGCAAATGACTGTTCACGTAAATAATATCCCGCAATACCGAAAACAGATGATCCTGAATGCTGCGTATTATTTCACCATCTACAAAGGCATGCTCAGGGGGATTAAACAGCTCCAGCTTAATGCCGCGTTCACGGCGAATCACATTAATATCAAAATCTTTATAACGCTCCAGAATTTCCTTGGAGCTGTCGGTTTTACTGCCGGAATTCAGTACCGCCAGTGCACAATTTCTGAACAAATGATAAAGGCTGCCAGAAGCCGACTGCTTAAGACGATCGACTTCCATTTGCGACAGCATATTCATGCTGCCGACCGGGTTGATATGAGTAATCATAATTTATCCCTGAATTTTGTGTAAGCGACCTACGCAATCACCAATTGATTGCGGCCGGCATTTTTTGCCCGATAAAGGGCCTGATCGGCACGATCCAGAGCGGAGGTAGTGGTATCACCGGCCTGCAGCAGGGTAGCTCCAACAGATGCAGTGATGGTAACGCGCTCTTTTTTAAAACGAAATGGTATGCTTTCAATTTTCTTGAGTAGTTGCTGCAAAGGCCGGTGCAGTAATTTTGGATCTACATTCAGCATTAAAATAACAAATTCTTCTCCGCCAAAGCGGGCAACAAAGTCGCTTTCTCTCATGCTTTCCCGCAATGTGCGGGCAATCAGCCGCAGGGCCTTGTCGCCGGCTAGGTGACCATATCTGTCGTTAATGTGTTTGAAGTGATCAATATCCAGTAAAACAATGGCCAGCGGACGTTGTGTTTGTTTCCAGCGTTCAAAATCAATGCTCAGCCGCTCGTCCAGCGCCGCACGGTTATAAATTTGGGTCAGACTGTCTATCATCAGTTTTTCATTCTGGCTGAGCAGTCGTTGCTGATAATCACAGGCTTGTTTTTTAAGTTCACTCACCTGACTTTCCAGCGAGCTCAGCCGGGCCACCAGAGCAGACTCCCGCTGCTGCAGTTGCTGATGCTGACCGATAATATTCTTCAGGCCCTGAATACGACTGACAATAGATAAAGCCAGCTGTGCCTGAGGCTCGTTGGATAAATGAACATTAATGGCATTCAGCTCACTGGCCAGGGCGGCATCCTGAGACTGACGATCCTGAATCAGTGCCTTGCCTTCGGTCACCGAGTCACTGCACTGATTATGTATATTTTGCAGATCGTCATTCAGCAGTGCCAAAAACCGGGCGGAGTGCCGGCGTTCGTTACGGTTGCCCTCAATAATCAGTTCAATCAGGCGCAGGCACTGGGCTGGCAGGGCTTTGTGATCATGCTGTGTCAGCAGCTGCTGCTGAATGGCGTGAATCTCGTTGCCTATCTCACCGTGGTAATCCAGCTCATCAATCAGTTGCAGCAGACGCTGGCACAGCTCATGCTGCGTACTTTGCTGCTCCCGGGAAAGGGTCAGGGCCTGCTGATAACACTCCAGCAAAGGCTGAAGGTAATATAGCGGACTGCCTTTATTTTCCAGCTGATGAATAATGCCGGTCAGTTGTTCACTGATAAACGGGCTGTCCTGCAGATAACATGCCGCCTGCAACAACTGCTCCCGGGTTGTTTGCTGTTGTTGGCGCTGTTGCTGAGCATGCCGTTTCAGCCGGGCCAGCTGCTGGCGCAGCATATCTGCCAGATCGTCTGAAGGCTCGGCCGCAGGCTTATTGATATCGGCATGATTGCCAAACAGCTTTTGCCACTGCAGCAGCAAGCCGAGACCGGAATCCTGGGCGGCCAGTGCTTCAGCATCCGGGGCTTCTTGCTGCAGACTGTTGCACAGGGTTTCCAGCGCGGTAATGGCAGAGGTCAGATCCTGCAATATGCTGTGGTCATTATTTCTCATCATAAGCCTATACAGCGCCCCTTGAATCTTCTGATGGTAATGCGGGTTGCAGTGCTTGCCAGTTAATTTGTTGCTTTTTATGTGAGCTGTTCACTTTTACCAGCCCTTTCATAATACCCTGAATGCAGCAGCTGCGTATGTCTCCGGTGAAAAAAGCCGCCTGCTGACAGTCTACCGCTACCAGCTCCACCCAGGCCGGCTCACCGGTGCTGTGAGCCAGTTCACGGGCGGCGGCCAGGGCCAGATAAAGCACATCACCCAGGCGTAAGTCGTCCAGTGCATTGGGGGCCTTGGGTAAAAACGGATGGCCGATAATGCCGGTATAAATCTGTCTGTCCAGCTCAAACTCACAGGGAAACTCGGCAAACATGCGTTCCAGGGCCGTGAGAATAGGAGCCAGCTCGGCGACTTCTTTTTGTGGAATGGCATAAATAAACTGGCCGTCACGCAAGTCATACAGCCGGGCTCTGGGGTGCAGCCGGCCTCGCAGATATTCCCCCAGCTGCAGCTGGATCTGACTGGCGGCAGCCAGTCCCACCCGTTCCCGCAGATTGCTCATAAAGGGCACCTGCAGCAGCATGTAGTAAATTTTGTCATCAAAGGGGCGAGCCTGCTCTTCACTTAGATACCACTGCTCCGAACGTTGCTGCTGGCGTGCCATTTCCTGAGGCAGGCGCTGCATCAGTTGCCGCCAGTTAGGCAGGCCGGTCGCGGGCTCAACCAGCAGTAACTGTTGCAAATCCTGGTTTTGCTGCCACAGCCGGCGGCTGCGAATATGGTTTCTCAGCAAACCATAAAGCAGCAGTGGTGACAGCAAACTCAGCCCGGCGGCCAGCAGCGCAAAGCGCTCTCTGTCCTGCTGCAGTTTTTCACTCCTGCGGCCCAGCTCACTCAGCTCACGTTCTTGTTGCAGCTGTTGTTCGTTATCCTGCACCAGGCTCTGGGTCAGCAGCCGGTTAACCGTGGTGGCCCGTTTAAAATAGGCATGCAGGGCTTTTTGATGGGTAAGGGCGGCAGCCATATTGCCGCTTTGCTCAAACAACCTGGACAGCCAGCGGTGGCTTTCCATCAGCCGCAGCACATCATCCAGCTGTTCGGCTGTCGCTTTGGCCCGTTCCAGGTGCAGCAAGGCAACGCCATATTCATGTTGTGCCAGATACATTTTGCCCAGTTGTATCAGTGTATCTGTCTGGCGGGGCAAATCGTCGGTATGCTCAAAACCACTGCGGGCCAGATTAAGGTAATGCCGTGCTTCCTTAGTATTGCCCAGGTCGGAATAAGACTGGCCCAGTTCCAGATAAAGCTGCGCCATCAGCTTGGCGTCACCCTGAATTTTCACCAAATCCAGTGCATTAAAAAAATACACCAGTGCCAGGTTGGCATCATCTCCGGCCCGGGTTACGCGGCCCAGATTAATGAGTGAGCTTATCAGCAGCGGGCTGTTGCCCAGCTGTTCAAACTCGGTGGTAGACTGGTTGGCAAACTGCAGCGCCTTGTCATTCTGGCCAAGAGCAGCATAAATGGCGGCCGTTTTTTTGGCAGCCAGCGCCTTAACGTAAAACTGGCGACGATCGCCCAGCACATCCAGTGTTTCCAGAAAGTGAGACAGGGCCAGCTCATCCTGTTGCAGCTGCAGATAATAATCACCGAGCAAAAAGTTGGCCCAGGACTGGCGCAGCATATCGTCCTGCTGCAGGGCCTGCAGCCGCACCTGCTCATACAGCTGGCGGGCTTCATCGTAGCGGTGCCGGTGCATCAGCACAGTGGCCTGCAGTAATTGCAGATCGCCAATAAGGCCGTCACCGGCCGGCAGGCTGACACTTTTCGCTTCATCCAGCAGTGACTGAGCCTGCGCAGTATGATCCGTGGCCAGCGCCAGCTTGGTTTTGATCAGCAGCGCCGTTACCAGCGCATCGGGCTGACGCTGCTGCCGGGCCAGCGCAATGGCCTTGTTGATGCTGGCATCGGCGGTCAGCAGTTGACCATCATTGGCCTGACACAAGGCCTGCAGCTGCCAGGCAGTAAAGGTCTGGCCGCGGGTACGGTAGCGCTTGGCCTGCTCCAGCTTGTCCAGCTCCTGGCGTGAGTTGAACATGGATGCGGGCCTGGCTTCTTTTCGCTGCAAAAAGAAATGGGTGAGTGCCACACATTCGCCGGGGCGGCTCAGCATCAGTCGCCGGGCCCGCTGCAGTTCAGCGGGCTCGGGCTGGTAAGAAGACAGTGGCGGAGCACCCGCCAGATGTGACACCAGAACGGCGACAGACAGAATCACAATAATCGTACCGAAAAAACCGGGCCAGTGGCGCAGTTTACGAAGCCCGCCGGCCCGCGTCCAGCATTCCGGACTCAATGCTTACTGGCGCAGCAGGCGCACATTGGCTGCCTTGCCGGCCACATTACTGCGATAGGGGTTAATATCCAGACCACCCCGGCGGGTATAACGCGCATATACCGTCAGCTCGGAGGGTTTGCAGTGCGTCATAATGTCCATAAAAATACGTTCCACACACTGCTCGTGAAATTCATTATGCTGGCGAAAACCCACCAGATAGCGCAGCAGGGCATCTTCGCGAATGCGTGGGCCCTGATAGCGGATCATCACGCTGCCCCAGTCCGGCTGGCCGGTGACCAGGCAGTTGGACTTAAGTAAATGAGAGTGCAGCGTCTCGCAGGTTTCTTCCGTGTCGGTGGCATTGGCCAGCAGCTCGGGCACCGGCTGATAGTGCTGTATGTCTATATCGAGCTGATCAATGCAGTGGCCGGGTAAACGGCCAAACTGGGCCGGAGCGACATGAAGCTCGTAGAGTTTGACCGTGACCTTGCCATCAGCACAGGCCGACAGATCACGGGCCAGCGTCTCTTCCACTGCTGTCATGCTTTCAAAGCGGCTCTGATTAAAGCTGTTCAGATACAGCTTGAACGACTTGGACTCAATCAGGTTGGTACTGGTGGCCGGTACCCGCACCTCTCCCATGGCGACTACCGGCTTGCCTCTGGCATTCAGCCACGACAGCTCATACAAATTCCATAAATCTTCACCGGAAAAAGGCAGAGCACCAGCCTGCAGCTGCAAGTCATCCCGGTTCAGGCTGCGCGGCACCGCCTGCAGCTGAGCAGGATCATACTCGCTTACATAGCTGCTCTGCTTGCCCAGGGCCAGATCCGCCAAAGATTCACTCTGTTGATATTTTTGCTCAGGTGTCATTTCAATTTCCGGTTGGTAATATGGGGCTTTAAATTTGTATACATTGTTCACCGCATTGTGAGGGTTTGCCATGCAGAATCAAGTGGTGCCGGCGCTGGCCGCTCTGTTTGAACATTATCAGCGTTGTTATGGTCAGCCGCTGGCTGAGCATGATGCCAGCGAACCCTCTCCGGCCGAGCAGTTGCCCGCGCATCAGGGTAAGGTAGCCTGGCACCCTTATGTCCGGCCCGAACCCGGTCATTTTAATAATGTTGGCCATGCACTTAACCTTACCGTGCATCCGTCATTAGCCGCCTTGTTCGGCCATTATTACGCCGGACATTTACCCTTGTGTTACAAGGGGCTGTTTATCACCCTGCTGCAGCCCTGGAATGAAGCTGATTTTGAGCGCCTGCAGCAAAACCAGATTGGCCATCAGCTTATGCAGCAAAAATTAACGCTGCCCGCCACTTGGTTTATTGCCACCTGCCGCGACGAACACCGGCTGGTTACCCTCGACAACACCACCGGAGCTGTGTTGCTGGAACGCCTTGGCAAGGGCACCATCGGCACCCTGGCCCCGAATCTCGCCACTTTCTTGCAACGGGCTGAGCCGGTGGGTCCTACGATTTAAAATCCCACGATAAATTCGATACCAGCCGGCAGGGCTCGCAGAAGAAATCAAAAATATCGTGCAGCGGGGTGTCAAGGTGCCAGTCACCGCCGCAGCCGGGGCAAGGGCGGGTTTGCTCGCTGGCCAGGCTGTCGCCGCCCACGCGATACAAATAATAAAACGTGGGCACCCTGGTTAAAAACTCAATGCGCTTGGCCAGATCCCGGCCACGGCGGCTGAGCAGGCTGGCGGGGGATGAAATTTCTTCCACCGCACCGTGCTCCAGAATGGAGCCGTTCATCTGCAGCTGATCACAGGCTTCCCAGTCTTCCTGCCATTTCAGCACCTGCTTGAAATCGCCATTGGCCACCGGCGGAATACGATAAAGCGGAATGGGCGCAAAATGCTCACCACAGCGCAGCGGTGAGCAGGTATGTAAATAACTGGTATACAGCACTTGCCACTCGGGGGAGTGGATCTCATCGGTGGTGTCCGAGTTTAAATCCGGCCCCCGTGACGTGACCTTGGGGCTGGTAAGACCGGCCCGGTGCAGCTGCTCAATGGCAAGCTCCACCTGGCGGCTGTAATTATCCGGGTGCAGGCTGTTTTGCTCCGGGCATACTACCCGGCTGGTCAGCCAGCCCTGATGAATAACAGTGGGAAATTCCCGGCCAATGATCTGGCCGTTGTAACGCAGGGCGTCCAGCAGCTGGCGAATGGCCTGCTCGGCGTCGGCCAGTTGGGTGTCCTGGTAGCAGTCAAACTGCAGCTCACATACCCACATCAGGTATTACCCTCAAGCCTGGCCAGCCGGGCTTCAAGCTGGCGCACTTTTTCTTCCAGAGCTGTCAGCCTGTCGGGCTCACTGGTAATGGGCTCCGGTGCGGTTTCCGGCAACGACTCCGGTGCCGTGCGATAGCGGTTTACCAGGCTAATGAGTTCCGCCATATTAACCGGGCCCGACAAGCGGGCCCGCACTGTGGCAGTGGTGACCGCCTTGCCTTCAGTGGCCAGGCGGTGAATAACTTCTATGATGTCTTGCGACATGACAACTCCGCTTATTACCTCAGACTTACATTCAGCTGATCAATCACTTCAGCCCAGTCGGAGTCTTGCTGCAGGCCTTCTTTTAAAAATGCCGCCTGAGCCGGACTCCAGAAAGGCGCATTCACCAGCTCAATCTCGTCCGGTAACTTATGTTGCTGCAAAAAATGCTCAATGCCCTGATGAGAGGCATCCAGCCCCAGCTGTTCAAACAACTCACTGAACGGATGAATCATATGTTCCATATTTTTCTCCTTTTTTGGCTGTCAGTTTTTCAATGACCACCACATTATCAGGCACCAGACTGAGTCTCCAATCAACACCGCTGAAAGCTGACAGCTTACAGCTCTCCAAAGGAGTCTTCTCTTAGCACCGGCACCGAGACGTCAACCACCTGCACGCCGGCAAGCCACACATCACCTTCATTATGCTGCACACCATCGTGGCTGAATTCAAAACGAAAATGAGCCAGCAACCGGCCCTTGCGCATACAAAACCGATAGCGATACACGCTCAGCAGCTGAAACTGCTGGCGCTTGCAGTAATGCACCAGCCAGCGGTTGGCAAACTCGCTCTGGCGGCGCATTTGCCACACCACGGCACCCAGCACAAACAGTGCCAGCAGGCCAAGCAGCTCAACCACGGCTGGCTGCAAACAAATTGCCAAACGCCTGTTTTAGTGGAGCAGGCAACTCCGGATTATGCAAATTGGCCAGGATCAGCGGGCGCAGGGCGGGCACCGACACCAGCTCGGCAAACAGACCGTTAAATAAATCGCCATGGTGCTCTGCCAGCAAAGTCAAATACTGCAAGAGCAGTGTTTCGTCGGTCAGCTCCTGCCACAGGCGGGCGGCCAGCGCAAGCAACACCGGCTGGCCAGGATTTAGCGACATCAGGCTGGACAGCTTGGCACTGCGCGCCCTGAACGGCGCACAGCCGGCGGTGGCCCGCAGCAGCAGTGCAATGCGCTCTTCATCGGGCTCGCCACGCTCCTGCTCGGCACTGATGGCGGTAATAATGTTATTGGCCAGCGCCGCCGGCAGCGGATGATGCTCGCACTGGGTCAGCAGCGCCTGCTGCACCGGAGCCGGCAATTGCCACAGCTGCTGTTGCACCCGCCGGGCCAGCGCATCGTCCTTATGCAGCCGCGCTGCCACATCGGCCAGGCCCTGCAGGCCAAGCTGTTGCCAGTTGTGCCTGGCGGGCGCATTCAAATAATCTACCGCACCCTGATAAAACGCCGACGGCGCATGCTCCAGAGCCAAGCTCAGACGGGCATGAAACGCCGCCAGTTTGTCTTGTGGCGGCTGAAAGGTAAACGGCGTGTCAGCCAGGTTTTGCTGCTGCTCCTCGGTCAGCGGCGCATGAATGTCGCCGCCCAGCTGCTCCACCAGTGCGGCCAGAAAATGCTTCACTGCGGCATTGTTAAACAGGCCACGTTCATCCAGCGGAATTTTTAAAAACCACACATAAGGCTGGCCGCCCTGCTGCTGCCAATAGCACACCGCCAGCCAGGCATGGCGCTGCAGCGGCCAGGGATAAGGGCGCTGGCCGGCCTCAATGGCGGCAAAGTCACTGTGCGCCAACGGCTGCAGGCGGCGTCCCAGGTCAAACAATCTGAATTCGGTGCCGGCCTGGGTTAAAAAATCGCTGAGAGTGTCTATTTGCATCTGAATTCTCCTGTCTGCAGCGGCGAATTATAGGGAGTGGCAGCACAGGATGGTATAATAGCGGGCTGTTTTAAAGAAGGAGTTACCCCATGTCGGCTGCGGTTCATCAGTTGTTGCTCAGCATAGAAGACGAGCTGAAAGCCCTTGAATGGTGGCAGTGTGAGCCGCCTGCGGTCTCGGCACTGCAAAGCACCCAGCCCTTTTGCCTGGATACCTTAAGCCTGCCCCAATGGCTGCAATTTGTGCTGCTGCCCAGGTTGCATCAGATGCTGCAAGCCGGCCAGCCGTTGCCCAACCGCATTGCGGTGTATCCCATGGCCACCGAATGTTTTAAGGGAGTAGATGAAAACCCGGCCCGGCTGCTGGAGGTGATTGCTCAGCTCGACGAAGCCTTAACCGGCTTGCCGGTGGAGCGCGAGGCATGAGCATTGAGCTGATTTATGAAGACGACTGGCTGGTGGCGGTAAACAAAGAGCCGGGCCTGCTGGTGCACCGCAGCTGGCTGGATCGCCATGAAACCCGCTTTGCCATGCAGCTTACCCGTGATGCCGTGGGCTGCCATGTGTTTCCGGTGCACCGGCTGGACAGGCCTACTTCTGGCGTGCTGCTGTTTGCCAAAAACGCCGAAGTGGCGCGCACGCTTACCGAGGCCTTTGGCAGCCGGGCAATCAGCAAAACCTATCTGGCAGTGGTGCGCGGCTACCTGGAAGGCGAAGGCCGGCTCGACTATGCCCTTACCCGGGAGCTGGACGACATCGCCGACAAATTTGCCGATGCCGACAAGCCGCCACAAGACGCCATTACCCACTGGCAGGGCCTGGCCAAAGTGGAGCTGCCCTTTGCCGTATCCAAAAAACACCCCACCAGTCGCTACAGCCTGATGCAGCTCAGCCCCGAAACCGGCCGCAAACATCAGCTGCGTCGGCACATGGCCCATTTGCGCCACCCCATCGTCGGTGACACCAGTCATGGCGACGGCCGCCACAACCGCTTTTTTCGGGAGCAATATCAGTGCGACCGGCTCATGCTGCACGCCGCCGGTTTACGCCTTAGCCACCCGGTAACCGGCAAACCATTACACATTACCGCCGCCCCCGACCAGCACTGGCAGCGCCTGGCCACCGAGTTTGGCTGGAGCCTGTAGGCCCGAATTTTTCGGGCGAACCGTGCCGCATGTTGTGCCATTTGCCCAATGAATTGGGGCCTACAAATAAACCCATGGCCGTGGCATAGTGCACTGATAACTAACAACAAGGAGTGCGCTCATGGCAACAGTGGATATTATTATCGGAACGGTTTACGGCTCGGCGGTGTTGGTGGCAGAAACCCTGGAAGAAGAGCTGATAAAAGCCGGCCACACGGTAACGCTGCACGAAGAGCCAGCGCTGGCCGAACTCGACCAGTCTCACTTCTGGCTGTTTGTTACCTCTACCACCGGGCAAGGTGATCTGCCCCCGGATCTGGTGCCCTTTTATCAGGAGCTGCGCGACACCTGTCCGCCTATCCCGAATGTGCGTTATGCCCTGGTGGCGCTGGGCGACAGCAGCTATGAGCACTTTTGCGGTGCCGGCGAACGGCTGAACGAGCAACTGCAAGAACTGCAGGCACAGGAAGTTACCGAGCACCTTAAAGTAGACGCCTCAGATACTCTGGAGCCGGAAGTGCCCGCATTGGCATGGCTTAAAGGCTGGATGGAAAAAGGAATATTGTAGGGCTTACACAGGCTCGATGGCCAACACCCGGGTAAGCTGGCCCAGCACTTCATAACGTACGTTGTAATCGTATAAACGCACGCCATATTGCCGCCAGCTCTGCTCGGCTTTTTTATAGGCCGGGCGGGGATCCTGCACTAATACTTCGGTAATAAATTCTTGCAACTCGGGCACAGCTGAGCGGGCACATGCCAACTCAGCGTCCGGTGAAAAAATCACCTCCATACCCAAATCCGGCGGAGCCGGTGCAAAGCCGCCGTGCGCACCGGGCACGGCATCGGCCCAGGGTAAATAGGGCTTAATATCTACCACGGGCGTGCCGTCTACCAGATCTACCCCGCCCAGCTCCAGCCACACTTTGTTACCGCTTTTGCACATGTCGCGCAGCTCCACCACCGACAGCCCCAGCGGATTGGGCCGAAAGGTAGAGCGGGTAGAAAACACGCCCACCCGTTCATTACCGCCAAGGCGGGGAGGGCGCACCGTGGGCTTCCAGCCTTGCTCCATGGTCTGATGAAACACAAACACCAGCCACAAATGGCTGAACTCGCCCAGGCCTCTGAATGCACTGGGGTCATTATAGGGCGGCAGCATCTCAAGCTGAGCGCGAGCACGGCTTACCAGCCCCGGCTGGCGCGGCACCGCAAACTTCTCTTTATATGGCGAGCGAATCACGCCGATGGGGTCGAGGTTAATGGTGGTCATAAATCCTCAAAAAGACAGCTGTAAGCTTTAAGCTATCAGCTGTAAGTGGTAGAGATTGTAGGCGCCACTTTAGTTGGCGCATACCGTCGGTGACGGTAACTCAGGCCTGCTTTGCAGGCCCTGCCGGCTAAAGCGGCAGCTACAAAACACGTGCAAAAACGCAGTCATTCCGGCGAAGGCCGGAATCCATGCCACAAACAGTGCCAGGCCAACAAACACACCACAGCATCTCCAGCCAACACCACTTACAGCTGACAGCTTACAGCTCGCTCACTTTAAGCGCCTGGCCGCTGCACAGCACCTGCTCAATGCAGCCGGGCATATCGTCAAAGCGAATGCAGCTGTCCAGCAGTACGCCATTGGCCCCCATATCGGCGGCGCGGCGGCGCAGGTGGGCGCGGGCGTCAGCATCTTTGGGGGGCGGCTCGTTAGCCTCAATCTGGCAGGCCTCACCTTCCACCGTGCCCAGAGTCACATAGTTCACATCTTTCAGCTCATCACGGCCATACAGCTTAACGTTATTACCCTTGTAATAATCCTTAATGCCGGAAGGCGACACATTGCTGTCTACCGCCATATTGGCACAGCCAGACAACGCCAAAGCAACCACAGCCAAAGCAATAACACGCATGACAAATCCTTAATATCAGAATGAGTTAGATCTATTCTGCCTGAGCCGGCGGCTCGCGCAAAGCAGCAAAGTGCTGCTGAATACCCATAACCTAATCAGGAGCCTGTTTAACGGATGTTGTGTCAGTTAACATTTTCTCTTCTGATGCACTCAAGTTGTCATTATTTGGTGGTAATTTCATGGTCTTGTGATCGTTACCTTACGGGAAGAGTAACTGTGGAGATTCACGCGATTTTTTTGGCTCTGATCCAGGGTTTTACTGAGTTTTTGCCTGTTTCCAGCTCGGCGCATCTGATACTGCCGTCTGTGTTGCTGGACTGGCAGGATCAGGGCATGGCGTTTGATGTGGCGGTGCACCTGGGCAGCTTGCTGGCGGTGGTGTATTACTTTCGGGTTGAGGTAAACGCCATGGCACGCGCCTGGTTTGGGTCGTTGCGCGGTGGCCAGCGCACGGCTGAGTCGCAGCTGGCCTGGGGCATTGTGCTGGCTACCATTCCGGCCTGTGTGGTGGGGCTGTTGTTTGGTGATGCCATAGCGCTTTATTTGCGCAGCGGCTGGGTAATTGCCGCGACCACTGTGGTGTTTGGTCTTTTGCTGTGGTGGGCCGATAAAGTGGCCAAACAGCATAGAACAGAATATGAAGCCGGCTGGCGCGGTGCTTTGTTTCTGGGGTGTGCTCAGGCGCTGGCATTGGTGCCGGGCACATCGCGCAGTGGCATTACCATGACCGCCGGGTTAATGCTGGGCTTTACCCGTGAGGCAGCAGCGCGCTATTCGTTTTTAATGTCCATTCCCATTATTTTTCTGGCGGGCAGCCATCAGGCCGGTGGTTTGCTGGGCTCGGCGTCTGTTATGCCCTGGTCGGCCATTGGCATTGGTACTATGGTGTCATTTGTGAGTGCGCTGGCGTGCATCAAGCTGTTTCTGGCGTTGCTTAACCGCATTGGTGTGCTGCCATTTGTTATTTATCGTCTGGTGCTGGGTTGTGTGCTGGTGGCCGTGCTTAGTGTGTAGGGCCGGGCGGTGAGGATTCCCCATTCCCTGCTTCCTATTCCCTCAGTGGTTGCATGCGATGCCGCTGCCGGACATAAAGTCCGGCCTGTATGGGAGAGATGGTAAAATGGATATTATTCATCACGGGGCGGTGAGCGGCGTTACCGGCTCTTGCCATGAGTTGCGCGTGAATGATGCGGGCATTTTAATTGATTGCGGGCTGTTTCAGGGACTGGATGCGCGAGATGAGCTGGCCATTGATTTTGCTATTGATCATATCAAGGCGCTGGTGGTGACTCATGTGCATATAGACCACGTTGGTCGTTTGCCTTATTTGCTGGGGGCGGGCTTTGAAGGGCCCATTTATTGCTCGCAGCCGTCGGCGTTGTTGTTGCCGGCCATGCTGGAAGACGCGCTGAAAATTGGTTTTACCCGTAATAAAAAGCTGATTGATCGGGTGCTTAAGGTGCTGGAGCAGCGCTTGCGGCCGTTGCCTTATGGCCAGTGGCAGCAAATTAAAGGCTGTGATGTGCGCATTCGGCTGCAGCGGGCGGGGCATATTCTGGGCTCGGCCTATGTGGAATGTGAGGCCGCCGGCGAGCGGGTGGTGTTCAGTGGTGATTTGGGTGCGCCCCATTCGCCGCTGCTGGTGGCTCCGGTGCCGCCCGAGCGGTGCGACGTGCTGGTGCTGGAAAGCACTTATGGCGATAAAAACCATGAAAGCCGTGAACACCGCCGTCTGCGGTTAAAAGCAGCGGTAGAGCATGCGCTGGAAGACGGCGGCACCTTGCTTATTCCGGCGTTCAGCCTGGGGCGCACGCAAGATTTGCTGTATGAGCTGGAAAGCCTGATTGCCGAGTTTGGCACCGAGCAGGCGGCACCGGGCTTGCCCTGGAGCGAACTGGAAGTGGTGGTGGACTCCCCCCTGGCGGCCAACTTTACTCAGCTTTATCGCAAGCTCAAGCCATTCTGGAATGAGGAAGCACAAGCGCGCCTGAGTGAGGGCCGGCATCCGTTGTCGTTTGAGCAGTTAACCGTGATTAACTCCCATGGCGATCATTTAAATGCAGTGGGTTATCTGGCACGTTCGCACAAGCCCTGTGTGGTGCTGGCGGGCTCGGGCATGTGCTCAGGCGGGCGGGTAGTGAATTATTTAAAGGCGCTGCTCAATGATGCCCGCAACGATGTGTTGTTTGTGGGTTATCAGGCAGAAGGCACACCGGGGCGGGATATTCTGGAATATGGCCCCGATGGTGGCTGGGTGGAGCTGGATGGCGAGCGGTTTGATATTTGCGCTCAGGTGCATCAGATAAGTGGTTATTCGGCTCATGCCGGCCAGGATGATTTAATTGCCTTTGCCACCGGCATTCATCCGCCGCCACGGCAGATCAGGTTGATCCACGGCGAAGCGGAAGCGAAAGCGGTGTTGCAGGCAAGGCTGGGGGAGTTGCTGCCGGGAACAGAGGTGGTTGTTCCCGGCCCATAAATCTAAACTCTGAATCTGGTTACCAGCTGGTGCAGGTGCTCTGCCAGGCGGGCCAGGTCGGTGCTGGACACATTGGTCTGGTGGGCACCGGCGGAGGTTTGCACTGACAAATCGCGAATGTTTACCAGGTTGCGGTCTACTTCCCGCGAGACCGAGGCCTGCTCTTCGGCGGCACTGGCAATCGTCTGGTTTTGTTCGCTTATTTGCATAATGGCGTCGGTGATGAGCGTGAGTGCTTCACCGGCTTCCTGGGCTACCTGACGGGTTTGCACGCTGCGCTCTGTGCTGATGTGAATGGCGTTGACGGTGTCGTTGGTTTCGTTCTGAATAGCATGCATCATGCTTTCAATTTCCTTGGTCGACTCCTGAGTGCGGTGTGCCAGTGCCCGCACTTCGTCGGCTACCACCGCAAAGCCACGGCCTGATTCACCGGCGCGTGCGGCTTCAATGGCGGCATTCAGGGCCAGCAGGTTGGTTTGCTCGGCAATGCCACGGATCACATCCAGCACTGAGCCTATTTCCCGCACCCGGTTGGCCAGGTTTTCAACACCCTGGCGGGTATGCACAATTTCCTGCTCCAGCTCGTTGACGGTGTTAATGGTATGCATCACCTTGGTTTGACCAATGCGCGCCTTTTCGTCGGCAGTATCGGAGTTTTGCGAGGTGGCGGCAGCATTGCGGGCCACTTCTTCTACCGCTGAGGTCATCTCGTTCACGGCGGTGGCGGCCTGCTCCAGCTCGTCACTTTGCTGTTGCAGGGTGCGGGTAGACTGGTCAGTGACTACGCTCAGCTGCTCGGCAGTAGAAGCCAGCTGAGTGGACGAGTCGTTAATGTCGAGAATGGTGTCTTTCAGCTGCTGCTGCATGGCGGCCAGGGCGCGAATCATATCACCGGCTTCGTCTTTGGCATTGTCGCTGAACTGAGTGGTCAGGTTACCCGAGGCAATGGTTTCGCTTACTTCCACTGCCTTGCGAATGGGCAGCAGCAGGCTGCGGCTGAACAACAGTGCCAGTGTGATTACCAGTGCCAGTGCGACCATCATGGCAATGATCATGGCAGTAACAGAGAACTCTATGGTGCTGTTGGCTTCTTCGGAAGACTCGGCAGCGCGGCGCTGATGGTAGTCGGCAATGTCGCTGAGCGCGGTGCTTACCGCAATGCCCAGCTCGTTAAAACCCTGATGACGAAACTGATCGGCCTGGGCCAGCTGGTTGCGTTCAATCATGGCAATAAGCTGACGGTGGCGTTGATCATACGCTGCTTTGGCATTTTCCAGCCGGGTTTGCAGCGCTTTGCCTTCGTCTGTGGTTAAGAAACTCTGCATGATTTGCAGTTCATTATTAAATTCGCTACCCAGCTGTTCAAGGCGGGTCAGTGCCTGGCGGCGGCTTTGGTCACTTTGCGGGTAGATAGCATTGACAGTGTACAGCCGGATCAGCAAAAAATCCTGGCGCAGCTTGCCGACGTTGTTGGCGGCAGGAATACGTTTGTAGGTGAGCCCGGAAACCAGGTTGTCGATGTTCTTGAGCTGAAAAATGGCCATTAACCCTACTATCAGGGTGATGAGACCGAGGGTGCCAAAGGCGATGGCAGAGCGGGGAGCTATTTTTATTGTTCGTAGCATACAGCGTTCCTTGTCTTTGCAGCTGCGCAAAAAATCAGCCGCAGATTAAACTCGTTTCCGATGTCTGATGCAACAAGACTCACTGTTTACATGCTTCGCACTGCGCCAGATTGAATAGCACTATCGGCGCTGGAAGTATTTTCTTGAATCTGAATGTTTAATTTTTCACCGGTTGTTCATTATTTCACTAGACTTAGCATCAGACGTTAACACATGGAGCGGTTATGGGTATGCAGGATGCAAACTCGGCCGGGTGTTCGCTGTTGCAGAGCCTGGTGTTCCTTACCCGTTATTATGGCCAGCCCTGTCAGGGGGAAGCGCTGAGCAGCGGTTTACCTTTGGTTAATGGCCGACTTACCCCTGTGCTGCTTTTGCGGGCAGCAGAGCGCGCCGGCTTTTCCTGCCGTTTTGATACCTCTTCAGTGGATGATATTTCCGATTTGCTGCTGCCCTGCATTTTGTTGCTGCAGCAGGGTGATGCCTGTGTGCTGCTGGAACGCGACGCCGAACGGGGCTGCCGGGTGATGCTGCCTCATACCGGTGAGGGAGAGCAGTGGCTGGCACCAGAAAAACTGGCTGAACACTACAGCGGCCGGCTGATTTTACTGAAGCCCAGATTCCGGTTTGATGAACGTTCACCGCAAAATCTGGATCATGATCATGGTCATTGGTTCTGGAGCACATTGCGCCGTTCTTCGTCCATTTATCGTGATGTGCTGGTGGGCTCTTTGCTCATCAACCTGTTTGCACTGGTGACGCCGTTATTCACCATGAATGTTTACGACAAAATTGTGCCCAACCTGGCGTTTGATTCTTTGTGGGTGCTGGCTACTGGTGCGGCCGTGGTGTTTGTGTTTGATTTTATTATGCGCCTGCTGCGCAGCCACTTTATTGATGTGGCTGGCAAAAAGGCCGATGTGCTGCTGTCGGCCCGGATTTTTGCCAAGGTAATGGGCATGCGCATGGAGGCGAGGCCGCCTTCTACCGGGGCCTTTGCCCGGCATTTGCAGGAATTTGAAGCCATTCGGGAGTTTTTAACCTCGGCCACGGTGGCGGCGCTGGTGGATATTCCCTTTGCGCTGTTGTTTTTGTTCATTATCTGGGTGTTTGCCGGGCACATGGTGTGGGTGCCGCTGGGGGCCATGGTGTTGTTATTGGTGGTCAGTCTGCTGGTGCAGCGGCCTCTGCGCCACAGCATTGAGGAAGGTTCGCGGCTGGCCTCGCAGAAAAACGCCAACCTGGTGGAAGGCATTGCCGGCCTTGAAACCATTAAGCTGTTTGGCGCTCAGGGGGCGTTTCAGCACCGCTGGGAGCAGGCGGTCAGTCACATGGCCAGCTGGGGCATGAAAACCCGCCGGCTGACTAATGGCGTGTCTGTGCTGGCGAATGTCACCCAGCAGGTGACCACCATCAGTCTGATCGTGCTGGGGGTGTATTTGATTGCCGCCGGTGAACTCTCCATGGGCGGCCTGATTGCCGCCGTTATGCTGGGCAGCCGTGCTATTGCGCCCATGGTGCAGCTGTCGGTGCTGTCTACCCGTTATAACCATGCCCGCTCGGCCATGGATATTCTGGAAACCGTTATGGCCGCGCCCGATGAGCAGGAAGAGGGCCGGCGTTTTGTACATCATCCTAAAGTCACCGGCGACATTGTGTTTGACGGTGTGAGTTTCTGTTATCCGGGCTCACAGCTGAAAGTGCTTAATAATGTCAATTTGCATATTCGTGCGGGTGAAAAGGTGGCCATTATCGGTCGAATTGGCTCGGGAAAAACCACTCTGGAGCGGCTGGTAGCAGGCCTTTACCGGCCTACCGAGGGCACCATTCGCATCGACGGGATTAATATTGAACAGCTGCAGCCTGCCACCTTAAGAAGCAACCTGGGCGTGGTGCCGCAAGATGTCACTTTGTTTTATGGCACCCTGCGCGACAATATTGTGATTGCCAATCCGCTTGCCGATGAACAGGCAGTGCTGAAAGCTGCCGAGCGTGCGGGCGTGACCTTGTTTTCTCATCAAGACTCCGATGGTCTGGACCGCCAGGTGGGTGAAGGCGGCCGGTTGCTTTCCGGCGGCCAGCGCCAGGCGGTGGCCATTGCCCGTGCATGGCTGAATAACCCCGCCATTATGATGATGGATGAGCCTACCTCCAATATGGATAACCGCTCCGAGCTGCATGTGCGCGAGCAGCTCAAGCAGCTGAGCCGGCATCAGACCCTGCTGCTGGTAACTCACCGAACCTCCATGCTGGATGTGGCAGACCGCCTGATTGTACTGGAGCAGGGCCGGGTAGTGGCCAACGGCCCCAAGGCTCAGGTGCTGGCGCAGCTGCAGGCCAGCACCGCCACTGTGCCGGAGGCAAGCCATGGCTAAGCATCCAAGCCCCGAGCAGCTGGAATATACCAGCGATACCGCCGCTGCCATTTTGCTGAACACGCCCAAAGGTGCCCGAGCACTGCTGTGGTGCATGCTGGCGTTTGTGCTGGCGGCACTGGTATGGGCCCGATTTGCCTGGCTGGAAGAAGTGACCTCGGGTAACGGTACTGTCATTCCGTCCAGCCAGCTGCAGGTGGTGTCTAACCTGGAAGGGGGCATAGTGCGCGAGCTGTATGTGCGCGAGGGCCAGCAGGTAGAAAAAGGGCAGCCACTGTTGTTGATTGATGACACCCGCTTCAAGTCGGACTTGCGCGAGCGGGAGCAGGAAATTGCCGCCCTCCAGGGGGATGTGCTGCGGCTGCAGGCCCAGGTGAACTCGGTGGTGGTGCAGGAAAACCCTGATTTGGGCTGGCGTGAGCAGGTGCAGGTGAACCCGGCACCGCTGAATTTTGCGGATGAATTTGTGGCGCAATATGCCGAGCAGCCAGCCATTCAGCGCTCACTGTATAACGAGCGGCTCGATTATGTGCGTAACCAGTTGTCCATTATCGGTAACCAGATAAGCCAGCGTGAGCAGGAAATAGTGGAAACCAATTCTCGTGTCAACACCCTGCGCCGTGGTGTGGGGCTGGCGGCCCGCGAAGTCAACATGAGCCGGCCGCTGGCGCGGGAAGGCATAGTTCCGCAAGTGGAAATTCTGCGGCTGGAGCGACAGCTTAATGAGCTGCAGGGTGAATTGAGCTCTGCCCGGTTATTACTGCCAAAGCTTGAAGCCACGCTGCGCGAAACCATTTTTAAGCGAAAGGAAGTGGCTTTGAGTTTTCGTTCTGAGTCTCAGCAGGAGCTGAGTGAGCGGCGCAGCCGGCTGGCGCAGTTAAGGGAGGGGGAAGTGGGCCTGCAAGACAGGGTTACCCGTACCTCTGTGCTGTCTCCGGTAAAAGGCACGGTAAAAACCCTGAGTGTGAATACCGTGGGCGGGGTGGTGCAGCCCGGCGTGAGTCTGGTGGAGATAGTGCCGCTGGAAGATACCCTGCTGGTAGAGGCTCGCATTGAACCCAGAGACATTGGCTTTTTGCGGCCGGGGCTTGAGGCCATGGTTAAGTTTACGGCCTACGACTTTACCATTTACGGTGGCCTGGTGGGTGAGGTGGAAAAAATCAGTGCCGACTCCATTCAGGACAAAGACGGCAATACCTTTTTCCTGGCTACCATTCGAACACGAGAGAGTTATCTGGGCAGCGAGCAGGCACCGCTTCGGATTATTCCGGGAATGCAGGCGGGGGTAGACATTATTACCGGTAAAAAAACGGTACTGGACTATTTGCTCAAACCCATTTTACGAGCAAAGCAGGGTGCTTTGCGTGAGCGATAGCAAGAAAGGGAGTATCAGCAATGAAAAAATCGGCAATTGCAGTGCTGGTGGGAGCCATGGTGGTGCTGCCTGCCTATGGGCAAACACTGGAAGAAGCGGTAACCCAAACGCTAATGACCCACCCCAAGGTGAAAGAAGCTTTTCATCTTTATCAGTCCCGGCAATATGACAATGACGAAGCGTTTGCCGGCTATTTACCCAAGCTCGATGCCAGTGCCGGCATCGGATATGAATATACCGACAGCCCGGGTGTGCGCGATGGCGATCCCAGGGCCGACAAAACCTTAACCCGTAAAGAGGCCGGGTTATCGCTCCGGCAAATGTTGTTTGACGGCTTTAAAACGTCCAGCAACGTACACCGCACTCAGGCTGAAGCCGACGCTCAGCGTTATGCTCTGCTCTCAGATGCAGAGAATATTGCGCTGCGGGTAGCGGAAGTGTACCTGAATGTGTTGCGCCAGAGTGAAGTGGTGGAGCTGTCGCAGCGTAACCTGGCCACTCATGAGCAGATATTGTCGGATATTCAGCGGCGCACCAGCTCGGGTGTGGGCTCTACGGCGGATCTTAACCAGATTAACGGCCGGGTGGCGCGGGCTTATTCCAATATGACCGCCGCCGAGAACAACCTGCGTGATGCTCAGAGCCAGTTTATGGCGCTGGTGAATGAAATGCCCGGCGATTTACGCCAGCCGTCTCCTGACGACAACTTTGTGCCGGCCACCCTGGACGATGCTCTGGCCATGGCCAAGGAGCAGCATCCTACGCTGAAGTCGGCGGTGTATGACATAGAGGCCGCTCATCAGCAGCACAGAGACGCCAAGTCAGGCTTTTATCCCAAGGTGAATATTGAGCTGGACAGCAACTGGAACGACGACATAGACGGTGTGCGTGGCCACAATAATGATTTCACCGCCATGGTGCGCATGCGCTACAACCTGTTTAACGGTGGTGCCGATGTAGCCCGCAGCCGCTCTACGTCTGCTCTTGAGATGCAGGCCAAAGACATTCATATGAATGCTCACCGGCAGGTAGACGAAGGAATGCGTCTGGCCTGGGCGGCTTATGAGTCTTTGGGGCGGCAGAAAGACTTTTTGCGCCAGCATGTGGAGTCAAGCTACGACACGGTAGATGCCTACAAGAAGCAGTTCTCACTGGGAGATCGTACCTTGCTGGATGTGCTTAACACCGAAAACGAGTTGTTTGAGGCGCGGCGCTCTTATATTAATGCCGAGTATGATCAGCTGCTTGCGGAATACCGAATTATGAATGCGTCGGGTCAGTTGCTTGATGCATTGCGCTTTACGCAACCCGAGCAGTGGCAGTAACAATAAGGAGAAAAACAATGAAAACATGGATTTTGCTGGCTTTAGTGCTGCCGCTGGCAGCCTGTTCATCATTAACTGCCGAGCCCGAGCCCGAGCAGGAGACAACCCCTGCCTATGATCTGACCGATATGGACAGAGACGGCGTGATTACCGCCCGGGATAACTGTCTCGACTCGGTAATGAATGCGTTAACAGATAACGACGGCTGTGGTGGCAGTGAAAACCGGGTGCTGCAGCAAGACATTATTGTGCTGTTTGCCCACGACAGGTCGAACATTACGCCTGAATATCAGAATGAGATTAATCAGATGGCGGCGTTTATGACCGAGAATCCCGGGCTGAAGCTGCTACTGGAAGGTCATGCCAGCCGGGTGGGTACCGAGGAATACAACCTGGCACTGTCTAAACGCCGGGCCGAAACGGTGCGCGATGCCTTAATGCAGCAGGGGGTGGCCGGCAACCGGCTCGACATTATCGGCTATGGCGAAAGTAAGCCGGTATTAATGGGAGAGAATGAGCAGTCGGCCGCTGCCAACCGCCGGGTAGTGGGGGCATTAACCAATATGACCGAGGCGGATCAGTTACGCTGGAATGTATACAGCATGGAGCCGTCATCTGAGCAATGAGGCCGATTTATCACCGGCTTTGCGGGCTGGCGCTGCTGGGCGCTTTGCTTGGCGTGCCAGCCTGGTCATTGGATGAACAAGACAGCAACATGCGCGCTGCGGTGCAGAGTGTATATGGGCCCGTGGCCGCAGGCCGGCTGGCGCAGTGGCGCAGTCTGATACGTGAGGGACAAAATGCGGGCTGGAATGAGCAGGAGACTATTTCACGGGTGAACGCTTTTTTTAACCGGCTGGCATTTGTTGATGATATTAAGCTGTGGTCCCAAAACGATTACTGGGCCACGCCCATGGAATTTATTGGTGCCGGTGGCGGTGACTGTGAAGATTTTAGCCTGGCCAAGTATTTTTCGTTGCGTGAGCTGGGCGTGCCTGATGAAAAACTCAGGCTGGTTTATGTCAAGGCGCTGGAGCTTAACCAGTTTCATATGGTGGTGGCCTATTATCCTACTCCGGCTTCGGTGCCGTTGATTCTGGATAATTTAAAGCCGAACATTTTGCCGGCCACCAGGCGGGGTGATCTGGCACCGGTTTATAGTTTTAACGGTGAACACTTATGGTTAATGAAAGAGCGTGGCCGGGGTGAGCTGGCCGGAGATTCGTCTCGCTTGTCGTTGTGGAATGAGGTACGCCACCGGCTTGATCGCACTCAGTTGCGTCGTCCGGCGATGAACCTGAACTAATGGAATCCATTCGGCAGCCAAATAAGTCTCCCCGTGGTGGCGTTCATCATGTAGTGGGCTCTGGTCTTGACCGGAGTGACGAATTTGTCAAAAGGAACTGACCAATATGACGCTGTACCGGCAACTTTTGATCACCATGCTGCTGCTGTTTACGCTGCTGTTTGTGTCGGCCTATGCAGTGCAGTTCAGCTCCACCCGTAATTATCTGGCTCAGCAACAGGAGTTTATGGTGATTAACACCGCAACATCGCTGGGGCTGGCGCTGACTCCCTATCTTGAAAGTGAAGATCAGCTGGGGGCCGAGTCGGTAATTAATGCCATGTTTGATGGTGGCTATTACCGCACCATTAAGCTGCGCTTGCTGGCATCCGATATGACCATTAGCCGAGAAAACACGGCACCGCCACAGCAGGTGCCGGCCTGGTTTGCCGGTTTGAATTTGTTTGAAGGAGGTGAGCACAGCGCCGTGCTGACGTCCGGCTGGATGCAGTTGGGTGAGCTTTATGTGCAGGGCCATACCGGGCATGCTTATTTTCAGCTGTGGCAGGGCATGAGCCGCCTGCTGACATGGTTTGCCATTAGTTTTGCGATGGTGGGAGTGCTGTTAATGATGGCGCTGCGGCATTTGCTCAGACCGCTGTATGATATTGAACAGCAGGCTAAAGAAATAGAGCAGCAACATTTTGGCAAGCCCATTGAATTGCCTTTAACCCGTGAGCTCAGGCAGGTAGTGCAGGCCATTAATCATATGTCTGCCAGGCTGGAGGTGCAGTTTGAAGAGCAGGCAGAAGAGGCCGAGCGGCTGCGCAAGCGTACGTTTCTGGACCATGTTTCCGGTGTTGGAAACCGTGCCTGGTTAACCACACAAAGCCAAAGCTGGCTGAGTGATAACCGCGGTGGCGCACTGATGCTGATATCGGCCAATGTGCTGAACCTGCTTTATAAGGAAGAGGGCTTTGAAGCACGGGACCAGATGGTGCGGGTGATCAGTAATCACTTACGCCAGCTGTGCCGCGACGCCGGAGAGCATGTGCTGGCGCGTATTTCCGCTACTGAGTTTGCCGTGCTGCTGAGCGAGACGGACCCGGCTTTGCTGCAGCAACTGGGTGATTCCATTAACCGGCACATTGCCGAGCTGGTAAAAGATTCGGGTGATGCGCGCGAACTGTCTTTGGTGGGGGCAGTGCTGGTGCAGCCCGGCGATGATCTTGGCCATTTACTGACCCGGGCCGATCATGTACTGAACCGGGCCCGGAATGAAAAAACCGGCGTCATGATAGAGTCATACCATCAGCGTGAGCGGCTGGGACGACTGCAGTGGAAAACCCTGGTGGAACAGGCGCTCGATAACAATAGTTTTGAACTGAATGCTCAGGCGGTGATGACCCTTGCCGGAGAGCCTTGCCATGATGAAGTGTTTATAAGCATTCGCCATCAGGATGTGGTTTACAGTGCTGATCATTTTGTGCCGGTTGCTGAGCAGTTTGAGCTGGCAGAGCGGCTGGATTTGCATATGGTGACCTGTGTGTTGCGTACTCTTGAGACGCATCCTGAACTGACACTGGCTGTGAATATAACTCGTCAGAGCTGCCATCAGCCCGGTTTTTGGCGCAAGCTGGAGCAAATTCTGGCGCGTTATGAGCCGGTGCGAAACCGGCTGTTGCTGGAGCTGCCTGAAAGTGCGCTTGCCATGGGCTGGGAGCGATTAATGACGCCGCTTGCCGGGTTAAAGGTGAAATGGGGAATAGACCACTTTGGCCGCCATTTTGATTTGCTGGTGCATCTGGGCAAACTCAGGCCGGCCTATGTAAAGCTGGATCATGGTTACACCAGCCAGGCACAGCAGCCTGATTATAACGACGCCTTTCTGGCCGCCGTGTGCCGCGCGGCACACGGCATGGGAGCGCTGACGATTGCGACCCGGGTAGAAACCGCGGAACAGGTGGCACGCCTGAAAAGCCTGCACATAGATGCCTATCAGGGCTTTATAAGTCCGCCGGCCCGGCTTTTGTAGGAAACTCATTGGTGTTATTCCAGCCTGTTGCCGGAACGGATGTAACGTTCGTTTTTATAGAAAGAACACCCCCTGAATAGCCCTGTATGCGGCGAAATTTTGCGCAGGATCCTTTCATGAAGCAGCCCTAATCTTAATATAAAGATACAAAGGGGCTGAAAACATGGACACCACTCGCATTGAAAGCGCTATTCAAATTACCAGTTTAACAGGTCAGGCATTTGTTATTGCCAGAGACGGCACGGTTTCTCCGGTCACGCCCGGCCAAATATTACCGGCAGGCAGTGTGCTGTTAACTGACGAAAATTCCGGCATTGTGTACTCGCAGGTATCCGCAGACACCACTACTGATCAGGCGCAGTCAGAAGCACCCGCCCCGGAGCCGGCAGAAGAGCTGGAAGCCATTCAGGCAGCCATTTTGGCTGGTCTTGATCCTACCGAACTGTTTGAGGCTACCGCTGCCGGCGCTCCCGCACCGGCCGCCGGGCCGGCAACGGCTGATGGCAGTGGTAATGCCGGGTTTGTGGTAGTGGGCCGAACTGGTGACGCTCTGCTGGCTCAGGCTGGTTTTGATACTGCCTTTGCGCCTGAAGCATTTGCTACTGTGCTGGACGAGCTGCCCCGGCTACTTGATGAAAACAGCATTCCTGAACTTGACATTAACTATAATCCGCCGTTAACGCCGTCTGATCTTCCTCCTGAATTTCCTGATCTTGCCGGTGGTAATTTTGCCTGGGTAGACGAAGGTGCTTTGGATGCTGGCAGCCGTGCTGGTTCTGATAATGAATCGGCAAGCGGTACTTTGATTATAAATACCGGTGGTGATGCCCTGGCACTGGTAGAAGTGCAGGATGCTGATGGCAACTGGATTGATATTACCAATGGCGGCACAGTGCCAACAGAATATGGCACCATTGTATTTGATGAAAATTATAACTGGTCCTACAGCGTTACTGATCCTCAGACGCACAATGACACCAATGCTGTATTTGACGGCGACCGTCTGTCTGAGGTTATTCCGGTACGTATTACCGATGACGACGGTGAACAAGCCACCGGCAATATTAATATTGAAGTGCTTGATGATGGCCCGGATGCCCGCAACGACAGCAACAGTGTCACCGAAGGGGACACCCTGACGGTGCTTGCCGCAGACGGCGTGCTGGATAACGACACGGCCGGGGCCGATAACTGGGCCAGCGGCGGGGCTGTGGTGGGAGTAGTGGCCGGGGCCAGCGGCAGTGCCGCGGCCAATGCCAGCGTGGGCAACACGGTGGCGGGCAGCTACGGTGCGCTGACCCTGAACGCCAATGGCAGCTACACCTATGTGGCCACGGCGGATGCCATCAGCGCCGATGCCCAGGACGTGTTCA